>JBJTOY010000073.1:0-5721 GCA_046074845.1 Actinomycetes bacterium | reverse complement strand
CGAGCACCGCGTTCACGACGATGCAGGCGACGACTCCGTACGGGGGCAGCAGGATGCGGGCGAACTCCTGCCGCACGGCGTCCCGCAGCGTGTCGGAGACCCGCTCGCCAGGATGTCCGCTCTCCCGAAGCGCTTCCACGGTCCTCAGCCTCGCAGATGTCGACCGCGGGTCGGGCCCGATGTTCCGCCGTCCTCGTCCGGGTCGGCGACCCGACTCAGAGGACGGCCACGAGGTAGGCGATCTCGTCGATGATGAAGTGGGTCCGCCCGCCGCCGCCGCAGTACACGTCGATGTTCCAATCGCTCGGTCCCCCGGACAGGAACAACTGCGTCGAGTTCGCAGCGATCTGCCCGGTGCCGTACCAGTTGATGGTCGAGGTCTCGGGCCGGGGGCCCTTCGGGTACACGGTGAGGAAGCCCGCGCCCTCCGTGTCGGTGATCGTCACGTTGATGATGACGCCGTTGACCCCTGTGGCGTCGGTGTACGGGGTGATGACGTTCCGGATGCCGCCGGGCCCGAGCTTCCCGTACGCGTCGAACTCGGGATCACGGGTGTCCCAGAGCCGCCAGACCGGCGTTGCGTCGGTGATCACGTACCCTGCGCCGAACGCGCTCACCTTCGCCGGACGGTCGAGCGGGCCGTCGGTCGGCGGCGTGTCGATGGCGCCGGCTGCAACCGTGCCGAGCGTGACCGCAGCGACTGACGCGCCCCCGGCCAGCAGTCCCGCCGTCCGCAGGAACTCCCTTCGATCCGCGACCCGACCGACCCCGGTTTCGTTCTGATCCATCACTCGACCTCCGATTCGTGGAGGCAGCATCTCGTCGGACCGAAGGATTCGGTACGCCGGCTGCCCCCGGTGTGCACGCGTCGAACGCGTCCGAGCATTGCAGGTTCCGGCGACTCGTGTGCTGGCGTGAGGCGGGTGCACGGCGCAGTTCGCACTCTGCGCGCAAGTACCCAGCAGCGTTGCCTATCGCGCAGCCGCGAATGGGGCAGCCGGCGCGACTCGGGCCGCCCGGAGGCGGCCCGATGTGTGGAGCGGATGACGGGAATCGAACCCGCGTTCTCAGCTTGGGAAGCTGATGTTCTGCCGCTGAACTACATCCGCAGCGAGCCGTGAAGATACCCGATGACCCGACGGCCCGACATGGTCGGGGTCAGTAGTCGGTCCGGTACGGGCGCGTCGGGTCGAGGACGAGCCGGGCGTGGTCGGCGCCGCTCACCGGGAGCCCGGCCGGGTCCAGGAGCCCGAGCTGCACGAGCACGGAGGCCTGGTCCCAGTAGATGTGCTCGTGGGTGACCTTGCCGTCCGCGACGCCGACGATGACGACGAACGCGGCCTCGACCCGCTTCCCGGTCGGCGCGACGCCCGGGAGCATGAAATCGATGGTGCGGGTGTGGGTGAACGAGATGATCATCTCGTCGACCACCTGGTGTTCGTCGACCGTGCGCGACACGGTGGTGAACTCGACGTCCTCAGGGAAGAACTGGCCGACGAGGTGCCGGTCGTAGAACGCGCGCACCGCCTCGGCGCCGTGCCCACCGGCCATGACCGGCACGTGGTTGAGGTGCGGCGCGGGCGACATCGTCGCCATCGTTCGGTCGAGGTCGCCGTCGAGCTCGGCCTGCATGTGGGCCGAGAAGAGTTCGACGCTGGGGTGCATGATCTCAGTCATCTGCCGCTCCGGATCATCGGGGACCCATCGGCCCCGCCGTGTGGGCAAGCATGCCGGACCGCGCCGACCGGTGCCATTCGGACGGCGCCGGCCGCCCTCGATCTGCGTAGCATCAATCTCCTATGCCGATCTCGACCGGAGGATCCATGCGTACGTCCGTCCGCGCCGCCCTGACCGCAACCGCTGTCGCCACGACCTTGGCGCTGGGGTCGGCGGCGTGGGCCGAGGCGGGCGGGACCGGGGTCACCCGCGGCGCTCCGATCGGTGCGACGGGCGCGTCCACCACGACCCTGCCGGTGGCCGGGAGCGTGGTGCGGGCCAAGGGGATCACGCGCACGGTCCTCTCGGTGTCGCGTCCGGCGAACGCCCCGGGGCAGGTGCTGTACCTGACGCGGGTGCGCATCGCGCCGAAGTCGAGGTTGACCGAGCACTTCCACGACGGGACCCAGATCGCGTCCGTGCAGTCCGGCGTCCTCTCTTACCGCATCACCTCCGGCACGGTGACGATCACCGGGAGGAACGGCACGGTGCGCACGGTCACCGGACCGAGGACGGTGAGGATCCGGGCGGGCGAGTCCCTCGTGGAGAGCGCCGGCCTGACCCATTACGGGTCGAACGCGACATCGAAGCCGGTGGTGATCCTCACGGCGGCGCTCATCGCCGAGGGCGCGGGCCTCTCGACCCCGGTGGGCACCGGCGCGACCGGTACCGAGATCGCGATCGCGGCGGACCTCAGCGTGACCGAGAACCGACTCCTGAGCCTCGAGACCCCCGCCGGGACGCGCCTCATCGGGACCGCGGTGGAGACGGCCGGTGCGACGGTCGGCGCCGGTCCGGCGAAGGGTCAGGCTGTGCGGGTCTCGCTCGCCGAGCAGGTGACCTACGTGAACGGCGCCGGTCCGTGGTCGGCGATCCTGACCCTCACCTTCGGTGACGGTTCCCAGATCCTCGGCTCGGTCGCTGGCGCGACGGTGCCGACGGGCGAGGGCGCGACCTTCGCCGGGACCATCGAGGTGCTCGCGGGCACCGGGAGGTACTCGGCGGTCACCGGCGGGACCGGCACCTACACCGG
Organism: Actinomycetes bacterium; assembly: GCA_046074845.1. GTDB lineage: Bacteria > Actinomycetota > Acidimicrobiia > IMCC26256 > IMCC26256 > IMCC26256. The sequence goes on along the minus strand of JBJTOY010000073.1, from coordinate 2,972 downwards.
TGGTCGCACCGGGGTGCTCGGCGCGTCGGCGCTGCCGACCCAGATCACCCTGCGGGTCGCCGGGCTCTGACGTGCGGGCCACGGTGCGGGCCGATCAGGTCCGGCGAACCGTCCTCGGTGCCCAGGGGTTCGCCCGTGCGCGTCCGACCGGCCCGATCACGGTGCGCCACGGCGCGGCGGTGCTCGAGCGCGTCGGCGCGATCCAGCTCGACTCGGTCAACGTCGTCGCCCGGGCCCACGAACTCACGCTGTTCGCGCGCCTCGGCGACCATCCGCGCGACCTCGCCGATCGTCTGATCGCGCGCGGCCGGGCGTTCGAGTTCTGGGGCCACGAGGCATCCGTCATCGACGTGGCGCTCCAACCCTCCCTGCGGTGGCGGATGGAGGAGGCCCGGCGCGGGGTGATGTGGTCCGGGCTCGTCGAGGTCGCCCGCGACCACCCGGACTACGTGGCCCGGGTCCGGGATGCGGTCCGGGAGCGCGGTCCGATCAGTGCGCGGCACCTCGAGGACCGCGGCGTGAAGCCCGACCACATGTGGGGCTGGGATCGGGGCAAGAAGGCACTCGAGTTCCTGTTCTGGACCGGTGAGGTCACGGCGTGGCGCACACCGACGTTCGAGCGGGTCTACGACCTCACCGAACGCGCGCTGCCTCCGGCGATCGTCGACGCGCCCACCCCCGATGAGCGGGACGCCCGCAAGCACCTGCTGGTCCGGGCGGCACGTGCGTTCGGGATCGCGACCGCAGCGGACCTCGCCGACGCGTTCCGGCAGCGTCGCCCGGTCGTCCGGCCGCTCGTCGCGGAACTCGTCGAGGACGGTGCGCTCGAGGAGGTCACGGTCGAGGGCTGGCGGGCCGCCGCCTACCGCATCCCGGGTACGCCGGTGCCGCGACGGGTCGACGCGTGCGCGCTGCTCACCCCCTTCGACTCGCTCATGTGGGAGCGCGATCGGGTCGAGCGGATCTTCGGGTTCCGATACCGGATCGAGATCTACGTGCCGGCCCCGCAGCGCATCCACGGCTACTACGTCCTGCCCTTCCTCCTCGGCGACCGCCTCGTCGCCCGGGTCGACGCGAAGGCCGATCGTCGGCGGTCCCGGCTCCTGCTGCCCGGCGCATGGGCCGAACCCTGGGTTGCGCCCGAGGCGATCGCCGGCGCGCTCGCCGACGAGGCCGGACGGCTGGCCCGGTTCCTCGGCCTCGACGGGGTCGAGGTCGGTCGGCGGGGCGACCTCGCGACCTCCCTGCGGCGCGCCGTGTCGCGGACCTAGATTCGCAGCCGACCACCGGTCCGGGGCCGGTGACGGACCACGGGAGGGGGTTTGCGGTGGGATCGGAGACCGCGCTCTACAAGATCGTGCTGATCGGCCACATCCTGACGGCGATCGTCGGGATCGGCACGGTGTTCCTCAACGGCCTCTACGGCGCCGAGTCGAAGAAGCGCCCGGGCCCGGGCGGCCTGGCGATCTCCCAGGCGAACTACCGGGTGTCGATGGTCGCCGAGAACTTCATCTACGCGGTCCTCGTGCTCGGCCTCCTGCTCGTGTGGCTGAGCGACGGCCAGTGGACGTTCTCGCAGACCTGGGTGTGGCTGTCCATCGTGCTCTTCGTGATCTCGCTCGGCGTGTCCCACGGGTTCCTGCTGCCGCGGGTCCGGCGGATGAACGCGCTCGGGGAGGAGTTGGCCGCCGGCGGGCCGCCCCCGGCGGGCGCGCCGGGTGGGCCACCGCCACAGGTCGCGTTGATGGAGGGTCTCGGCAAGCAGGTCGGCGCAGCCTCCGGCGTGCTGCACCTCATGACCCTCGCGCTCCTCTACCTCATGGTGTTCAAGCCGGGCGCCTGAGGCCCGACGGCACCCGGGGCCCGTTGGTAGGGTCCGCTCCCGTGATTCTCAGCGACCGCACCATCCGTGAGGAGATCGCCGCGGGCCGGATCGTCATCGATCCGTTCGACCCGGCCGATGTCCAGCCGTCCTCGGTCGACCTCCACGTCGACGCCTTCTTCCGCGTGTTCCGCAACGACACGACGCCCTTCATCGATCCGAAGGAGCCACAGGAGGACCTCACGGAACTCGTCGAGGTGACGCCGCCGGGCGCGTTCATCCTCCACCCGGGGGAGTTCGTGCTCGGATCCACCCTCGAGCGGGTCGCGATCCCGAACGACCTCGTCGCACGGCTCGAGGGGAAGTCCAGCCTCGGGCGGCTCGGTCTGCTGATCCACTCGACCGCGGGGTTCGTGGACGCCGGGTGGGACGGCCACCTCACGCTCGAGCTGTCGAACGTCGCGAACCTGCCGATCGCGATCTACCCGGGCATGAAGATCGGACAGATCTCGTTCCTGCGGATGACCACTGAGGCCGAGCACGCCTACGGCTCGTCGGTCACCGGCTCGAAGTACCAGGGCCAGCGCGGCCCGACCCCGAGTCGCTCCTACCTCAACTTCCGCAAGTAGCCGGACGCGAGCGGGGCGCCGCCGTGGCGACGCCCCGCTCGCTGATTCCTCGTTGCGCTCCCGGCTCAGGCCAGTGTGGTCTGGTCGTGCACCGAGGGGTCGGACTCCATCGCCTCGAGCAGCATCTCTGCGAGGTCCTGCACGACGACGTCGTCGCCCTTGCCCGCGCCCTTCACGCCGTCGTCCATCATGACGTAGCAGAACGGGCAGGCGACCGCGACCCGGGTCGCACCGGTCGCGAGTGCCTCCTGCGCGCGCTCGTCGTTGACCTTCTTGCCGATGGACTCCTCCATCCACATGCGCGCGCCGCCGGCCCCGCAGCACATGCCCTTCGTGCCGTTGCGCGGCATCTCGACGATGTCGATGCCCTTGAGCGAGCCGATCACGTTGCGCGGCGCCATGTAGACGTCGTTATGACGTCCGAGGTAGCAGGAGTCGTGGTACGTGACCCGCTCAGCGAGCGAAGCACCCGCCATCGAGAGGCGACCCTCGTCGATGAGCTGCGCGAGGAACTGCGAGTG
>JBJTOY010000072.1:0-26585 GCA_046074845.1 Actinomycetes bacterium | reverse complement strand
GACCTGATCCTCGACCGCCACCAGCTCGTGGAGGCCCTGCTTGAGGAGCTCGACGAGGCGAGCGCCCCGCTCCAGCTGGCCCTTCGACACCGCGTCGAGCTCGGAGCCGAAGGTCGCGAACGCCTCCAGCTCGCGGAACTGGGCGAGGTCGAGCTTCAGCGTTCCCGCCACCGACTTCATGGCCTTGATCTGCGCGGCGCCGCCCACCCGGGACACCGAGATGCCCACGTCGACGGCCGGACGCACACCCGACTTGAAGAGGTCGTCTTGCAGGTAGATCTGGCCGTCGGTGATCGAGATCACGTTGGTCGGGATGTACGCCGAGACGTCACCCGCCTTGGTCTCGATGACCGGCAGCGCCGTGAGCGAACCCGCACCGCGGTCGTCGCTCAGCTTGGCCGCCCGCTCCAGCAGACGCGAGTGGAGGTAGAAGACGTCGCCGGGGTACGCCTCGCGGCCCGGCGGGCGCCGGAGGAGGAGCGAGAGCTGGCGGTACGCCTCGGCCTGCTTCGAGAGGTCGTCGTACACGACGAGGGCGTGCTCGCCGTTCTCCATCCAGTGCTGGCCCATCGCGCAGCCCGAGTAGGGGGCGAGGTACTTGAACACCGCCTCCTCGGAGGCCGGAGCGCTCACCACCACCGTGTATTCGAGCGCACCGTGCTGGCGCAGCGTCTCGACCGTCTGGGCGACCGTGGAGCCCTTCTGGCCGACCGCCACGTAGATGCACTTCACGCCCTGACCCTTCTGGTTCAGGATCGTGTCGATGGCGATGGTGGTCTTGCCGGTCTTGCGGTCGCCGATGATGAGCTCACGCTGACCCCGGCCCACCGGGGTCATGGCGTCCACCGCCTTGATGCCGGTCTGGAGCGGCTCGTGCACCGGCTTGCGGCCGACGATGCCCGGGGCCTGGACCTCGAGGCGTCGGGTCACGTCGGTGGTGATCGGACCCTTGCCGTCGATCGGCAGGCCGAGCGCGTTCACGACGCGACCCAGCAGGGCATCCCCCACCGCGATCGAGAGGATGCGCCCAGTCGCCCGGACCGCCTTGCCCTCCTCCACGCCCTCGGCCTTGCCGAGGACGACGGCGCCGATGGCGTCCTCGTCGAGGTTGAGGGCCAGGCCCAGCAGGCCGCCCTCGAACTCGAGGAGCTCGTTCACCGCGGTGTTGGGCAGACCGGCGACCCGGGCCACGCCGTCGCCCACGTCGAGCACCTGCCCGACCTGCTCGGCAGCGAGGGTCGGGGTGTAGGAGTCGACGTGCTTGCGCAGCGCCGCCGCGATGTCGCTCGCGTTGATGGTCAGCTCGGCCATGTCAGATCTGCTCCTTGAGCTGTTCGAGCCGGTGACGGACGGTGCCGTCGATCACGGTGTCGCCGACCCGGGCCACGATGCCTCCGAGCACCTTGGGGTCGACGATCACCTTCAGTTCCACGTTCTTGCCCACGGCCCGACCGATCGCCTCCGCGAGACGGGCCTGGTCGTTCGCATCGAGTTCGATGGCCGTGCGCACCTCGGCGACCTCTCGCTCGCGCCCGGCGGCCGCCAACTCGACGAAGCGGTCCACGATGGCGGAGAGGTCGCTGGCCCGACCGGCCGCCACGATCGCGGCGGCGAGCGCGGTCGAGGTCTCGAGCGCCTTCGACCCCATGAGCTCGCTCACGACGGCGAACCGACGCTCCGCGGGCAGGCTGCGGTCGACGAGGGCCGATCGCAGCGCATCGTTGCCCTCGACCGCCCGTGCGAAGCGGAAGAGCTCGTCCTCGATCTCCTCCACGCGCCCCTCCGAGCGGGCGATCCCGAGGAGGGCCTCGGCGTAGGCGTCGACGCGCTCGGTGCTCACGACCGCGAGCCCCCGACCTCGTTGATGAAGGACTCGACGAGCGCCTTCTGGGTGTCACGGTCGAGGTTCCGCTGCACGACCCGCTCGGCCAGCTCGACCGAGAGCTCGGCGACCTGGGACTGCAGGTCGGCCATCGCACGCTCGGTCGCCAACTGGGCGTCGGCGTTGGCCCTCGCCCGGATGTCGGCCGCGTCGGCCTCGGCCCGGGACACGAGGTCCGCACGCACCTGATCGGCGGCCTCCCGTGCCTCGGCCACGATCTTGGCCGCCTCGTTACGGGCCTCCGCGATCTTCTGCTCGTGGTCGGCGTCCGCGTTGCGAGCCGACGCGCGGGCAGCCTCGGCCGCCTCGAGGTCCTCGCGGATCTTGGCCTCACGGTCGGCCAGGCCCTTGCGCAGGGCCGGGAACCCGAACTTGATGAGACCGAAGGCGACGATCAGGAAGGCGATGCCGCCCCAGATGATCTCGCCCGTCGCCGGGAGCAGCGGGCTCGGAGCCGCGTAGCAGTTCTTCGCCTCGACGTCGAAGGTCGCGGCGTCGATCTCCTTGGCCTCGAGCTCCTCGGCCTTCTCCAGGAGGCACTCGGAGATCTCCCCGGCGCTCCCGCTCGCGTGCGCGACGCCCGGCACGGTCACGACCGTGCCGAGAGCGAGCAGCGAGACGGCTACCAACCGTCGGATGCGCATAGCGCGTCCCTTCCCTTCAGGCGCCGGGGCGCTCAGATGAACTTGACGACGAAACCGATGAGGGCGAGCGCCTCGGCGAAGGCGATACCCAGGAACATGGTGGTACGGACGTTGCCGGCCATCTCGGGCTGGCGGGCCATGGCCTGGACCGACTGGCCGACGAGGTAGCCGATGCCGATGCCCGGGCCGATGGCGGCGAGGCCGTAGCCCACCGCCGAGAGACCGGCCTTGAATCCGGTGTCGGTGATGCCGGAGGCGGCGAGGGTCATGAGGGTGCTCACGTCAGGTGTCTCCTTGGTTGTGGAACTTCGTCGAGCGGGTGGAACAGGTTGGACCCGGGCTAGTGCTCGGGGTGCACGGACTCGCCGATGTAGACGGCCGAGAGGATCGTGAAGATGTAGGCCTGCAGGAGCGCCACGAGGATCTCGAAGGCGGTCATGAAGAGCAGACCGAAGAACGGCAGCGGGATGAAGGCGATCTGGTACGGGCCGCTCTCCGCCTTGAGCAGCTCCACGCACATCACGGCGAAGACCGTGAGCAGCACGTGGCCGGCGACCATGTTGGCGAAGAGACGCACCGCCAGCGAGAACGGCCGCACCAGGTACTTCGAGATGAACTCGATCGGGATCACGAGGATGTAGAGCGGCTTCGGCACGCCGGGCGGGGTGATGTTCTTGAAGATGTAGAGCGGGCCCTGGGTCTTGAACCCGGCGCCGATGAACACCAGCCACACGATGATGGCGAGCATGCCCGGCAGCGCGATGCGGGCCGTGGCCGGGAACTGGATGCCCGGGAACACCGACCACACGTTGATGAAGTAGATGAAGAAGAAGAGCGAGGCCAGGAACGGCGTCCACTTCTTGCCTTCGTGCGGGCCCATCACTTCGACCGCGATCTGCTGCTCGATCGCGAGGTAGCCCGCCTCGGCGACGTTCTGCAGGCCGGTCGGGACGAGGGCGCGCTTGCGGCTCCCGACCACGAAGATGACGAGGCAGATCACCATCGAGACCAGCACCATGATGCCGGTCTTGTTGAGCGCCAAGGGCGAGCCCTCGAAGAGGATCGCCTTCCACTCGAAGAGTTCGGTGATCCCGTTGGGGAACAGTTCGGCGACGACGGTCACCCTTCCTCCTTGCGCGTGGACGAGAGCGGGCCGGGCGCCGCGGGCTTGAGGCCCGGGGCACCGAGGGTGAGGCTGACGGACGGCATCTCCCAGAACAGGAGGCCGAGGTGCAGGCCGGCGACCGTGAGGACGAACGCCGCCATGCTCACGCCGGGCCGGCCCGAGAGGGCGATCGCGGCGAGCGTGATGAGGGCGAGCCGGAGGACGTAGCCGCCGATCGCCGCGACCGAGACGGCCTCGGGCGAGATGCGGGCCGACCACGTGATGAGGCGCGAGGAGAGCAGGAAGTTGGCGCACACCACGAGCACGCCGAGGAACGTGCCGACCACCGAGCGACGCCCACCGAGGAACGCTGCGAGCACGAGGAGCGCCGGGGCGACCATGAGGGCGCGGCGCACGAGGTGGTCGGCGACCCGCGACTCGTGGTCGTCAGGGAGGCGGGTGGGTACGCCCTCGACGGAGACGCTCATGCCGCGCGCCTCGTCCAGGGCTTGCCGGCGTCCTCGGCCGCCGAGGCGGCCTGGTAGCGGTAGTAGATGGTCGTGGCGACGGCGACGAGGCCGAGCACGCCGAAGGCGATCATGAGGATCGGGCCGGTGCCGAGGGCGCGATCCAGCAGGGCGCCGAGGGCACCGAAGATCACCGGGCCGAACACGAAGGTGAGCGAGGTGGAGAGCGCGTCGTTGTAGCCGGGCTTCGCCTTCGGCATGAGCGCTCTCGTGCGGGGACCCACCCCAGCTGCTCCCCCGTGTCGTCGGCGGGCGCGCGGGCACCCGACCGGAATCCGTCGTGACCGGGGCAACGTACCGACGGCCCTCCGGGCGTCGCAAACCGCGCGGACGAGCCGCCGGGCGATCCATCGGGGTCCCGATCGCGCCCTCGTCCCGCCTCGTCCCGCATCGTCGCGCGCGGTGCGCGCGACGCACGACGAGGGCGCGGGTGGGACCGGGGCGCGCGCCGAAGCTCAGCGACCCCTGCGCCGGGAGCGGCGCGCCCCGAGATCGGCGACGTCGGCTCCCCCACCGGCACCCTGAGCAACATCGGCACCACCGGCACCTCGGGCAGCCGCCCGGGTCGGATCGACGGGCCCGAGGACGGCCTCCTCGGCCACCCAGTCCGCCCGCCGGGGGAAGAAGAGCCCGTAGATGAGCAGCACCAGGGCGAGGATCGCCACCGGGACGAGGGCGTTGCCCTTGTCGGTGTAGGTCGGGATGAGGGCCACCCCGGAGAGCAGGGCCGTCCAGAGCCACAGGATCGCGACGGTCCTCCGGGGGCCGTGGCCGAGCCGCATGAGCCGGTGGTGGAGGTGCTCCTTGTCGGCCACGGAGAAGGACCGGCGCGTCATGACCCGCCGGAGGAACGAGAACGCCGTGTCGATGATCGGGACCCCGAGGATCACGAACGGGATGAACAGCGGGGCGAAGAAGAAGTAGGTGACCCCGCTGTACTGGTAGTCGGCGCGCCCGCCGATGGTGATCGTCGTCACGGCCATCAGCAGCCCGAGGAACAGCGCTCCCGCGTCGCCCATCATGATGCGCGCCGGATGCCAGTTGAACGGCAGGAACCCGACGCACACGCCGACTGCGATGACCGCGATGAGCGGGGCCACGTTCGATCCCTCGAGGAAGCCGTTCTTGAACAGCCGATCGCTGTAGAGGAACAGCGCGGTCCCGGCGATCGCCACGATGCCGCCGGCCAGCCCGTCGAGTCCGTCGATGAGGTTGATGGCGTTCGCGAAGAGCACGACCATGAGCACGGTGACGATCGGCGCGAGGTCGGCGGCGAGCACGATCGTGTCGCCGGAGAAGAACGGCACCCGGAAGAACAGCATCTGCACGCCGAAGAGGGACAGCAGGCCGCCGGCCAGCACCATCCCGGCGACCTTGGCCGGGGGCGAGACGTCCCGGAGATCGTCGAGCGCACCCACCGCGAACATGACGGCCGCGGCCAGCACGACGCCGAGCGGTTCGCTCGAGCCGTTGAACATCTCGTCGAACTGCGGCACCTGCCAGGCCACCGCCATGGCGACGAGGAATCCGACGAACATGGCCGCGCCCCCGAGGGAGACCATGGGGCGCGTGTGCACGCCGCGCGGGTTCGGGGGGACCACCGCGCCGGCCCGGATGGCCAGACGACGCACGAGCGGCATGCACGCCGCCGTCACACCGACGGCGACCAGGAATGCGATCGCGTAGCCCCCCACGATGTGGGCGTCAGCCGTAGAGGCCGGGGTACGGGACGAACTTCGAGCACAGCGCGTGCACCTGGTCGAGGACCTCGGCGCGCACCGCCTCGTCCTCGGGTGCCCCGAGCACCACGCCGATGAGCCGCGCGATCTCGGCCATCTCGGGCTCGGTCATGCCCGCCGTCGTCACCGACGCGGTGCCGAGGCGGATGCCGCTGGTCACGAACGGCTTCTCCGGGTCGTTCGGGATCGCGTTCTTGTTGCAGGTGATGCCCGCGAGGTCGAGCGCCTCCTGGGCGACCTTGCCGGTCACCCCGAACGGTCGCAGGTCGACGAGGACGAGGTGGTTGTCGGTCCCGCCCGACACGATGCGGAACCCGGCCCCGGCGAGCCCGTCGGCGAGGGCCCGGGCGTTGCGCACGATCTGGGCCGCGTACTCCCGGAACTCGGGCCGGGAGGCCTCGAGGAACGCCACCGCCTTGGCCGCCACCACGTGCATGAGCGGGCCGCCCTGGAGACCGGGGAACACCGCCTTGTCGATCGCCGCCGCGTGTTCGGCCCGACTCAGGATGCACCCGGCCCGGGGACCGCGCAGGGTCTTGTGGGTCGTGAAGGTCACGACGTCGGCGTGGGGCACCGGCGACGGGTGCGCACCGCCCGCGATGAGACCCGCGATGTGGGCCGCGTCGACCATGAGCAGCGCGCCGATCTCGTCGGCGATCTCGCGGAACGCTGCGAAGTCGATGCTGCGCGGGTAGGCCGTCGCACCCGCGATGATCATGCGCGGCCGCTCGGCCCGCGCCGTGGCGCGCACGGCGTCGAGGTCGATGGTCTCGGTCTCGGCGTCCACCCCGTAGGCCACGAAGTCGTAGATGCGACCCGAGAAGTTGACCGGCGATCCGTGGGTGAGGTGTCCACCCTGGTCGAGCCGGAGGCCCATCACCTTGTCCCCCGGCGACAGGAGCCCCAGGTACACGGCCATGTTGGCGTTCGCGCCCGAGTGGGGCTGGACGTTCGCGTGCTCGGCACCGAACAGGGCCTTGACCCGCTCCCGGGCCAGCTCCTCGGCCTCGTCCACGACCGCGTTGCCCCCGTAGTACCGCTTGCCCGGGTAGCCCTCGGAGTACTTGTTCGTGAGCGGCGACCCCTGGGTGGCCATGACCGCCGGCGAGGTGAAGTTCTCCGACGCGATGAGTTGCAGCGTCGTGTTCTGGCGCTCCACCTCGCGGTGGAGGATGTCGGCGATCGTCGGGTCGCTGGCCCGGATGGCGTCGAATGCGGGATCGGTCATGGTCTCGGTGGTCCTCGGGTCTCGTCGGTGGTCGGGTGGCTCACTCAGCGCCGGCGCGCTCGATGTCGGTGATCTTGTCGACGCGGCGGGCGTGGCGCCCGCCCGCGAACTCGGCGGCGAGGTAGGCCCGCACGGCGTCCTCGGCGACCTGCTCACCGAGGAAGCGCGCCCCGAACGAGCAGACGTTCGCGTCGTTGTGCTCGACCGCGAGCCGGGCCGAGGTGACGTCGTGCGCCACCGCGCAGCGCACCCCGTCGACCTTGTTGGCTGCGATCGCGATGCCGTTCCCGCTCCCGCAGACGAGGATGCCCCGATCGGCCCGGCCGTCCCGGACCGCCCGTCCCACCGCGGCACCGAGGTCCGGGTAGTCGACGGACTCGGTCGAGTCGGTGCCGAGGTCGACGACCTCGTGCCCGTCGGCCGCGACGAGCGCACGCAGGTGCTCCTTGAGGGCGAACCCCGCGTGATCCGCGCCGAACGCCACCCTCATCGGGCGCCCTCCGCCTCGGAGGCGCCGGGCGACGACCGTCGATCCCGCATGCGGCCGACTCTACCGCCGCCCCTCCGGGCGACCGGGGCCCGACCCGACGGAGTGTTGCGGTGCTACCCGGCCCCGGCGTCGCGGTACGCCGTGAGCAGTGCCTCGAGGTGACCGGCCCAGTCGATCGGCGCCAGCGCGGGTGCGCCGACGTAGCGATCCGGGTCGGCGGCGAACGCGGCCAGGCTCGCAGCCAGCGCGTCGGGATCGCGCGGGCTCACCAGCAGGGCCGCGCTCTCGGGGGCGACGAGTTCCGGGATGCCGCCCATGCGCGTGCCGATCACCGGGATCCCACGGGCCCGGGCCTCGTTCACGACGATCGGTGCCGGGTCGCGCCATTCGGACGGCACGACGAGGCAGTCGACGTCGGCGAGGAGTTGCTCCTTCGCCGCGCCGTCGAGCCACCCGAGCCCCTCGACCCCACCACCGGCGGCGGTGACCGCCTCTGCGAGCGGACCACGTCCGCCCACGAGGAGCCTGGCCCCCGGCAGGTCGGCCCGGCGGAACGCCTCGAGCAACGTGGCCACGCCCTTGTGCGGCGCGAGTTGCCCCAGGTAGCCGAACACCGGGCCCGCGCCGGCTGCGGTGCGGGTCGGCCGGTCGGCCGGGGCCGGTTCGACCGGGTTGTGGAGCACACGGATCCGACCCGCCGCCCACGGCACCCGATCGTGTTCCTCGGCCACCGCCTGCGACACGGCCAGCAGCAGGTCGGGTGCGTGCGCGCGAACCTGCCGATCGCGGATGGCCGTGATCGTGGCGCACCCCCGGCACGGGGTATCACAGGCCGTGCCGTCCCGCTGGACCATGGCGGTGCGCTGGCACAGCAGCCAGTAGTCGTGGAGGGTGTGGACGTGCGGCACGCCGAGGCGACCGGGTCGTACCAACGCGACCGCGGACATGCCCTGCACCGTGTGGGAGTGGACGACGTCGGGCCGGAAGGTGCGCACCGCATCGTCGAGGATGCGCGCCGTCGACGGGTTCCACACGTCGCGCAGGTGCATGACCGCGCGCCGCGGTGGCGGTTGGTCCGCGAACTCCTGCAGCGGGTAGGGCCGAGCCGGGACCTGGGCGACCACCCGGGACCCCGGGGATCCGTAGGTGACCACGCCCACCTCGTGGCCCGCGTCGGCGAGCCGGTCGGCCAGGGCCGCCGCGTGCAGTTCCGCGCCACCGAGGACGTTCGGCGGCCAGAGGGATGACAGCAGGAGCACGCGCACGACGACCCGAGGCTAGACCCCCCGGGCTAACGTCGTGACGCGCGGTCCGACGCGCCCGACTCCCGAGCACCCGGTAGGCCGTCATCCGCACCGCGATCGCCCACGATCACCTCGTCCAGAACGGTGGAGCGGAGCGAGCGATCCTCGCGATGGCCCGAGCCCTTCCGGAGAGCCCGGTCCACACATCGTTCTACGAGCCCGCGCGCACGTACCCGGATCTGGCCACACTCGACATCCGACCGATGCCGATCAACCGCGTCGGCCCGCTGCGTCGTCACCATCGTCTCGCATTCCCGCTCCTCGCCCCGTCGTTCTCGGCGACCTCGGTCGATGCCGACGTCACGGTGTGTTCGACCGCCGGGTGGTCGCACGGCGTACGGACGACCGGCGCCAAGATCGCGTACTGGCATGCGCCGGCCCGTTGGCTCTACCAACTGGACCAGTACGCGGGCGGGCGCCGGGTGATGCGCATCGGCGCTCGAACCATGGCGCCGATGCTCCGACCGTGGGACCGTCACGCCGTCGCCACCGTCGACCGGCATCTCGCGAACTCCAGCCTGATCCGACGCCGGATCCAGGACCTCTACCACGTCGACGTGGAGCTGCTCGCGCCACCATCCACGTTCGGCGAGGACGGCCCGGTACTCGAGCACGGCATCGAGCCCGGGTACTTCCTCTGCGTCGCGCGACTCCTCCCCTACAAGAACGTCGACGTCGTCATCGAGGCCGCTCGCCGAGTGGGTGCGCGCCTCGTCGTCGTCGGTCGCGGTCCGGAGGCTGAACGGCTGCGCGCATCCAGCCCCGCGACCACCACCTTCCTCGAGGATGTCCCCGACGCTCGCCTGCGAGCGCTCTACCGTGACTGCGCCGCGCTCGTCACCGCAGCGCACGAGGACTTCGGCATGACGCCGCTGGAAGCCGCATCCTTCGGCCGCCCGAGTGCGGTCCTTGCGGCCGGCGGGTTCCTCGACACCGTCGTCGACGGCGAGACCGGGATCATGTTCGAGCGACCCGATCCCGCGCCGGTGGCCGCCGCACTGCAGCGGATCCTCGACGGGACCTGGGATCCGGCGGTGCTGCGGGCCCGAGCCGCCGCGTTCTCCGAGGCCGCCTTCGCCGAACGGTTGCGCGCCGTCGTCAGCGAGGTCGGTGGCGCATCGTGATCGCGCGGTCGTAGGCCTCGATCAGGCGCGCTCCGACCTCCTCGCGGGTCGGCAACCACTCCGGCACGACCGGGTCGTGGTGGGCCGGGTCCGCCAGTGCAGCCCGGAGGATGGCCTCGTGCCACGCGTCGGCGTCATCGGGGTCGAGCGCGGTCGTCCGGCCTGCACCGACCTCGACGAGAGCCGGGTCCGTGGAGGTGATGACCGGCGTGCCCACCGCGAGCGCCTCGACGACCGGGAGGCCGAACCCCTCCTCGCGCGACGGGTAGAGCAGCACCCGCGCCTGCTCGTACAACCAGCGGAGCGCCGGATCCCCGAGGCCGCGCACCCAGGACGCCATGCCGTCACGCACGAGGACCTCGAGCCGGGCGACCACGGGCTCGGACCGCCACGCACCGCTCCCGGCGACGACGAGGTGGAGGCCGGAGGCCCGGTGGACGTCGGCCCACCGGTCGATGAGCAGGGCGAGGTTCTTGCGCGGCGACAGGTCCCCGACCGCGAGGGCGAAGCCCACCTCGGTCAACCCGTCGACCGGCACCGCGGGCTCGGCGTACAACTCGCCGTTGAACGGCAATCCGATGAGCGCGACCTTGGCACCCCATGCCGGGTCGGCGTGCCCGAGGGTCGCGGCGATCGCCTGCGTGTGCGTCACGAGCACATCCGCATGTCGCAGCGATCGCCGGTACTCGTGCGGCAGCACGAACCGCTTCGCGGCCCGGAACTGCCCCGGATCATGGAGCAGGGTGAGGTCGTGGACCGTCAGCACCGTCGGAAGGTCGGTGGTCGGCACCACGTGCTTGCCCGCATGCACCACGTCGACCCCGTACGCCGCGAACGCCCGCGCCGCCCGCCAGCGGACCCAGGACGCGGTGCCGAGCTGGCCCGAGGTCGGGATCGTGACCGTGGCGACGAGGTTGGGCAGGCCCATGGCCTCCACCACGGCGAGACCCGCCGGCGGGACGGCGACGACGACCTCGACGTCGTGACGTCGGCCGAGCACCGAGAGCATCTCGCGAGCGACCCGGGCGATCCCGTCCCGCCGATCGACGGTCTCCGCGACGAGTCCGACCCGGCGACTCACCGCCGGGTCGTTCCCGACACCCGCGCGCTGGCGGGTGTCGGACCCTCGTTGCGCAGGCGCGGCGCCATCGTCGAGACGATGCCGAGCACCATCCAGAAGAGGGCGTCCATCGGCACCATCTCGAAGTAGGTCGCGACGAGCGCGCCACCCATGATCGCGAGCACGGTCGCGCACCAGGCCGCCGCGAAGTCGCGATCGAGCCCGTCCACCCGCCGTTCGACGTGACGGCCCGTGAGGAATGCGCTGATGAGCAACGCCACGAACAACCAGAGGCCGAGGAGGCCGAGCTCGAACCCCACCTTGAGGTACGAGTTGTCGGACTGGAACGCGCGCGGCTCGGTCGGATCGGCCGCATCGAGGCTCTGCGCCTTCTGACCGGCTGCGCCGATCGTCCCGATGCCGGAGCCGAGCGGGTACGCGAACAGTGCTCCGCCCCGCTCCGACCACGAGGAGGTGCGAACGGTGAGGCTGTTGCTCTGGGTCGTCGCGTTCGTGAAGCTCGAGCCCTGCGGGAGGAGCAGGAAGGCGGCGAGGGCCAGCGGGATGAGCGCGACCAGCACCTTGTACCGGTGGAACGCGAGGTAGAGGAGTCCGATCGCGAGTCCGAGGATCGCGCCCCGCACGTAGGTGAGCACGAGGGCCAGGCCGAGGACCGGGGTGGAGAGCAGGAACAGCCGGTTCCGCAGACGGCGCGGATCCGAGATGACCTGCGGTACCGCGAGGAGGGCCGTGAGCATCAGGTAGAACGCGAACGGGAACGGTTGGTTGAAGGTCGAGAACGAGCGGAGACGGAACCCGCTCGTGAACCGGATGACCTCGTCGTACGGGTACCCCCACGCATTGAGCACCTCGTGGCCGACCCGCTGCTGGTAGAGGCCGAACAGGGAGGTCAGGAAGGCCATCGTGACGAAGACGGTGATGAGCCGGTCACGCTCCCGGGCGTCGAGCGGGCAGCGCCACACGACGACCGCCAGCAGCACGTTGAAGAACGAGATGCGCAGGCCGATCGACGCGTTCGCCCCGCTCACCATCGGCACCGTGACGAGTGCGAGCGCCATGAGGCCGGCGACCGCGGGCACCCATCCGGGCAGCCGCCGACCCTTCGGGGCGCGGGCGGAGGCGGGGCACAGGAAGGTGGCGAGCACCAGCACGAGCACCGCGCCCTCCTTCCACCCCTGGGCCCAGTCCGGCAACCCCAGCACGTAGTGCAGACCGTGGAGCGGGAGCAGCGCGGCGAGGCCGAGCACGCCGACCTGCGGGCGCCGGAGCACCGCGATCACCACCGGCACGAGCACCGCGAGCAGGAGCACGAACGGCCAGATCCCGGTGAGGACCGTCACGATGGCGATCGCGCCGGCCGCGGCGAGCGGCCACCGAGCACGACCGGCGGGCGCGGACGACCGGGATCGTCGCCCGACCGGGTGCCGCATCGCCGTGGTCATCGCGTCGAGGTTACCCGTGGTTCCGGGCCTTCGGACCCGGGCCTAGAGTGTGGCCGCCATGGATCTCGCCGCCCACTTCCGGATCATCCTCCGATCCTGGAAGCGCATCCTGCTCGTCGCGGTCCTCGTCGGCGTGTTCGTGTTCCTGTTCACGAACCAGTCCGCGCGCGTGTACCGGGCCACGGAACTCCTCGCCGTGACCCCCTCGGACACGGGTTCGGGCCAGAGCAACGCCGACCAGGCGAACTACCTGGCCCAGTCCTACGCGCTGCTCGTCGACACGCCGAAGGTCGCCGGTGGCGCCGGACGCGCCTCCGGCCTCGATCTCTCGACGGACGAGGTCGAGTCGCTCACCTCGGCGTCGGCGGTCGGCGACCTCGGGTTCATCGAGGTGTACGCCAAGGGCCCGTCGCCCGCCGCGGCACGCAAGCTCGCCGACGCCGTGTCCCGAACGCTCATCGCCGACGTGCAGCGCACCGAGGCCGAGGCGCTGGCCGAGGACATTGCGCCGTTGGCCGAGCAACGGTCCCGCCTCCAAGCCCAGCTCGACGCCCTCCCGCCGAACTCCCCCGAGGCGGCGAGCATCCAGGCGAACATCGACGCGATCAACCAGGTGGAGGCCGAGCGGCGGGCCAAGCCGGCCAATCGCATCAACGTGTCAGCCGCCGCCCGGGCCGCCGACGCGCCGATCGCGCCGCACCCGTTGCGCTCGGCGATCATCGCCTGCATCATCGCGGCGATCCTCGCGGGCGAGGGGATCGTCATCAGCCGTGCGATCGGCGACCGGATCGGACGGTCCGGTGACTCCGATGCCGACATCGCCCGGATCACGGGCCTACCGATCCTCGCCCACATCCCCAAGGGTGAGGGCTTCGAGACCGTCGAGGCCTTCCGGATCCTGCGCACCAACCTCATCGTCCTCGAGACCTCGGGCCGCCCCCGCACCGTCGCGGTGGTCGCACCGACCCAGGACGCGGGCAAGACCTTCGTCTCGGTGAACCTCGCCCAGTCCGCCTCGGCCCTCGACGACAAGGCCGTGCTCATCGACGCCGACCTGCGCCGGCCCGCGGTGCACGACCGGGTGAACGTTCCCCGGTCCCCCGGCCTCACCTCCGTGCTCCAGGGTGCCGACCTCTCCGAGTCGCTACGCCGGGTCCACGACAGCCCGTACCTGCGGGTGCTCTGCTCCGGTCCGCCGGTCGAGGATCCCGCGGCCGTGCTCGGGGCCCGCTCGTTCCGCACCGTCCTCGATGCGCTCCGGGCCGTCCGCCTCGTGGTCGTCGACACCCCGCCCGCCGCGCTCTTCTCGGACGCGCTGGCGGTGGCCTCCCAGTGCGACGCCACGATCCTCGTCGTCGACCTCGCCTCGAGCCGGACCGGTCAGATCCGCCGAACCCTCGAGGACCTCGAGCGAGCCGGCGCGAACACGGTGGGGATCGTCGTGAACCGCACCGAGGTCACGAACCGCGCCGCGTACTACGAGGGCTGATCCGCCGGACCCTCGGGTGCGGGCACGCTCGCCTCGTCGCCGGCGACCTCGGGCCCCCGCACGAGTCCACCCATCCGGGCGTCCCGGGCCAGCGCGCGCAGTCCGCCGGGTCCGTCGATCTCCGTGAGGTGGAGCAGGCCGAGGAACACCAGTCCGCCCACCACGAGGGCGATCCACCACGGCACGACGAGTCGACCCGCCGCGGCGACGCCGGCCATGGCCCCCGCGGCGAGCACCACCTTGCCGGTCGCGACGACCGGGAGCGGGCGGACCCCCTCGATGCGCAGCGCGCCGACGAGCAGGACCCCCGACACCGCGACCTCGGTGATGACGGTGGCCCACCCCGCGCCGTTGTAGGAGTAGCGCGGGATGAGCACGAGGTTGAGGCCGACGTTGAGCGCGACGCCGCCCAGCATCGTGATCGGGTAGAGCCGACGCCGATCCGCGGCCACGAGCACGATGAACCAGAGCGCGGTGAAGAAGTGGATCACCTGGCCGACCACGAGGAGGCGGGCCGAGGTGGTCGCGGTGTCGAAGCGCTCGGTGTAGAGCAGCGGCACGAGGCGGTCGGCCGCCATGAAGAACCCGACGCCCGCGCCGACCGCGGCGACGCAGAGGATGAGGTACGCCTGACGCACGGTCCGGTGGAACGCGGCACCGTCGGTGCCCCAGTAGGTGATGAGCAGTGCCGCCGCCGGGGTGACGACCGCGCCCGGGACCGCTCCGAGCAGATCGGAGAACTTGTACCCGACGCTGTAGACCCCGACCGCGGTGAACGTGCCGAGGATCGACAGCATGATGATGTCGAGCCGGAAGTACACGGTGTCGAGCGCCGCGCCGAGCGCCAGCGGCGCCGACTCCTTGAGCCACACCGCCCACTTGGCCGGTTCGACGCGCAGACGCACCGGATCGACGTGCCGACCGGCGACGAGCAGCACCGCGACGAAGACCACCGAGTTGATGACCGTGGCCCAGGCGAACGCCGCGACGGAGGAACGGTCGGTGACGATCACGCCCACCGTGATCGCGAACTGCACCGCCTGGCCGAGGAAGATCGCCCACGCGATGCTCCGCAGCCAGAGCCGGGCCTGGAACAGGAGACCGAGTCCCCACCCGGCCGACAGGATCACGAGGTTGAGTCCCGCGATCGCGGTGACGAACACGATGTGGCCCGTGTAGTCGCCGATGAGCACCCACGCGAGGGCCACGCCGTAGGACACGAGCCCGATCGCCGCCCGGAGGCCGACGTAGGACCCGACGACCTCGCCGGCCCCCTCCTCGGAGGCGAGCACCTCGGCGAGGACGAT
Source organism: Actinomycetes bacterium (assembly GCA_046074845.1). Classification (GTDB taxonomy): domain Bacteria; phylum Actinomycetota; class Acidimicrobiia; order IMCC26256; family IMCC26256; genus IMCC26256. The sequence goes on along the minus strand of JBJTOY010000072.1, from coordinate 11,223 downwards.
CCGGCTGAGGCGGAGGTCGGAGATGAACCCGACGATGCTGAGCAGGCTCAGGACGAACGAGAGCTCACCCCACTGGCCGTCCGAGAGGTGGCGCACCATGAGGATGCTGCCGAGCCACCCGAAGGCGGCGACCCCGTAGCGCCCGACCACGAGCGCGCCCGCCCCCGTGAGGAGCGACCGGGAGGTCCTCGGCCTGCGCACGCCTGGCTGGCTGGTGATCTCGCCCTCCTGCGGGGACGCGCTCGCCGGCGTCGAGCGTCCGGTCGCCGATCGTAGCCAGCCCCGCACGGGCCGGAACCCGCCCCGAGGGCGGGCCCGGTCCGCGGATCAGACGACGCGGCAGCCGAGGGACGGGTTGGGGCCGCCCGCATCGTCGAGCGCGTACACGCACACGGTGTGCGGACCGGCCCGCACGGGGACGGACACCGCGAAGCCGTGCATCGCGCCGTACGCCGGGAAGATCGGCAGCAGATCGGTCCGGAGGCCGTCGGCGATCACCGCCGTCGCGACCCCGTCCACGTAGACGTGCACGGTCACCGCACCCGCACGGTCGGGATCGATGGCCCACCCGGCGACGTGCACTCGGTCGCCCGCGTTGGTCACGCCGTCGAGCGCGCCGATCGGTGCGTGCGCGACGACCACGGTCCGGCACCCCAGCAGCGTGTTGCGTCCGGCCGCCACGTTGATCGCGAACGCGCAGACCGGCACCGGCCCCTCGGCGGGCGCAGCCAGCAGCGCATCGAAGCCGTGGGCCGATCCGTGGGCCGGGAACGCTGCGCCGATGTCGGCACGCTCAGCGTCGGCGAGAATCGACGTGCCCGCCGACCCGACGTACGCGTGGACCGCGATGGGGGCGGCCGTCTCGGGGTCGATGGCCCAACCGGTCACTCGGAGACCCCCGGGCACGCGGGCGATCGCGTCGAGCGCACCGAGGGGGTCGGCCCGGACCACGACGTCGGCGCATCCGAGGAGCGTGTTCGCCCCCCGTGCGCCCGCGTTGATGCCGTACGCACACACCCGGTGCGGTCCGGCGGGGACGCTGAAGGCCGCCTCGAAGCCGTGGTCGGCCCCGTAGCCCGGGAACGCGGCGGCGACGTCGGGTCGCCGCACCGACGCGGTGGTCGCACCGACCCAGGTCGCACCGTCCATCCACAGGTGCACCGGGATCGACCCGTCGACATCCCCGTCGGCCGCCCACCCGCGCACGCGCAGGCCCCCGATGCCGGAGGTCGCGGCGTCGAGGTAGCCGAACGGGGACGCGGTCACCACGAGGTCACGGCACCCGATGACCCGACTCGTGCCGGCGCCGACGTTCTCGGCCACCGCACACACCGTGTGCGGCCCCTCGGGCACGACCGCCGTGACGGTGAACCCGTGCTCGGAACCGTAGGCAGGGAAGGTGGCGGCCAGCGGCGCGCGGGTCTCGGCCGCCGGCATCGTGCCGAGCAGGCGGAAGCCCTCCATCCAGAGTTGCACCGAGATCGGCGCGGTCGACTCGGGGTCGATGGCCCAGCCGCGCACCGTGACCCCGTCGGGCCCCGTGGTCGCTCCGTCGAGCCAACCGATCGGGTCGACGCCCGGGATCGCACCCGGGATCGCCGGACGCGTCGTGGTGGTCGTGGTCGGAGCGGCCGCGGTCGTGGTCGTGGTCGGTGCGGGCGCGGTCGTCGTGGTCGTCTGGCCGGTGCCGCCCGGCAGCCCCTGGGTCGCGAGCTGGAGGAACGTGCCGAAGGCGGGCTTCATCGACCAGTCGCGACGCAGCAGTCCGAAGTTGTCGTCGTAGTACCCGAGGTCCGGTCCCGAGTCGCGGTGCATGTGCCAGAACAGCGGCCCGGTGAACGCACCGAAGGTGGTCGTCCACGAGCGGTAGTAACTCGTGACGTACGCGGCCTGCGTCGCCTCGTCCACGGATCGACCCTCGTCGTTGCCGGTCGGGGCACCCGCCTCGGTCCCCCACACCTTCTTCGCCCCGTCACCGTTCGCCACCATGATCTGGTACAGGAAGCCGGTCTGGGTGAACGCGTTCCAGCTCTGGCCGCCCGACGGGTCGTACGGGAACGAGTACGGGTGGTGGCCGACCGCATCGAAGGACCCGCGTCCGCCGCGCGCGTAGATGCCTTGCAGGAAGGTCATCGGCGCGATGTCGCTGCCGTCGGCCGCGTCGGGCGCGGGCGAGAGTCCGCCGGTGACGACCGTGGCCCCCGGGTCGACCGCCTTGATCCCGGCGTACGCGGCCTTGAGCAGTCCGACGTACCGATCGAGGTTCGGCTTCGGCTGTGCGAACGGCTTGTGGTTCGGCTCGTTCCAGATCTCCCACGCCCGCACGGTGTTGCGCCAGGCGGGGTCGGTCGCGTTCGCGCCGTACCGGGCCGCGGCGGCCCGGGCGAAGGTCCCGTAGGCCGCGCCGTCGGTCGGCATGCACTTGTTCGAACCGGTCGGACAGTCCGCGGGCCGGGCCCAGGGCGGGGCGTACCCGAGTTGTCCGAGCACCGTGAGGCCACGGGCCCTCGCCGCGGCCACGATGCGATCCGTCGCCCGGTCCCACCGCCAGGTCGTCGGCGACTCGTACTGGATCGAGGCCCAGTCGAAGTCCACCCGGATCCAGGTCGCGCCCGAGGCCGCGATGGCGTCCATGTCGCGGGCGAACTCGGCGTTCGACTGCCAGAGGATCCCGCCGCCCGTGGCCATCCCCATCGCCGGCGCGATCGGCGAGGATCCGACGGCGTCAGCCGGACGGGGGGCCACCGTCGCGAGTCCGGCGGCCCCGAGGGCCACCGCGGCCAGCACGACCGATGCCCGCGCCAGCGCGCGCCACGTCGCTCGCACGGTGCCGCTGAGGCTGGTGTGACTCCCAACCATGGGAGGGGTCATCGGCGGGAAGGGTCTGGGCCTTGAGTCCCAGTGGCCCGCCGATCCGCCGGAACGGGGAGCCGGGTGGCCTCAGCCCCCGGCCCGGATCACTCGCCCCGACAGCGCAGCAGGTGGTACGGCGTTGCAGCCAGGATCCGCAGGTCGGTCCAGCAGCCGATGGAGTCGACGTACTCGAGGTCGATGTCCACGCAGTCCTGCATCCGGACGCCGCGGCCGCGCTCCCGGATCTGCCAGAGCCCGGTGATGCCCGGCTTCACCACGTGGCGACCGTGCTCCCACTGCTCGTACCGCTCGACCACCGTGGGGAGTTCCGGACGCGGCCCGACGATGCTCATCTCGCCGCGCAGCACGTTCACCAGCTGGGGCAGTTCGTCGATGCCGGCGGCTCGCATCACGCGTCCCAACCGGGTGTGGCGCGGGTCGTCGGGCGACTTGTGGGTCACACGCCGGTCGGGCTCGACCGCGATGTGTCGCTGCCGACGGTCGGGCTGCATGGTGCGGAACTTCAGCACGGTGAACGGCACGCCGTCGCGCCCGACGCGGCGCTGCCGGTAGATGATGCCGCGCCCGAGCGTGCACCGCAGCGACAGCGCCGCGAGCAGGATCACCGGCGACAGGATCACGAGCATCACGAGGGCGAACGCGCGATCCAGCGTCGGCTTCACGGCGTCGACGTAGATCCCCCCGACCGGCCGGACGGCAGGTTCGGGCGCGAGGACCAGACGGCGGCGGTTCGCGTCCGGCGACGGCACCGACTCCGACGTCGTGTCGGCGGCGCGCTCCCACCGACCACCGGGGAACCCGATCTGGGCCATCGCTCGTGGTGTCCCTGCTGCCCGGCGCCGCGCGGCGGAGCCGCTCAGGCCTCGGAGCGCTTGCGGGAGAACCGCACGAGCGCGGTGCCGCCGAGGGCGGCCGTGCCGCCGATGGCGACGAGCCCGAGGATGTCCCCACCGGTGACCGGCAGACCGGCGGAGTTCGCACCCACGTTCTCGGCCGTCTCGCCCAGCACCTGGGTCGGGACCGTCGTCGTGGTGGACGGGTCCTCGATCGTGTCGTCGATCACCTCGGGCGGGTACTCGCCGACGGCCCCAGCCGGGAGGGCGGCGAGCACCCCGGCGGACAGGCCCGCACCCATGGCCAGTGCAGCGATTCCGGCTGCGGTTCGACGCTTCAGCATGGCGGGTGCCCTTTCCCCAGCGAGTGGTGTGACGATCGGTCGTCAGGATGCCACGGAAAGTGGTCGGTCCGCCATCATTTCCGCTCATCAATTCTGATGATTCCCGCCCGGGGCGGGGCGATCCGGGGTCACGTTCGCTCCCGATCCGCCGGTTCCGACCACGGCGCGTCACCGACCGGTCAGGGCCGGATCGGGTGGACGGCGTCGTCGGTGAACCGCTGGTCGCCGACCCGCCAGGCCGTGGCCGGGACCCGGGCCGAGCCCCGGACCGACAGGCGGGTGCCCTCCGGGGGCAGGGTCAGGCTGAGGGTGGCCCGCTGGGACCCGCCCCGGCCGATCCGCACCGACCCGGCCACGACCCGGGTCGTGCCCTCCGGTCCGTCCACCGGCGACGGCCCCAGTCCGTCGAGGCGCACGTCGGCTGCGTAGACCGGCACCTCGAACGCGAGGAGCCCCACGTACTCGCCGGCGGCGAACCCCTTCCCGGGGAACGGCCCGCCGGCGTAGGACCCGAGCCCGGCCGGGGCCTCGTTGCGCACCGTGACCTCCACGGTCACACGCCGACCACCCCCGGGCGCGGCGCGGCCGGTGACCTCGGCCTCGATCCGCATGAACGGGTCGAGCTTGTTCGCGCCGAGGTTGTCGAGGGACAGCATGAGCGAGTCCCGCGGCAGCACGCCGTCGACCCCGGCGGCGTCCCAGCCGCGCTGCTGCACCGCGTCGCTCGACCACGCGAGCACGTGCCGATCGGCGGCCGCGCTCTGCAGCGAACCCACGAGATCTGGTGCGCTCCACCCGGCGGCGTCGAGCGCGCCGATCACCGCACGGGCAACCCGAGCCAGGCCGGCCCGACGCGCCGCCTGGGTGGCCTCGGTGCGATCGGGTCGCACCAGGTCGTACTCGAGGCCGCGGTACTGGTCGACGAGCAGGTACGGGATCACCGTGTCGGCGGAGATCTCGCGATCGTCGACGGTCACGGGCCCCGTCGCGCGCAGGAGGGCCTGGAGCGCGACCGGGTCGAGGACCAGCACCCCGTCCACCGTCTCCCCGGTCGCCCGACGCCACATCTCCGTCGCGAGCGCCGCGTTGTCGGGGAACTGCGGGGAGAGCGCGAGATTCCGGAAGTCGGCCCCCGGCGCGGCCCAGCCCCAGCGCGCCGCGAGGTCACCCTGCGGCTCGACCGCAGGCTCGGGCAGGAACTCGGCACTCGAGCGCATCTCCCCGAGTTCGAACCGGCCGTCCCGGAACGTCATGACTCCCACGCTCAACCACGTCCCCGAACCCGAACGCATCTCGGCGTTGCTCGCGCCGAACACGAGGTAGCGGGTCGGTCCGCCCAGTACCCGACGCAGCCCGACCGAGGCGAGCCGCAACTCCTGCGTCGCACGGCGGATGTCGGCGAGCCGTGCCTCGAACCGGACCCGACCCCGGGCCAGCGGACCCACGAGCGCCTGCGACGGGCCGAGGTCCACGTCGGCGAGATCGCGCCGGGCTTCACCCCCGATGGTGGCGAGCTGATCAATGAGGGCGAGGCGGGCCGCACCCGCACCGGTCGGCTCCTCGACCGCCCGCCGGGCCCGTTCGGTGGCGCGCGCCCCCACCGCAGTGACGTGCTCGGCCGCGCCCGCCAGCGCGTCGACCGAGCGGACCTGGCGCCCGAGGACGGGCAGGATCCGCAGCGGCGCGGTGACGAGCCAGCCCGTCGAGGCGTGGGCCGTCGCGAAGTCGTCGTTCGCCCGCTCCAAGGTGTCGAGGCCGTCGCCCCGGAGGATGTCCGCCGCGTGCAGGGTGCGCTGTGCGCGCTCCAGCCGATCGATGCCGGCCTGGGCGCGACTCCGGGCGAGCAACAGGCCCGCGACCCCGATCGCGCACCAGACGAGGAACACCACGGCGAGCACGATGACGGTCGTGCGGATGCGGTGGGCGCCCCGCGCGCCCGACGCGCGCCGCGCGGATCCGGAGGCGGCCATGGCGCGAAGCGTACGCGCCGGTCCGGCGCACCGTGACGCGCCGGATCGGCCTACCCTCGGGGAGTGACCACGACCGAGGACCTCGCGAAGGTGACCCTCGCCCACCTGCGCGATCCGGAGGGGCGGTGCGCCCGCCGCCTCGACAAGGAGTACGGGAACGAGACCGGTCACCGCGGCTCGACGCTGCGGTTCGCGATCTCGAACCGACTCGAGCAGGCCGCCCTGCTCGCGCAGACCACGCCGGAACGGCCGCGGCCGGTGCACTTCCCGACCCCGGTCGACCTGCCGGTCGAGCAGCAGCGGGTGTTCGACACCGCCGTGCGCTGGTACCTCACGGTGTTCGGCGAACGGGTCGCCACCGGACTCGACGAGGGCGACTTCGTGACCCCGCGCCCCGACCTCGGCATCCGGCTCGCCGGCCGGATCGGGCTGCGCTTCGAGGGCGAGGCCGGCCCCGAACTGCGCATCCTCCACTACGCCGGCCGCGACGCCGTTCCCATCGACGTCGCCGGAGCGCCCGAGGTGCGGTTCGCGCTCCTGCGCGCCGCGGGCTGGGTGCGTGCCACGCCCGGCCCGATCCTCGTCACCGTGGCGGATGTGCTCCGGGGCGAGGCGGTCGAGGCCCGTCTCGACGCACCGGAGGCGCTCGACGCGTGCGAGGACTGGCTGGTCGAGCGACTCGGCCGCATCAGGGCCCGCCTCGCCGACCCGCGCCCCGCCCCGGGCACCGAGTGCGCGTGGTGCCCGTTCATCGGCTCCTGCCCGGCGTTCCGCTGATGGCGCGCGACCGCCTGCTCCCGGAGGTGCTCGGGCTCACCGCGACCTCACTCGACACCTGGCGGCGCTGTCCCCGTCTCTACCTCGCCCGCTACCTGCTCGGCGTGCCCGCCAGCGACAGCGGACCCTCCCCCGACTTCGGGACCTTCGTGCACGCGCTGCTGCATCGCATCCACAGCACCGGGTCCTGCGCGGATGCCGGCCACGTGCGCGACGTGCTCGAGAGCCACGGCGGGGACGACGGCGTCATCCCGACGATGGTGGCGCGCCACGCCGCGCGCTGTCCCGCCGCCCGCGCGGTCCGGGCCCGCCACGAGCACGAGCTCGCACGCTTCCACCGCGGCGCGCCACCGTTCATCGCTGCGGGCCGGCTCGACGCGATCTGGCAACTCGACGACGTGCTCGAGGTGCGCGACTACAAGACGGGCGGCCGGGCCACCGAGCGGGTGGCCGACGACCCCCGGGCCCGGTTGCAGGCCTGGATCGCGGCACCCGTGGCGGAACGGCTCGGCCTCGGTCTGCGCATCCGGTACGAGCACCTCGCCGCCGAGGTGGACGAGGAGCCCGACCCGTTCGAGCCCGAGGCCGAGGACCTCGCTGCGATCACCGCCGAGCTGTGCGCGGTCGTGCGCGCGATCCGCGACGCGGGGGCCGACGTCTCGGGCGCCGGGTTCGCCGGCGTGCGCGACGCCGCGGTGTGCGGACGCTGCGACTACCGATCGGTATGCCCGGACTCTGCGGCCCCCGGCGTCCCCACCTGGCCCGAACCGCCGGAGCTCGACGAGGACTGAACCGGCATCGGGGGACGAGCGGGTGCGTCGGTAGGCTCGCCCGCCGTGACCATCGACCCCCGAACCCCCGTCATCGTCGCGGTCGGCCAGAGCGAGCAGCGGCCCGCCGACCCGCGTGACGCGCTCGAGCCGATCGACCTCCTCGCCGAGTCGGTGCGCGTCGCCGACGCGTCGCTCGGCGCCGCCGCGCTCGCCACCCGGGCCGACACCGTCGCGGTGGTGGAGTTCATGTCGGCCCGCTACCCGGATCCGGCCCGCGCGCTCGCCCGTCGGATCGGTGCCGATCCGACCCGCACCGTCACCACGACGATCGGCGGCAACACGCCGCAGATGCTCGTCCACCACTTCGGCCGGGCGATCCTGCGGGGCGAGGCCGACGTCGTCGTGATCGGCGGCGTCGAGACGGTGTACACCCGCTCCCGGGCCCGGCGGACCGATCCGCCGATCGACCTCGGGTGGGGCACCCGCGACACAGACGACCCGATCTGCGGGACGGTGCTCGGCGATGACCGTCCCGGCACGAGCGACTACGAGAACGCGCACGGTGCGATCGCACCGACGAGCATGTACCCGCTGTTCGAGACCGCGATCCGCCGGGCCGAGGGCCGTACCGTCGAGGAGCACCGCCGAGTGGTCGGCGCGCTCTGGGAGCACTTCGCCGCGGTCGCGGCGACCAACGAGCACGCGTGGTCACCCCGGGCACTCACGGGTGACGAGATCACGCTGCCGTCGGCCGACAACCGCATGGTCACCTTCCCGTACACGAAGCGGATGTGCGCCAACATCCAGGTGGATCAGGCGGCCGCGATCCTGTTGTGCTCCTTCGGCTCCGCCCGCGCCGCCGGGGTGCCGAGCGACCTCATGGTGTTCCCGTGGTCCGGCGCCGAGGCGAACGACCACTTCCACGTCACCGACCGCTGGTCGCTGGCCGATTCCCCGGCCATCGCGGCCGCAGTCACGGGCGCGCTCGGGGCGGCCGGCGTCGGCCTCGACGACATCGCCCGGTTCGACCTCTACTCCTGCTTCCCGTCGGCGGTGCAACTCGCCCTGCGGGCCACCGGGCTCGGCGGGCCGACCGTCGATCCGCGTCCCCTCACCGTCACCGGCGGGCTCGGCTTCGCCGGCGGACCCGGGAACGCCTACGTCGTGCGCTCCATCGCCGCGATGGTCGATGCATGTAGGCACGACCCCGGATCGCTCGGGCTCGTGACCGCGCTCGGCTGGTACGCGACCAAGCACGCCGCCGGCATCTACTCCACGACGCCGAACCCGGCCACGCCGGAGTTCGTGCCGAAGGCCGCCACCCAGGCGACCGTCGATGCGCTCGCCGCCCGCCGTGGGGCCGGCGCGTACACGGGGGACGCCGAGATCGAGGCGACCTCGGTCACGATGGATCGGGACGGCACCCCGGCCTTCGGCCTCCTGACCCTCATCACGCCCGAGGGGACCCGGGCGTTCGCGAACTCCACCGAGGTGGACCTGCTGCGGGCGATGACCACCGAGGCATGGGAGGGCCGCACCGTGCGCGTGCGCGGCGACGGTCCGACGAACGTCATCGAGGCCTGAGCGCGTCGCGTCGCGGGTGCACCGGGCGGGCGCCGCTAGGGTCGCCGCCGTGACCGCACCGACCAGTCCGCCGAGCCGGGCCCGCACGATGCTCTGGGGTACGACCCTGCGGTGCGCCCGGTGCGGATCGGGACACCTCTTCCGGCGCTACTTCGTGATGAAGCCGGACTGCCCGCGCTGCGGCCTGCACTTCGAACGCGAGCAGGGGTACTGGACCGGTGCACTGGCGTTCAACATCATCGCCACGGGCGGACTGTTCACGATCATCTTCGTGGCCGTGCTCGCGCTCACGTTGCCCGACATCCCGGTGATCCCGGTGCTGGCGGTGGCGTTGCCGATCATGGCGTTCGGCCCGATCGTCTTCTACCCGTTCTCGAAGACCATCTGGGTCGCGGTCGACCGGGCGTACCTGCAGCGCCTCGATCCGAACGAACGCTTCGACGAACGCCTCTAGGCGCCGGCGAGGTCGACGCGCAGGGTCAGGACGCCGTCGACGAACTCCCAGGTCGCATCGCCGACGATCGCGAAGTCCTGGAAGTCGAGTTGGGCCTGAAGCACGAAGCGCTCGCGGTCCGGGCCGGCGACCGGCGGGAGGGGGCGCTCGCGCACCGCGGCGGCCCGCTCGCGGAACCGGGCGAGCATCGCGTCGACGTCGAGGCTGTCCTGATCGCTCATGCCCGCACGGTACCCAACCCGCCCGGACCGATCCCGCCCGATCCCGTGGTGGTCCGGCCCGCCGGATCAGGCGAGACGGGCCACGAGGGCCCGCGGCCGACCCGTGAGATCGGCCTCGACCCGAGCCTCGACGAACCCGGCGTCGCGAGCGAGGTCCACCACCGCCTCGGCCTGGTGCGGCGCGTGCTCGAGCACCACCACACCCCCCGGCGCGAGCCAGCCGGGCGCCTCCGCGAGGATCGTGCCGATCGCCTCGAGCCCGGTCGGGCCACTGACGAGCGCGCCGTACGGCTCCCACTCGATGACCGCCGCGGGCAGGGCATCGATCTCGGCCTCGGCGATGTAGGGCGGATTCGAGACCACGAGGAGCAACTCGCCGCGCCGCGAGTCGTCGAGCGCGTCGAACCAGTGTCCCTCGGCGGTGCGCACGCGAGTCGCACCCGTCCCGGCGATGTTGGCCCGGGCCACCGCGAGGGCCTCTGCGCTCACGTCCGTCGCCCACACCTCGGCCTCGGGCAGGGACCGTTCGAGCGCGATGGCGATCGCCCCGCTGCCGGTGCCGAGGTCGGCCACCGCGAAGGTCGTGATCGCCGCGGCCCACGGATCGGGACGGCCCCGGCGCTCCCCGAGCCGTTCGACCTCGCCGAGCGCGATCTCGACGACGACCTCGGTCTCGGGTCGCGGAATGAGGACCCGTCGGTCGACGAGCAGGTCGTGCTCCCGGAAGGCCCACTCCCCCAGGACGTACTGCAGCGGCTCACCGGCGAGTCGGCGGGCGAGGAGGCCGTCGAGCTGGACGGTTCCCCGCCGGGTTGCCAGCGCCGGGCTCAGGATCACCTCGTCACCCGGCTCCCCCGACACGTGCTCGACCAGCCAGCGCGCCTCCGCGGCCGGCGAGTCGACCCCCGCGTCGTGCAGCCGGCCGAGCGCGTCGTCGTGGAGGTCGCGCCAGGTGGGCGGCTTCGGCGTGCTCACCCGCCGATCACCCCTCGGCGGCGAGTTGCTCGGCCCGCTCCGCCTGCACGAGCGCGTCGATGATCGGATCGAGGTCCCCGGCGAGCACGGCGTCGAGCGAGTGCAGCGTGAGCCCGATGCGGTGATCGGTGACCCGGTTCTCCTTGAAGTTGTACGTGCGGATCTTCTCCGAGCGTCCGCCGCCCTTCACCTGGCTGCGGCGGGCGTCGGAGAGTTCGGCCTGGCGCTTCTCCTCCTCGATCTGGAGGAGGCGGGCCCGCAGGATCCGCATCGCCTTGTCCTTGTTCTGCAACTGCGACTTCTCGTCCTGGCAGGTGACGACGAGCCCCGTCGGTCGGTGCGTGATGCGCACCGCCGAGTCGGTCGTGTTGACGGACTGCCCGCCCGGTCCGGACGATCGGTACACGTCGATCTCGAG
>JBJTOY010000071.1:0-9080 GCA_046074845.1 Actinomycetes bacterium | reverse complement strand
GAGATGGTGATGCCGGGTGACAACACGGAGATGACGGTCGAGCTCATCAACCCGATCGCGATGGAGGAGGGTCTCCGGTTCGCGATCCGTGAGGGTGGGCGTACGGTCGGTGCCGGTCGCGTCACCTCCATCATCAAGTAGGGGATGACGAACGATGGCCAGTGACAAGCGCATCAAGGTGACCCTCGCCTGCGAGTCCTGCAAGCGGCGGAACTACATCACCAAGAAGAACAAGATCAACGACCGCGAGCGGATCGAGATGAAGAAGTACTGCCGCCACGAGCGTCAGCACACCCTCCACAAGGAGACCCGCTAGCCGTCGTCCGATCGGACGCCGAGTCACGTCGGGGCCCGGCGGTGGGAGCGATCCCGCCCCCGGGCCCCGAAGCGTCGGCACGCTGCCGACCGGTTGCTCAGCTCCCCGGCCCCCGGCCCGGCCGGCATCCCGAGGGGCGCCCTCCTGGGCGCCGCTGCTACCATCCGACGCCCGGCCCCCCTGAGGTGCCCGGAGGGCAGTAGCTCAATTGGCAGAGCTTCGGTCTCCAAAACCGACGGTTGGGGGTTCAAGTCCCTCCTGCCCTGCTCCAGACCACGACCCGATCCACCCACGTCGCACCCACCCGAGAGGCGCACCGGTGAACCGCGAGACCAAGCGCATGATGGCGAAGCAGGGGGCCGACAAGCCGTCGCGCCCCGAGCGTCGTCCCTCCGCGCCGGTCACCAAGAAGGAGCGCACCTCGCCGGGGGAGTACTTCCGGGAGGTCCGGGGCGAACTCAAGAAGGTGGCTTGGCCGACCAAGCCGGAGGTCATCAACTCGACGATCATCGTGGTCATCGTCGTGGTGATCATGACCTCGCTCATCTTCGGACTCGACTGGGCCTCGGCGAAGTTCGTCCTCAACCTCTACGGCAGCTGACATGAACGACTTCCTCACCGACGACACGACCCCCGACACGGCCACCGACACGGCCACCGACACGGCCTCGGAGGCCACCCCCGAGGGGGACGCGCCCACCGACGCCGCGACCACCGACGCCGCGGAGCTCACCCTCGGGGCCGACGCCGAACTCGTGGCCGTCTTCGAGGAGGACGACGACGAGGAGGAGGTCGAGATCGAGCCCAGCCCGTACGACCGTCCGGGTCGTTGGTACGTCGTCCACACGTACGCGGGCTACGAGAACAAGGTGAAGGGCAACCTCTCCACCCGCATGAAGGCCCTGAACGTCGAGGAACGCATCCACGAGGTCGTCATCCCGACCGAGGACGTCATCGAGTTCAAGAACGGTCGCAAGGTCGTGGTCCAGAAGAAGGTCTGGCCCGGCTACCTCCTCATCCGGATGCACCTCGACGACGAGACCTGGGGCGCCGTGCGCAACACCCCCGGCGTCACCGGCTTCGTGGGCAACGGTGCGAAGCCCTCCCCGCTCTCGCGGCGTGAGGTCGAGGAGACCCTCGGCAGCGGCGGCCCCGTCGGTGGCCCGGCGCCCGAGAAGAAGATCCGTCCCCGGTTCGAGTTCGAGAAGGGCGAGCAGGTGCGGGTCGTCACCGGTGCCTTCGCCGACTTCAACGGGGTCATCGACGAGATCGACGTCGATCGGTCGAAGCTCAAGGTGCTCGTCAACATCTTCGGACGTGAGACGCCGGTCGAGCTCGAGATCGCCGACGTCGCCAAGCTCTAGGCACACGAGGGAACCCCCATGGCGAAGAAGAAGCTCGCAGCAGTCGTGAAGATCCAGATCGAGGCCGGGGCGGCCACGCCCGCGCCGCCGGTCGGCACCGCGCTCGGACCGCACGGTCTGAACATCATGGACTTCTGCAAGGCGTACAACGCGGCGACCGAGAACCAGCGCGGTACCGTCGTGCCGGTCGAGATCTCGGTCTACGAGGACCGGTCGTTCACCTTCGTCCTCAAGACCCCGCCGACCCCGTTCCTGCTCCGGAAGGCGGCGGGCATCGAGAAGGGCTCCTCCACGACCCCGGTGGTGAAGGCCGGCACCGTGACCGCGGCCCAGGTCCGCCAGATCGCCGAGCAGAAGATGCCCGACCTCAACGCCATCGACATCGAGGGCGCCATCGCCCAGGTCGCCGGCACGGCCCGCTCCATGGGCCTCGACGTCGTCGACTGATCCACCCCACCCATACGCCCGGGCGGAGGACCTCGCCGCCGGGCTCGACCGATGAGGGAGCCACCATGGCGAAGCACGGCAAGAACTACACGGACGCGGCCAAGCAGGTCGATCGGGACCAGCTCCACGAGCCGGCCGAGGCCCTGGCCCGCGTCAAGTCGCTCGCGAAGGCCAAGTTCGACGAGACCGTCGAGGTGGTCTTCCGCCTCGGCGTCGACCCCCGCAAGGCCGACCAGGCCATCCGCGGCACGGTCAGCCTCCCCGCCGGTACCGGCAAGACCATCCGCGTCGCCGTGTTCGCCGCGGGCGAAGCGGCCCGGGAGGCCGAGGCCGCCGGGGCCGACGTGGTCGGGGCCGATGACCTGGTGGCCCGGGTCGAGGGCGGCTTCATGGACTTCGACCTCGCCATCGCCACCCCGGACCTCATGGCCCAGGTCGGCAAGCTCGGTCGGGCCCTCGGTCCGCGTGGCCTCATGCCGAACCCCAAGACCGGCACCGTCACCACCGAGGTGGGCCGGGCCGTCACCGAGTTCAAGGGCGGCCGGGTCGAGTACCGCACCGACCGCTACGGCAACGTCCACGTGCCGATCGGCAAGGTCTCCTTCGCCACCGAGGCGCTCCTCGGGAACTACCAGGCCATCGTCGACGAGATCCTCAGGGCCAAGCCCGCCTCGGCCAAGGGCCGCTACATCAAGGGCGTGAGCGTCTCCTCGACCATGGGTCCGGGCCTTCGCCTCGACCCGACCCGGACCAAGGACCTCCTCGGAGAGGCGCCGGCCGCCGCCGCGGGCTAAGGTCCCGCCCCCTACAACCGATCTGCGCCGCAGACCTCCGGTCACCCCGGCACCATCCGGGGCGGTAATGGGGCATCGACCCCGCCGGACGAGGCGACTCCCGCGAACCCGGGGTGTCTCTCGCTGCTCACGCGCGACAGGCACCCCGTTCGTCGTTCCGGGCCGATCCGCCCGGGACCCGCAGACCCGAGACCACCAGGAGCACGACATGGCCAGGCCCGAGAAGGTCGCCGCCGTCACCGAGATCCGTGAGCGCCTCGAGGAGGCCGACGCGGCCGTCCTCACCGAGTACCGCGGCCTCACGGTCACCGAGATCGCCGAGCTGCGTGCCGCGCTGCGACCGGCCGGCACGGACCTGAAGATCTTCAAGAACACCCTGGCCCGTCGGGCCGCGACCGAGGCCGGTGCCGCCGACCTCGTCCCGATGCTCGAGGGCCCCACGGCGATCGCCTTCGTGAAGGGCGACGCGGTCCTCGCGGCCAAGGCCCTCAAGGCCTTCGCGAAGACCACCGAGGCGTTCGTGGTGAAGGGCGGCCTGCTCGGCACCCGGCTCATCACCGCGGCCGAGGTCGACGCCCTCGCCGAGGTCGCACCCCGCGAGGAGCTGCTCGCCCGCCTCGCCGGCGCCTTCCAGGCCCCGCTCGTCAAGGCGGCCGGGCTCTTTCAGGCCCTGCCCCGCAACATGGCCTACGGCGTGAAGGCGCTCATCGACCAGCGGGTGGCGGCCGGCGAGTCGGCTCCGCCCGCCGAGGCGCCGGCCGAGCCCGCCGCCGAGGCTGCTGCGGAGCCCGCCGCCGAGACCCCGGCCGCCGAGCCCGAGGCCCCCGCCGCCGAGGCCCCAGCCGAGCCCGCCGAGGAGTCCCCGGCCGAGGAGACCCCGGCCGAGTAACGCCCAGTCCACGTGGGCCGATCCCGGTCCACGATCCACCAGATCCGACGAGATCACACCAGCAAGGAGAGCACCACCATGGCGATGAGCACCAGCGAACTCCTGGACGTCTTCAAGAGCATGACGGTCCTGGAGCTCAACGAGTTCCTGAAGGCCTTCGAGGAGGAGTTCGGCGTGACCGCCGCGGCTCCGGTGGCCGTCGCGGCCGCTCCTGCCGCCGGTGGCGGCGGCGAGGCCGCCGCTGCGGGCGCCGACCAGGACGAGTTCGACGTGGTCCTCGTGGCCGCGGGGGACAAGAAGGTCCAGGTCATCAAGGAGGTCCGCGCCCTCACCAGCCTCGGCCTCAAGGAGGCCAAGGACCTCGTCGACGGCGCCCCCAAGCCCGTCCTCGAGAAGGTCTCCAAGGAGGACGCCGAGAAGGCGAAGGCCCAGCTCGAGGAGGCCGGCGCCTCCGTCGAGGTCAAGTAGCGCCTCGTCCCAGGGCCGTGACGGTCGGTCGCCGCGGGGGTCCTTGACCCCCGCGCGGCCCCGTCGTATCCTGCGCCGCAATTCGGCGCCACCCCGGTGGCGCCTACCGGCGTTTCACCTTGCGGCCCTGAACCGCGCGCGGCTAGCATCCGTCAGCCGTGCCGTCCCGCCCCGCTGCTGACCCCTGCCCCGAGGTCGGCGCGCGCCCGTCGTCTTGCAAGGAGTGACGTTGGCCCCTCTCGCGTCCCGCGAACGCTTCTCGTTCGGACAGCACCGCGAGGTGCTTCCCCTGCCCGATCTCATCGCGGTGCAGAAGGAGTCCTTCGACTGGTTCATCAACGAGGGAGTCGCCGAGGTCCTGCGCGACATCTCGCCGGTCACCGACTTCACCGAGCAGCTCCGCCTCGAGCTGACGGACCACTTCTTCGAGCCGCCCAAGCACACCGAGGACCAGTGCCGAGAGCGGGACATGACCTTCTCGCGCCCGCTGTTCGTGACCGCACGGTTCATGAACGCCGGCACCGGTGAGATCAAGGAGCAGACCGTCTTCATGGGGGACTTCCCCATGATGACCTCGCGGGGCACGTTCATCATCAACGGCACCGAGCGCATCGTGGTCTCCCAGCTGGTGCGGTCCCCGGGCGTCTACTTCAACGTCGACGCGGACAAGGCCGACCCCGACAAGTTCATCGTCGGCGCCAAGATGATCCCGGGCCGCGGCGCCTGGCTCGAGTTCGAGGTCGACAAGAAGGGCGTCGTGTACGTCCGCGTCGACCGCAAGCGCAAGCAGCCGGTGACCATCCTGCTCAAGGCGCTCGGGTTCGGTGAGTCCCAGGAGGAGTTGCTCAACCTCGTCCTCGACCCGAACGCTCAGCCCTACGAGACGATGCGCAACACGCTCGACAAGGACCCGACCGAGACGGTCGACGAGGCCTTCATCGACCTGTACCGCAAGCTCCGACCGGGCGAGCCGCCCACGGTGGACGCGTCGATGAAGCTCATCGACACGCTGTTCTTCAACCCGAAGCGCTACGACCTCGCGAAGGTCGGGCGCCACAAGGTCTCCAAGAAGCTCCAGGACGAGTACGGACGGGTCATCGACGTGCTCGATCGGCTGGGCATCCCGGTGCCGCCGTCGAACCCCGAGCGCGGCGAGGCCGAGTTCACGCTCTCGAAGGCCGACATCCTCGCGACGGTCTCGTACCTCGTGAAGCTGCACGCCAACGACCAGCCGGACGACTACTTCCCGGACGACATCGACCACTTCGGCAACCGCCGCGTGCGCTCGGTCGGCGAGCTCATCCAGAACCAGTTCCGGGTGGGCCTGTCCCGCATGGAGCGAGTCGTGCGCGAGCGCATGACCACCCAGGACGTCGAGGCGATCACGCCGCAGACGCTCATCAACATCCGGCCCGTGGTCGCGGCGATCAAGGAGTTCTTCGGCTCCTCGCAGCTCAGCCAGTTCATGGACCAGACCAACCCGCTGGCCGGCCTCACCCACAAGCGGCGTCTCTCGGCCCTCGGACCCGGTGGTCTGAGCCGTGAGCGTGCCGGCTTCGAGGTCCGCGACGTCCACCCGTCGCACTACGGCCGCATGTGCCCGATCGAGACCCCGGAGGGTCCGAACATCGGTCTCATCGGGTACCTCGCCTCCTTCGCCCGCATCAACCGGTTCGGCTTCATCGAGACGCCGTACCGCAAGGTGGTCGACGGCCGGGTCACCGAGCAGGTCGACTACCTCGCGGCCGACGACGAGGACCGCCACGTCATCGCGCAGGCGAACGCGCACATCCAGGCCGATGGCTCGTTCATCGACTCCCGCGTGCTCGCCCGCAAGGGCCGGGGTGAGGTCGCCTTCGTGAGCCCGGCCGAGCTCGACTACATGGACGTCTCGCCGAAGCAGATCGTCTCGCTGGCGACCGCGCTCATCCCGTTCCTCGAGCACGACGACGCCAACCGCGCGCTCATGGGCGCCAACATGCAGCGTCAGGCCGTGCCGACGGTGCGCCCCGAGGCGCCGTACGTCGGCACGGGCGTCGAGGGCCGCGCGGCCCACGACGCCGGCGAGCTCGCGGTGGCATCGGAGGCCGGCACGGTCACCGAGGTCACCGGCGCGTCGATCGCGGTGGCCTACGACACCGGCAAGAAGGAGACGTTCCACCTCTCCAAGTTCCGCCGGTCGAACCAGGGCACCTGCATCAACCAGCGGATCCTCGTCAGCGAGGGCGACGTCGTGCCGGCCGGCGCGGTACTCGCCGACGGTCCCTCCACCCACGGTGGCGAACTGGCGCTCGGCAAGAACCTCCTGGTCGCCCTCATCCCGTGGAAGGGCCACAACTTCGAGGACGCGATCATCCTCAACGAGCGCCTCGTGCGCGACGACGTGCTCACCTCGATCCACATCGAGGAGCATGAGATCGACGCCCGGGACACCAAGCTCGGAGCCGAGGAGATCACGCGCGACATCCCGAACCTCTCCGAGGACATCCTCAAGGACCTCGACGAGCGCGGCATCGTCCGCATCGGCGCCGAGGTCGGCCCGGGCGACGTGCTCGTCGGCAAGGTCACGCCGAAGGGTGAGACCGAGCTGACCCCGGAGGAGCGCCTCCTGCGCGCCATCTTCGGCGAGAAGGCCCGCGAGGTCCGCGACACCTCCCTCAAGGTGCCGCACGGCGAGACCGGCAAGGTCATCGACGTCAAGGTGTTCTCACGTGACGCGGGTGACGAGCTCGCCCCGGGCGTGAACGCGCTCGTGCGGGTGTACGTCGCCCAGAAGCGCAAGATCAGCGAGGGCGACAAGCTCGCCGGCCGTCACGGGAACAAGGGTGTGATCTCGAAGATCCTCCCGCCCGAGGACATGCCCTACCTCGCCGACGGGACCCCGGTCGACATCGTGCTCAACCCGCTCGGTGTGCCGAGCCGCATGAACATCGGCCAGGTCCTCGAGGCCCACCTCGGCTACGTGGCCCGCCACGGCTGGGACGGCGTGGGCGCCAAGCCCACCCAGACCCGCAAGACCCGTCCGATCACCGAGCCGGCCGTCTGGGTCGAGACGCCGGTGTTCGACGGTGCGCACTGGGACGAGGCCGAGGAGAGCGGACAGCTCGACACCATCAAGCAACTGTTCGGCAAGCTCCACGCCGACGGGGCCGATGGTGCCCACCTCGCCACCGATGACGGTAAGGCCCAGCTCTTCGACGGTCGCACGGGTGAGCCCTACGACCGTCCGGTCACCGTCGGGTACATGTACATCCTGAAGCTGTCGCACCTCGTGGACGACAAGATCCACGCCCGTTCGACCGGCCCGTACTCGATGATCACCCAGCAGCCGCTCGGTGGGAAGGCGCAGTTCGGTGGTCAGCGGTTCGGTGAGATGGAGGTGTGGGCCCTCGAGGCCTACGGCGCGGCCTACGCGCTCCAGGAGATCCTCACCATCAAGTCCGACGACGTCCTGGGCCGAGTCAAGGTCTACGAGGCGATCGTGAAGGGCGAGAACATCCCCGAGCCGGGGATCCCCGAGTCCTTCAAGGTGCTCATCAAGGAGATGCAGGCGCTCTGCCTCAACGTGCGGGTCCTCGACGAGGCCGGCGCCGAGGTGCAGATCCGCGAGCTCGACGAGGACGCCTTCCGGACGACCGAGTCGCTCGGCATCGACCTCTCCCGACCGGAGCGCGGCTCCGACGAGGAGGACGAGGCGCGCCGCAGCGCGCCGTAGTCCACGGCACGACCATCACCGGCCGGTGGTGCCCGCACCACCGGCCGTGCAACACCCCCCGGTACAACCACGCACGACGCTCACACGGAGAATAAGGGTGCTCGACGTCAACGCCTCCGAGAAGCTCTCCATCTCGCTCGCCACCGCGGACCAGATCCGCACGTGGTCCGAGGGCGAGGTGAAGAAGCCCGAGACGATCAACTACCGCACGCTCAAGCCGGAGAAGGACGGCCTGTTCTGCGAGAAGATCTTCGGTCCGACCAAGGACTGGGAGTGCTACTGCGGCAAGTACAAGCGCGTCCGCTTCAAGGGCATCGTGTGCGAGCGCTGCGGCGTCGAGGTCACCCGCTCGAAGGTGCGCCGCGAGCGCATGGGCCACATCGAGCTCGCCGCCCCGGTCACCCACATCTGGTACTTCAAGGGCGTCCCGAGCCGGCTCGGCTACCTCCTCGACATCGCGCCGAAGCAGCTCGAGAAGGTCATCTACTTCGCGTCGAACCTCGTCACCTGGGTGGACGCCGAGCGTCTGCACACCGACCTCCCCGAGCTCGAGGCCGAGTTCCGGGCCGAGATCTCGGACCTCGAGCAGCGGCGTGACGTCGAGATCGAGCAGCGGTTCCAGGCCCTCGAGACCGAACTGGCGGCCGCCGAGGCCGGTGGGGCGAAGAAGGCCGACACCGAGAAGCTCCGCAAGGCGACCGAGCGCGAGGTCGAGGAGATCCGCGAGCGGTACCAGTTCGACATCGACTTCGAGAAGACCGTGCTCGACACGATCAAGTCGCTCAAGCCCAAGCAGCTCATCGACGACGAGCGGGTCTGGCGCGAGCTGCGCTACCGCGTCGAGGACTACTTCGCGGGCGGCATGGGTGCCGAGGCGGTCAAGGACCTCATCTCGCGCCTCGACCTCGAGGCCGAGGAGATCGAGCTCAAGGACGCGAGCCAGACTGCGAAGGGTCAGAAGAAGGCTCGGTCCATCAAGCGGCTCAAGGTGGTCTCGGCGTTCAACCGCCGCGACGAGGACGGGCGCATCGTCAACTCGCCGATGGGCATGGTGCTCGACGCGGTGCCGGTGATCCCGCCGGACCTG
>JBJTOY010000070.1:0-23845 GCA_046074845.1 Actinomycetes bacterium | reverse complement strand
CGACCGTGTGGCCCTCGCGCACCTCGGCCCCGGCGGCCCGGGCCGCGTCCACCAGGCGGGCATCGAGGTGTCGTCGTTCCACGACGAGGGCGTGGGTGCCGGTCGTCGGCATCGGCAGGACGATCCGGTGGCCGCTCGGCGCGGTGATCACCGTCTCGGGCACCGGAGTGGCGCCCAGGGCGTCGAGGTCGGCCCGGGTGAGGCCGAGCCCCTCCAGGATCCGCAGGGCGGCGGTGGTCAGGCCGTCGCCGCAGGTCTTGTCCCGGGGGAAGGTCGCCCGGTCGAGCACCACCGTGCGCCGGCCCCGCCGGACGGCCCCGATCGCCGCCGCACAGCCTGCCGGGCCCGCCCCCACGATGACGACGTCGGCCGGGGCGCTCACGGCTCTCGACGGTACCGGGCGCCGCTCCCGGGGCCCGGCTCGACCTGCCCGGTCCCGTTTCGACTCCGCGGCCGCCCGGTTGGCAGAATCCTCGGGCCTTCCCGTCGTGAAGAGGAGACCCATGAACGTCGTCGTCTGCGTGAAGCAGATCCCCGACCCGGCCGTGCCGGGTTCGCTCGAGGCCGACCACACCCTCGACCGCAGCGGCAAGCTCATCCTCGACGAGTCCGACAGCTACGGCGTCGAGATGGCGCTGCAGCTCGTCGACGCGGCCGGCGGCGGCGAGGTCACCCTCGTCTCCATGGCCCCCAACGGCGAGGTCTCCGGTCTGCGCACCGCGTTGGCGATGGGTGCGGCCAAGGCCGTGCTCGTCTCCGACCCGGCACTCGAGGGCTCCGACGCGCTCGGCACCGCCAAGGTGCTCGCCAAGGCGGTCGAGCGGGCCGGCGGCGCCGACCTCGTGCTCGCGGCCACCGAGTCCTCCGACGGGTACACCGGTACCGTGCCGGCCCAGATCGCCGAACTCCTCGGCTGGCCGTCGCTCACCTTCGCCAAGCAGGTCGACATCGCCGACGGCAAGGTCACGATCCAGCGCCAGACCGAGGCCGGCTACGACGTGGTCGAGGCCTCCCTGCCCGCGGTGGTGAGCGTGACCGCCGGTGTGGTCGAGCCCCGCTACCCGTCCTTCAAGGGGATCATGGCGGCGAAGTCCAAGCCCGTCGATCAGGTGACGGCGTCCGACCTCGGCGTCGCCACGGGTTCGACCGGCCAGCAGATCACCGCGGTCACGCAGGCGCCCGAGCGCCAGGCCGGCGAGAAGATCGAGGACGACGGGACGGGCTTCGAGCGCGTCGTGGCGTTCCTCGAGGACCTCAAGGTCATCTGAGCCCGAGCATCCGGAGAGGAGAACAACGATGAAGATCTGGGTGTTCGCCGAGAGCGAGAACTCCAGCCCGACCACCGCCACCCTCGAGATGGTCACCAAGGCCCGTGAGCTGGGCGGCACCATCGAAGCGGTGTACGTCGGCACCGACGCGGACGCCGTGGCCACCGGGCTCGGCGAGTACGGCGTCAGCAAGGTCCACGCGGTCGACCCGCAGGGCGGGCTCGTCGGCGTCGTCGGCGCGGCGGCCATCGCCGGTCTGGTCGCCGCCGAGGCGCCGGACCTCATCCTGTTCGCCCAGACCTACGACGGCCGTGACGCCATCGCACGGTTGTCGGCGCGCCTCGACCGCACGGTGCTCACCAACGGCATGTCGCTGGCGGTGGACGGCGACTCGGTCACCGTCGGCACCGCGGTGTTCGGCGGCACGCTGCTCGTCGACGCGAAGTTCACCGGCGAGAAGCCGTACCTCGCGGCCATCCGTCCGAAGTCGTTCGCGGCGGAGCCGGGCGGCGCGACGTCCGCGACCGTGACCCAGGTCGGCGCGGTGGACGCCGGTCGGGGCGGCGAGGCCAAGGTGCTCGAGCGTCACGTGGAGGAGCGCGAGGGACCGAAGCTCGAGGAGGCGGCGGTGGTCGTCTCGGGTGGGCGTGGGATCGGCGAGGAGGCCAACTACGGCCCGCTCGTCGACACGCTGGCGAACCTGCTCAGCGGTGCGTCCGGCGCGTCCCGGGCCATCGTCGATGCGGGCTGGGTGCCCTACTCGAAGCAGGTCGGCCAGACCGGCAAGACCGTCAAGCCGAAGGTGTACATCGCCCTCGGGATCTCAGGCGCGACCCAGCACATGGTGGGCATGAAGGGTTCCGACAACATCATCGCCATCAACAAGGACGGCGAGGCACCGATCTTCTCGGTCGCGGATCTCGGCATCGTCGGCGACGTCACGAAGGTGGTGCCCCAGCTCATCGAGGCCATCAAGGCCAAGGGCTGACCCACGGCGCGCACCGCGCGCCACCTGCACGTCGATGGGGCGGCCCTCTGCGGGCCGCCCCGCTCGCGTCCGGGGGTCCCGGACGACCCGCGTGCCTAGGATCCGCGCCGTGAGTCGCCCCGACCTCGTCGATCCCGATGCGCTCGGCGCGTGGCTGGACGACCTCGGCCTGCCGGGCACGGGTGCACCGGAGGTCGAGCGCATCACCACCGGCCACTCGAACGAGGTGTTCGCGGTGACCCGGGCCGGGGCCGAGTGGGTGCTGCGGCGACCGCCGCGCACCCCGCTGTCGCCCACGGCCCACGACATGGCCCGCGAGGCGCGCCTCATCACTGCGCTGCACGCGGTCGGGGCGCCGGTGCCCCTGCCCCGGGTCGTGGCCTTCGACGCCGATCGGCTCGGGGTGAGCGCCTACCTCATGGACCGGCTCGACGGCGTCGTGGTCCGCGAGGCCATGCCGAGCGAACTCGCCGGCGATGCGGGCGCGCCGAGGACGATCGCCGAGTCGCTCGTGGACCTGCTCGTGGCGATCCACGCGGTGGACTGGCGCGCCGCGGGCCTCGGGGACTTCGGTCGCCCCGACGGGTACCTCGAGCGGCAGGTCCCGCGCTGGATCGGGCAACTCGATCGCTACCGCACCCGGCCGTTGCCCGAGGTCGACGAGGCCGCGGCATGGCTCTCCGCCCACACGCCGACGATGCAGGAGCCGACGATCATCCACGGCGACTACAAGCCCGACAACGTGATGTTCGCCCCCGCGCTCCCGGTGCGACCGCTCGCGGTCCTCGACTGGGAGCAGGCCACCATCGGTGACCCGCTGGTGGACCTCGGGTGGATGCTCGGGCTCTGGCTCGACCCGGGCGAGGCCTCGGTGTTCGCCGGGGCGAACGCGGCGCTGCTCCCGCACGGCCCGGTGCCCACGCGGGCGGAGCTCGCAACGCGTTACGCCGCGGCCTCGGGGCGCGACCTCGCCCACCTCGGGTTCTACGCAGTGCTCGGCCTGTTCAAGTTGGCCTGCGTGATGGAGGGCTCGTACGCGCGCTTCGCCGCCGGGACCAGCGACGACCCGCTCTTCGCGTTCCTCGCCGACGGCGTGCCGGCGCTGGCCCGCCGCGCCCTGGAGTTCGCGGACTGAGAGCGCCTCAGCCGGCGAGGTCGAAGGTCACCGGCGCGTGATCCGAGGGCTTCTCGCCCTTGCGGGCGTCGCGGTCGACGCGCGCCGCGGTGAGGCGTTCGGCGATCGGTGCGGTGACGTACGCGAGGTCGATGCGCATCCCGCGGCCCTGGTGGAAGTCGCCGCCGCGGTAGTCCCAGAACGAGAACCCGTCGGCCTCGTCGTCGACCGCACGGAACGCGTCGGTGAGTCCCCAGTCGCGGAGTCGGGCCAACGCATCGCGCTCAGGGCCGGTGACGTGGGTGGAGAGGGTGAACTTCGTGATGTCCCAGACGTCCCGGTCCTCGGGCGCGACGTTGAAGTCGCCGAGCAGCACCAGTGGTTCGTCGGGACGGTGGTTCGCCTCGAGGTACTCGGCGAGGCGCTCGAACCACACGAGCTTGCGGTCGTAGAACTCGCTCGGCACCTCGCGGCCGTTCGGAACGTAGACGTCGATGAACCGGATGCCGCCGCAGACCGCGCTCACGAGGCGCGCGTCGCCCTCGTACGGGTCCTCGAGCCCGTCGAAGCCGTGGGTGGCTTCGGTGAGACCGACCCGCGAGAGGATCGCCACGCCGTTCCACCGACCCTCACCGTGGTGTACGGCCTCGTACCCGAGGGCGGCGAAGACGTCGTGGGGGAACGCCTCCGGGGTCATCTTGGTCTCCTGCACGCACAGCACGTCGCAGTCGGCCGCGGCGAGCCAGGGCTCGACGCGGGGCATCCGGGCCTTGAGGGACGCGACGTTCCAGGTCGTGAAGCGCATGGCGGCGACCCTACCGGTCAGTCGGCGGACGTCGCGTAGTCGGGGTTCGACACCGCGAGCTTGGCCCGCACGGTCTCGCGCACCGCGGTGATCGTCCCCGGATCGAGGGGTGCACCCTCGCGGATCCGCGTCGCGAGTTCCTCGACGAGCGCGGCCACCGGGGCGTCGTGTCCGAGGAGCGACGCCAGGTTCGTGCGCACCGCGGCGGTGGTTCCGGGACCGGAGGCGAGCTCTCGCTCGACCATGCCGAGCACGTTCGCCGCGACCCGGGCGTGGAACGCGACGCGGCCCTCGGTCGCGCCCATCACGTCGCGCTCGAGGTACTCGCGCACCGCGACG
Source organism: Actinomycetes bacterium (assembly GCA_046074845.1). Classification (GTDB taxonomy): domain Bacteria; phylum Actinomycetota; class Acidimicrobiia; order IMCC26256; family IMCC26256; genus IMCC26256. The sequence goes on along the minus strand of JBJTOY010000070.1, from coordinate 19,331 downwards.
ACGAGCCCGGCGGCGGTCGGCACATCGTGGGCGGTCTCGGCCGGCGGGACGGAGGGGGCCCAGGCGGGATCGGGGCCCGGATCGGGGCCGAGGACGAGGTCGAGGAGGTCCCACTCGGTCTCGGCCACCCGCCGCCCGAGCGCCGCGTTCTCCACCGAGCGCACGAAGCCGTGCTCGTGGGCCGCGCACTGCATCTGGCAGATCACGCCCCACTTCAGGGTGCCGAACACCTCCCAGTAGCGGACGTGCGCGGGATCGACGGGTGCGCCGCCCGCCGCGACGTACGCGGCGATGAGTGCGTCGAGGTCTCCGAACCCACCGACCCGCCGGTCGTCGACCCCGAACCGCCAGGACCGAACGCACACCCACCCGAGGTCCTCGATCGGATCGCCGAGGTGGGACAGCTCCCAGTCGAGCACGGCGCGCAACCCCTCGGGGCCCACGATGAGGTTGCCGTTGCGGAAGTCGCCGTGCACGAGCCGCGCGCCGCCCGTCGGCAGGCCCGGTGCGTGCTCGGTGAGCCAGCGCAGTGCGAGCTCGAAGGCCGGGTGGGGCGCCCCGAACCCGTCGATGAGCGCCCGGTACTGCGCGATCTGGGCCGGTGCGTCCAGCAGGTCGAGTGCGGGCAGCGTGTCGAGCGGGGTCGCGTGGATGCGGGCCAACTCCTCGCCGCACTGCGCGGTGAGCCGCTCGCGCGCCGCGGCGTACTCGGGGTCGCGCAGGATCCGCCGGGCGATGGTCTCGCCCTCGATGCGGTCCATCACGAACCCGGTACCGAGGTCGTCGCGTGCATCGAGCAGGAAGCGCACGGTGGGCACGGCGCACCCGGCGGCGCCGACCGCGCCGAGGAGGTCGAACTCGGCCTCGCGACCGACCTGGCCGATGTGGGCCCCCGGATCGCGACGCAGCACGAGTGCGTGCCGCGTGCCGTCACGGGTGCACGCGTCGAACGCCCAGGTCTCCCGTGACGCGCCGCCCGAGAGTCGCCGCAGACCCTCGACGCTGACGGGGACGCCGAGGCCGCGCGCCGCCGCGGCGGCGAGCGCGTCCGGCTCGATGGTGCGCCGGCCGCTCACGCGTCGGCGCCCACCGGCCGCCCGTCGACGATCTGATCGAGGTACTCCGAGAGGCCGTAGCCGGTGCGGCCGTTCCACTCCCAGCGGGTCATGCCCTCGCTGATGCGGGTCACGAGCTGCTCGCCGTCGGGGGTGGTGCGGCGGTTGCGCAGCGGCACCATCGACATGACCTCGCCGGTGATGACGTGCTCCTTGCCGCCGGCGCGCACCGTCGCGGTGATGCGCTGGTGGTAGGTGTCGGTACCCGTCCACTCGGTGTCGACCTCGCAGTGGTCGACGTGCGTGTACGCGCCGTCCTCGAACACCACGCCACCCATTCGGACCCTGCCGTCCTGGGAGACGATGCGCGACACCATGAAGCCCGCGTCGTCACCGAAGTTCATCGTGAGCCAGCGGTAGTACCAGGGCGCCTGCCAGTAGCGGGGGCCCCAGGAGTGGTCGCGCAGGCCGTAGCCGTCGATCTCCCACTCCTCCTCCCCGACGCGGATCGACCCGCGGGCCCCGACGTGCTGCTCGTAGTGCCCGCGGGCGAATCCACCCGAGAGGTCCTCGGTGAGCGGGGAGCCGTCGTCGTTGACCGGCTCGCCGCCCATCATCGGCGACACGCCGTAGTAGTCGAGGTGCGCCTCGACCTCGGTCCACGGGCTCTCGGTGAACGCCCGGCGCGGGTTCGCCATGACGAGGGGGTCCTCGAGGATCACCGCACGGCCCGAATAGGTGACCCGGAGCGAGGTGAAGGGTTCGACGACCTCGAAGCGCATGCCGCCGGCATCGAACGCGTCGTTGTGCTCGATCCTGGGCCGGTCGAACATGAACGCAACCCGACCGTCCGGGAGGTACAGGCAGGTGGTCATCTCCGCGTAGCCCTCGTTGGCGCGGTTGCCGAGCCGGAAGAACCCGCCCATGCCCGCCGCCGGGTCGTACACGTTGAAGTACATGCTCTCGTTGAAGTTCGAGGCCTCCTCGAGGGAGTGCATGTACTCGTCGGCCGGGTCCAGTCGGATGCGCATGGGGCGCATCCTCACGCCTGCTTGACGGCCCTCGCAAGCGGGTGGTGGGCTGCGAGCCCATGACCGCCGAACCGACCCTCATCGCCTCCGGACTCGGGTTCCCCGAGGGGCCCGTCTGGATGCCCGACGGCACGCTGCTGTGCGTCGAGTTGCAGAACCGTCGGGTCGACCGGATCCACCCCGACGGCCGGGTCGAGGTCATCGCCGAGCCCGGCGGCAGCCCGAACGGCCTCGCGATCGGCCCGGACGGTGCGGCCTACGTCTGCAACAGCGGCGGCTGGGCCTTCCACGAGATCATGGGCGTGACCGTCACCGACATGCTCCAGCCCGACGACTACTCGGGTGGACGCATCGAGCGCGTGGACCTCGACACCGGCGAGGTGACGGTCCTCTACACGGCCTGCGGCGGCAACCCGCTCATGGGGCCGAACGATCTCGTCTTCGACACCGCGGGCGCCATGTGGTTCACCGACCACGGCAAGATCCGGGCCCGCGAACGCGACCATGGCGGGGTGTACTACGCGACCCCCGATGGTTCCTCGATCACCGAGGTGATCTACCCGCTCGAGTCGCCGAACGGCATCGGCCTCTCGCCCGATGGATCCATGCTCTACGTCGCCGAGACGCACACCGGGCGTGTCATCCAGTGGCCCGTCGAGGCGCCGGGCGTGGTCGGACGGCCGGGACTCATCGGGCACCGCGGCGACGTGCTCGCCGGCCTCCCCGGGATGCAGTTGCTCGACTCCCTCGCCGTGGACTCCGAGGGCTACGTCGTGGTGGGCACGCTCGTGAACGGTGGGCTCACCGTGATCGCCCCGGACGGCTCGAGCGCGGAACACGTGCCGCTGCCGGACCTCCTCGTCACGAACGTCTGCTTCGGCGGTGACGACCTGCGCACCGCGTACGTCACCTGCTCGGGCACCGGCACGATCCACGCGATCGACTGGCCGCGTCCGGGTCTGCGCCTCAACTTCTGACCCCGTCGGATCCGGGCCTAGGGTTCGGGCGCGCGGGGCGTGCGCCCCGCGGAGCACGGAGGAGTGGGCACGTGGCCGGACCGTTGAGTGGAGTGCGCATCATCGAGTTGGCCGGCATCGGGCCGGGCCCGTTCGCCGCGATGATGCTGTCGGACATGGGCGCGGACATCATCCGCGTGGAGCGCGCCCAATCGGTGCGCGACGAGATCCCCGACCACCCGCCGTTCGACCTGCTCAACCGTGGTCGGCGGTCGATCGGAGTGGACCTCAAGCAGCCCGAGGGCATCGAGACCGTCATGCGCCTCGTCGAGCGGGCCGACGCGCTCATCGAGGGCTTCCGGCCCGGGGTGACCGAACGACTCGGACTCGGGCCCGAGGACTGCCTCGCCCGCAACCCGCGCCTCGTGTACGGCCGCATGACCGGGTGGGGGCAGGACGGCCCGTACGCGCAGGCCGCCGGGCACGACATCAACTACATCGCGCTCGCCGGTGCGCTCGCCCACATGGGGCGGCGGGACGAGAAGCCGACCCCACCCATCAACCTCGTCGGTGACTTCGGGGGTGGCGGCATGCTCATGGCCTTCGGCGTGGCCTGCGGGCTGCTCGAGGCGTCGCGCAGCGGCCGGGGTCAGGTGATCGACGCAGCGATGGTCGACGGCTCGGCCGTGCTCATGGCGATGTTCCACGCGTGGCCCGGGTGGGGCGAGCGGGGGACCAACCTGCTCGACACCGGTGCGCCGTTCTACGACACCTACGAGTGCAAGGACGGGAACTTCATCTCGCTGGGTTCGCTCGAGCCGCAGTTCTACGCGGAGCTCGTGGCGCGTCTCGGTCTCGGCGAGGAGTTCGACCTCGCACGCCAGATGGACCCGAGCACCTACGAGATGCAGCGTGAACGCCTCACGGCGCTCTTCCTCACCCGCACCCGCGACGAGTGGAACGAGATCCTCGAGCACTCGGACGCCTGCTACGCCCCCGTCCTCACGATGCGGGAGGCCGCCGAGCACCCGCACATGGTCGCCCGGGGCACGTTCGTGGAGGAGTTCGGGGTGCGTCAGCCCGCCCCGGCGCCGCGCTTCAGCCGCACGCCGGGTGCGATCCAGGGTGCTCCGGCCTGGCCGGGCCAGCACACCGACGCCGCTCTCGCGGACTGGGGCTTCACGGGGGACGAGTTGGCGCGCCTGCGCGAGGCGGGCGCGATCCGCTGACGCGGTCGGCTCAGGCCTGACCCGCTGCGCGCGCCCGGGCCCGAGCGATCATCTCGGCCCGCGTGAGATCGACCGCCGGGGTCGGCGGATCCGGCGTCGGGGCGGTCGGCACCCGCGGCTCGACGCCGAGGCCGGCGGCCCGGCGCTCCAGTTCGATCGCGTCGGCCGCCCGGGCCCGCGCGACGACGTCGTCGGGGTCCACGGGCGAATGGCTGAGCACCTCGCGGGCCGCAGCGGTGCGCGTCCGGGCGACGAGGTCCTCGCGTGCCGGCACCGGGTCGACGACCGCCGCCGGTGCAGGTGTCACGGGGGACGCCGCGGCGGCACGCGCCTTGGCTCGGGCGATCTTCTCGGCCCGGGTCGCAGCGGCCGGTGCGGCCGGCGCCGATGCCTCGGCAGAGTTCGCCGCGCCCCGCGATGCACCGGTGCGGGGGACGACGGCGGGCGTACGGGCCGGTCGCGGGCTGAGCACCCGGCCGATCGTGAGTGCGGAGATGACGACCGTCGTACCGATGACGGTGTACGCGAACGCCGGCGTGTACGCGTCGGTCCCTGCGGTGATGAAGTGCGCGGTGGCCACCGCCCACAGCGGGTACGAGAGGAAGTGGAGTGCCCGCCACACCTTGAGCGGCATGCGGCGCTTGGCGAGCGAGGTGCCCTGGACCGCGAGGAGCAGGTAGAGCCCTACGATGCCCCAGGCCACGGGACCGGGTTTCCAGGGCGTGTGCATCGGGATGAGGATGTCGCCGAGCGAGAACCGTGCGTACCCGTCCAGCATCAGGCTGCCGACGTGCACGCCGACGAGGATCGTGGCGAGCGCGGCGAAGTGCCGGTGGAGGTCGAGCATCCACGCCGGCTTCGGGAACCGGCCGCCCAGACGCGTCGTGAGGGAGAGGCCCCAGATCACCGACAGGGTCAGCACGGCCCACGCGACGATGCCGGTGGCGCGCGAGATCCACCAGTAGGTGCGTGGGTCGAGCATCCTCAGGACGCCTTCGTGGTCGTCGTCGGCGCCACCGTGGTCGGCGTGGGTGCCGGTGCCGGGGTCGGTGCGGCGATGGGGGTCGGCGAAGGCGCAGGCGCGGGTGCCGGCGCCGCGGCGGGGGCCGGTGCGCTGGAGACCGGAGCCGGCGCAGCGGTCCGGGCGACCGGGGTCGCGACCGTCGCAGCCGGAACGGGCACGGGGGCGGGTGGTGCGCCGGCGGCGGGCACCGCCGGGACCGGTGCGGTCGCCGCGAGCCCGGTCGACCCGGACACGCCACCGGCGGCGACCGGCGCAGTGGCGCCGGCGGGGGCGGCCGTGGTGTCGGCCGTGGCCGGGCCCGCCTCGGCAGCGAACATCGCGACGAGGCCGAACGCGCACGCGGCGGTCAGTCCGTTGACGATGACCCGGGCGGTCGCAGCGGCGTGGGGGCGCTTGGCCATGCCTCCTCTCTCGGCGCTGGCGGGTGAGGAACCTGAGCGGTTCCCGGCCAAGGTTCGGTAGAGGGCGGCCGGCGGATCAGCCGTCGTCGCCGGGCAGGGCGGCGAGGAGGGCGGCGACCCGGCGGTCGAGGGTCGCGGCGTCCGGGGCGGCGACCGTGATGTGGCCGACCTTGCGGCCCCGTCGCGGGGCCTTCGCGTAGTCGTGGAGGGTGGCGCCCTCGATCCCGGCGACCACCGCCGGGGTCGGCAGGCGGCCGATGCAGTTCACCATCGCGGCGGTGCCGACCACCTCGGTCGGGCCGAGCGGGAGATCGAGCACGGCGCGCACGTGGTTGGCGAACTGGCTCGTCGCCGCGCCCTCGATGGTCCAGTGCCCGGAGTTGTGGACCCGGGGCGCGAACTCGTTCGCCACGAGCCGGTCGCCCACGACGAACATTTCGAGCGTGAGCACGCCGACGTGATCGAGGTCGCCGACGAGTCGCGTGACGTGGTCGACCGCGAGGGCCTCGAGTGCCGGGTCGTCGCCGACGACGCGGGACCGGCGGAGGATGCCGTCGCGGTGCTCGTTCGTGACGAGCGGCCAGGTGCGGACCTCGCCGCGCGCGGATCGCACCGCGATGACCGAGACCTCGCGGTCGAAGGGAACGAACCCCTCGAGGACGAGCGGGCCGGCGTCGGCGAGTTCGGCGTGCGCGGCCTCGATGCCGTCCTCCGCGCGGAGCACGACCTGCCCCTTGCCGTCGTAGCCGCCCCGTCGGGTCTTGAGGATGGCCGGGAGCCCGACCGCCCCCACCGCGGCGCGCAGCGATGCGAGGTCGTCGACCGGAGCGTGCGGTGCGACCGGGATGCCGAGGGCCACGAGACGGGCCTTCTCGACGAGGCGATCCTGGGAGGTCTCGAGGGGGTCCACCCCCGGGTGGACCGCGTGGCCGGCCCCGAGCAGCGCGCGCACCGTCGCCGCGGGGACGCCCTCCCACTCGTAGGTCACGGCGTCGGCACCGGCGGCGAACGCGAGGATCGGTCCGATCCCGTGCAGCGGCGCCGTCGTGAGCGGGCCGACGCGCGCCGCGGTGGCCTCGGGGCTCGGATCGAGGAACCGGACCTCCACCCCGAGGTCGCGGGCGGCGAGGCCGAGCATCCAGCCGAGTTGTCCTCCGCCGAGGATCGCGAGCGTCGTCACGGGGTGACGGGCAGGTACACGGGGCGGGCCGCGAACCCGCCGACGACGACGGCGATCCGGCGCGACCACCCGCGGCGGGCGGCGTCGTAGGCCTCGGCCGCGTCCTCGTTGGCCCGCACGAGACGGGGGGCCGGGACCGTCCGGTCGTACGCGGTGTAGGCGTCGCGCAGCGCGGGGACCGCGGTGAGCGCCGGCGACGCGCCGACGAGGGCCCGGGTGCGGGCGACATCACCCTCGACCCGGTTCGCCGCGTCGGTGAGCCGGGTCGGGTCGGCGCCGCGTGCGACCGCCGTCCAGCGGGCGAGGGAGGTGCGCAGGGATCGGACCGGGGTGCGGTCCCGGGCACCGGCACCGTCGAGCGCGCCGAGGATCCCGGGCACCGTGGCGTAGCGGGCGTCGAGGCTCGGGCGCAGGTCGCTGAAGGCGGTGTCGGCCGCGGCGCGCCGGTCGCTGAGCGTGCGGCGGGGGATCACGACCGCGAAGGCGAGCGCCCCGAGGACGAGGGCGATGACGACGACGGCGAGGAGGCGACGGGAGCGTTGCATGACCGTGGGTGACGGTACCCGCCCCATGCGGCGGCGTCCGTGACGCTGCACGGTACGACGCCCTTGGCGTCGGGCGCTCCGGCCGGTACGGTCCGGCGCATGCGCAGGATCCCCGGGTCCGCCGCGCTCCTCGCGGCCTCGGCGCTCCTCGCCCTCCTGCTCGTCCCCGCGATCCCATCGGTGCGTCGCGCCCTCGACGGAGCCGACACCGGCACCGTCGTGCGGACCGTCGACGGCGACACCATCGATGTGCGACTGGGGCGGCGTGTCCAACGGGTCCGGCTCCTCGGTGTCGACACCCCCGAGACCAAGGCGCCCGATCGGCCGGTCGGCTGCTTCGGCCCGGAGGCCGCGGCGTTCACCGCCGCAGTGCTCACCGGCGCCCGGGTGCGCCTCGAGGACGATGTCGAACGCACCGACCGCTACGGGCGCCGCCTGGCCTACGTGCACGTGGGCGGATCGCGGTTCAACGACGTGCTGCTCCGACGCGGGTACGCCCGACTGCTCATCATCCCGCCGAACGGCATCCACGCCCGCGAGCTCCTGGCCGAGGAGATGGCGGCCCGTCGCGCCCGCCGCGGCCTGTGGGGCGCGTGTCCTGATGCGGCGTGAAGCGCCTCACGCATGTTCGGCGACGCCCTCGACGGTCGCCTCACGCATGTTCGGCGACGCCCTCGACGGTCGCCTCACGCATGTTCGGCGACGATGGCGAGGACCGCCTCGCCGTAGCGTTCGGCCTTCGTCGGGCCGATGCCCGGCACGTCGAGGAGGGCGTCCGCGCCGGTCGGGCGGTGGGTCGCGATCGCCCGCAACGTCTTGTCGTCGAACACGGTGTAGGCGGCCTTGATGTCGTGGGCCCGGCACCAGGCCCGGCGCCAGTCCCGCAGGGCCTCGAAGAGCGGGGCGTCGGCCTCGGCGAGATCGCCGGCGTCGATGCCCTTGAGACGGGCCCGCGCCGCGGCCGCGCCCTTGCGGTTCACGTCGGCCCCGGTGACCTCCTCGAGGGATCGCCCGGTCGCCGCGGCCTCGACGAGGTCGAGGAGGGGCGAGCGCGAGCGTCGGGCCGTGCGCGTCCCGAACTCGCGGCTCGAGGCGTGAGAGCAGTGGAGCCAGCGACGCGACCGACTCAGGGCGACGTAGAGCAGGCGCGCCTCCTCGGCGAGTTCGCCCGCCTTGCCCTCGGCGTGCTTGATCGGCACGAAGCCCGCCTCGAGGCCGGTGACCCAGACCGTCTCCCACTCGAGGCCCTTCGCCGCGTGGAAGGTGAGCAGTTCGAGGGCGTCCCCGCCGGCGACGTCGTCGTTGCGTAGTGCCGCCGAGAGGAACCCGAGGAACCCCTCGACGCTGCCGATCCCGCCCTCGGCGGCGAGGTACTCCCGGCCGAGCGAGGCGAGGGCCTCGGCGTGCTCGCGCACCTCCTCCGGGGACTCCTCGGCGTCCGACTGCAGATCGATGAGCGCTTCGGCGAACGTGCGGGCCCCGCCGCCGGCGGTGGCGCGCATGCCGGCGAGGAGGTCCTTGACCTCGGGCCGATCCAGGAAGGCCGCACCACCGCGCACCCGGTAGGGCACGCCGATCCGCTTGCACTCCTCCTCGAACGCGAGGGACTGCGCGTTCGTGCGGTACAGCACGGCCATCGAACGCCACGGCCGCTCGCCCGAGTGCGCGCTGCGGGCCGCAGCGACGACGGCGCGGGCCTCCTCGCGCTCGGACTCGTACACGGTGATGGTGGGGGCGGGGCCGTCGGGCTTCGGGGTGCTGACCTCGAGCCGTGCCCGCGATGCGGGCAGGACGGACCGGCTCGTGGCGACGACCTGGGGGGTGGACCGGTAGTTGAACCGGAGGCGCACCGTGCTCGCGCCGGGGAAGTGCTGCTCGAACGCGTCGAGGTAGCGCGGGTCGGCCCCGGCGAAGCCGTAGATCGCCTGATCGGGATCGCCCACCACGCACAGGTCGGCCCCGGTGCCCGGCGCGGCCTCGCCGAGCCAGGTCTCGAGAAGACGGAACTGGGATCGGTTCGTGTCCTGGAACTCGTCGACGAAGAGGTGACGGAACCGCCACCGCTGCGCCTGCGCGAACTCCGGATCGCGCTCCATCTCGAGTCGGATCCGGATGAGGAGGTCGTCGAAGTCGATGAGGTCACGCCGGTTCTTCTCGGTCTCGTACCGCTCGTAGATCGAGGCGATCCGCTCGACCTGGGCGACCTCGCGGGCCGAGGCGGCGACCGCCTCGAGGTACCGGGGCGGCGCGATGAGCCGGGCCTTGGCCCACTCGATCTCCGCCGCGACGTCCGGGATGCGGAGCCGGTCGCCGTCGCGGCGACCCAGCAGCGGACCGATGATGCGGGCCTTGGAGGCCAGCACGGTCGGCATGACGGTGCCCCGGTCGGCGGCCCGGCGCCGCAGCTGTGCGAGCGCGATGGAGTGGAAGGTGCCGGCGGCGACCCCCTCGGTGACCCCGAGACGGGCGAGGCGCTCGCGCAGTTCGGCGGCGGCCTTGCGGGTGAACGTGAGGGCGAGGACGCGCCCGGGTGCGATCGCGCCGGTGGCCGACTGCCAGGCGATGCGGTGGGTGAGCACGCGCGTCTTGCCCGAGCCCGCTCCGGCGTGGATGGCGAGGGGGCGGGCCTCGGTGGTGACCGCCTCGCGCTGCGAGGGGTCGAGACCCTCGAGGAGTGCGTCGGCGTCCATGGGCGGCGACCCTACCGGTGGCCCCGGACACGGCCCGCAGGCACCCGGAGACGGGAACGGCCCCGAGTAGCCTCCGCCGCTCTCGCGACGCCGGTCTCCTCGGGGCCCGCTCCGCACTGCGACCGTCGGCGCCGGTCTCGACGCCTCCGGGCTCTCGCCCCTCGGCTCCACCGTCGCTCCGAGCGGGGGCTCGCCCGACCCGAGGGTCCGGCCGCTCCCGCCCGCACTCGCAGGCCCGGTCGTCCTTCGGTCCCCGCCGCTTCCGCCTCCGGGTCGCCCCGGCGCCTCCGCTGCGGATCAACCCTCGGGTCATCCGGCACCTCGCACCATACGGATCGCGCGTGTGCGCGTCAATCGGTTTCTCCGCGCCCGGTGCGACGCGTCACCGTGCGCGCGATGCGCGCGTCCCATCGCTGCGGAGCGCGCGCGGTGGCTAGGGTCACGACCCGTGGCGGGCATGGGACGGTGGCGGAACTGGGGTCGGAACCAGGAGTGCGCTCCCGTGGCGATCGACGCCCCGACGAGCGTGCTCGAACTGCGCGAGGTGCTCGGCTCGGCGGCGCGATCCGGTCAGACCGTGCGCGTCGCGGCCACGGGCCACTCCTTCAGCGACATCGTCTGCACCGACAGCCGGATGCTCCGCCTCGAGGCGCTGGATCGGATCGTCGAGGTCGACCGTGAGGCCATGACGGCCACCGTGGAGGCGGGCATCCGCCTCTTCACGCTCAACGACGAGCTCGGCCGGCGGGGCCTGGCCCTCTCGAACCTCGGGGACATCGACCAGCAGACCCTGGCCGGCGCGCTCTCCACCGGCACCCACGGCACCGCGGTGCGGTACGGACCGATCGCGTCGGCGGTCATCGGCCTCGAGCTGGTCACCGCGTCCGGGGAGGTCATCTCCTGCTCGGCTGACGAGGAGCCCGAGATCTTCGCCTGCGCCCGGGTGGGCCTCGGGGCCCTCGGCATCATCACGAAGGTCACCCTGCAGTGCGAGCCGGCCTTCCGGATGCACACGATCGAGGAGCCGTTCGGGTTCGACGACGCGCTCGCGGCCTGGCCGGCGACCATCGCCGAGCACGACCACGTCGATTCGTACTGGTTCCCGCACTCGGACGTCATCACCGTGAAGCGTTCGAACCGCACCGACCGACCGATCCGGGTCAAGAGCCGGTATAAGCAGTGGCGCGATGACGTGCTCATCGGCAACTACGCGTTCGGTGCGCTCGCGGCCTACGGGCGGCGCCGCCCGTCGCAGGTGCCGTCGGTGTCCCGCAAGGTCGCGAGCGGCATGGGCCGCGTCGAGAAGGTCGACGTCTCGTACCGGGTGTTCTGCACGCCGCGCCTCATCCGCTTCGTCGAGATGGAGTACGCGCTGCCGCGGGCCGAGATGGCGACGACGTTGCGCCGCATCCGGGAACTCATCGAGACCGAACGGCTGCAGGTCGACTTCCCGGTCGAGATCCGGGCGTTGCCGGCCGACGACATCCCGTTGTCGATGGCCCACGGTCGGGAGACCGCGTTCCTCGCGGTGCACGTGTCGACCGGCACGCCGTACGAGCGGTACTTCCGCGGGGTCGAGGAGATCATGGACGAGGTCGCCGGCCGGCCGCACTGGGGCAAGATGCACTACCAGACCGCGGAGCAGCTCGCCCCGCGCTATGCCGAGTGGGACCGGTTCCAGCGCGTCCGCGCCACCCTCGACCCCCACGGCCGCTTCCGCAACGCGTATACGGACCGCGTGCTCGGGCCCATCGGGTGACGGGGTCGTCGTCGCTGGCCCGAGTGCGCGGGGTATGTGGCGTGCTCGGGCCCATCGGGTGACGGGGTCGTCGTCGCTGGCCCGAGTGCGCGGGGTATGTGGCGTGCTCGGGCCCATCGGGTCGTAGGATCCGGGCGCATGGCGTACCCGGAGCACCTCATCCATGACGGCGAGAACGTCGCGCTCGACCTGAATCCGCACTGGTGGTTCTTCATCCAGCACATCGCAGTCGGCACGGGCATCCTCGGCCTCGTCGCGATCTGGATGTCGGTTGGCGTGTCGTTCATCGAGACGGGCCTCAAGTACATCATCGGCGCGTTGCTCGTGTTCTGGGCGGTGTGGCTCGGCATCCGCTTCCTGGCCTGGCGCAACACGTACTTCGTCGTCACCGATCGCCGCGTCATCTTCCGCACGGGTTTCGTGGCGAAGCGGGGTGTCGAGATCCCGCTCGATCGCATCACGAACATCGACTTCCAGCAGGGTCCGATCGAGCGCATGATCGGCGCGGGTGACCTCGACATCCAGTCCGCGGGTCGCGACGGTTCCTCGCACTTCGAGGATGTGCGCCATCCGGACGCGGTGCAGCAGGAGATCTACCGACAGATCGAGCATCGGGATCAGCACCGTGCGGACCGGAACGCGTCGGCGATCGCGACCGCGATCGGCGACCAGGCTCCGGCCGCCGCGGAGGGCGATCCGACCGAGCAGTTGCGTCGTCTCGCCGCGCTCCGGGACGAGGGTGTCATCACGGCCGAGGAGTTCGAGGCCAAGAAGGCCGACCTCCTCGACCGCATGTAGCGCGCCTCAGCGGATCCGGCGCGCCTCCCAGTCGAAGGTCACCGTCATGTCGCGCCCGTCGCGACGGGTCCGCCACTCCCGGGCCAGATCGGTCGGGCGACTGAAGGCCTCCTCCACCGCGCAGTCGTCGGGATGCTCGAAGAGGTCGAGGACCCGGAGGTGGCCGCCCCAGCAGTTCGAGGCGAACCCGGGTTCGGCGAGTGCGGTGCGATCGGTGCCGGTGAGCGCGGGCAGGTCGTCAGCCACGAAGCACGGCCCGCCGCACAGCGCGGCGAGCGTCGCCAGCATCCGAGCCTCATCGGGGGAGTACCCGGCCGGATCGGCGCCGTCGGACCCCCAGGCCATGACGACGTCGGGATCGCAGTCGAACCAGCGGCGATGCAGGCTCGAGCGGGCGGCGACGTTGCGGGCCTGGGCGAGCACGCCGAGGTAGCCCGTCCAGTCCTGGGCCGGGTGTCCGAACTCCATGTGCACGCGGGGCATGGCGGTGTCGTGGCCGATGCGGTTGCCGTGGCACCGACCCACCGCGGGCAGCAGCGGCATCCCGCACCCGAGCACGTAGCGGTCGTCGCCGAACCCGTCGACGAACGCGGCGAGTCCGCGCCGCAGCGCCTCGGTCCCGGTGACGGTCGGATCGTGGCGGGTGCCGGTCTGGGCCGCGAAGTAGAGGAAGTCGAGCTTGACCATCTCGAAGCCCCACGACCGCACCTGGGCGCCGAGGTCGCGCAGGAACCCGACCACCGCGGGGTTGGAGGCGTCGAGGGCCCAACGATCGTGCCGGGGCTCGCGCCGCGGTGCTCCGGTGGTCGGATCGCCGATGCACCACTCCGGGTGCTCGGTGCCGAGCCCGGGGGCCTCCGGCACCACCATGAAGGGCGCGAGCCACAGCCCGGCGCGCAGGCCCCGGTCGGCGAGGGCCCGGACGATCTCGCCCATGTCCTCGGGCCAGCGTTCGTTCGCCCACCACCCGCCGTAGCAGCGCTGCCAACCGTCATCGATCTGCACGAGGTCGAACCGGGGGTCGGCGACGATCGCTCCCAGCACGGACGCGTTGCGCAGGATGTCCTCGGGGGAGACGGTGAGGCCGAAGTGGTACCAGGACTCCCAACCGAGGATCGGCGCGCCCGACCAGTGGCGAGCGCCCATCGCCGTTCCGGTGGCGGCGGCATCGGCCTCGAGGGCGTCGAGCGGATCGACGCCGGACGCGAACGCGATCGGCTCGCTCGTGACCCTCGTACCGTCGGGTACGACGAGACCGAGATCCTCGGGTGCGCCGGGCGTGTAGCCCCAGGTGCCCTCGATCGCGGGCAGCGGGGGCGCGCCGGCGCAGTCGATGCGGATCTCGCCGGCGTCCCACTCGATCGCGGTGACGAAACGTTCGGCGGTGCGAGCGGCGACGGTGAGCGCACCGCGCGGGCCGACGAGGGCGCTGCGCCAGAACGAGCGGCCTGGTACCTCGGCCCGGCGCACCCCGGCCCAGGCCCACGAGTCGTACCCCTCGACGAGGCGCGTCGTCGCCCCGAGGTCGGAGGGTCCCTCGATGCGGAACCGGTCGAGCACCCGGCCGCCGGTCCCGGTGGCCGAGAGCGTTGCGAGGACGCCGCCGGGGACCGCGTCGTCGAACGCGAGGTCGACGGTGGGAGCGCCGTCGACGCCACCGGCGCGTGCGGTGTCGCCCTCGACGTGCCACGGGCCCGCCACCGGCTCGGTGGCACCGTTCGCCGCGACCGTCGCCCGCAGCGGACCGACCCGCAGGCCCGTCGCCGGCCACTCGATCGACCAGGTGCCGTCATCGTGGAGGGTCACCGCGACATCGGGGGAGGACAGATCGGGCATCGGGGTACCTCTCAGCAGGGCGCCGCGCCGGACGCGGCCCGCACGACGAAGGAACGGGGGCTGCGGCCGGTCCCGGTCGCGTAGCGATCGGTGGCGCTCGCCGCGATCGCATCGATCCCGTCCGGGTCACCGATCGCCACCACGCACCCGCCGAACCCGGCTCCGGTGATGCGCGCGCCGTACGCGCCTGCGGCCACGAGCGCGTCGACCAGCGCGTCGATCTCGGGCAGCGACACGCCGAAGTCGTCGCGCAACGACGCGTGTCCCTCCAGCAGGATCCGACCGAGCGCGAGGTGATCGCCGGTCCGCAGCGCCGCGATGAACGCATCGACCCGCGCGATCTCGGCGACGACGTGGCGCGCGAAGGGGTCGTTGGCGACCTGCTCGGTGCGGGCGTCGCGCAACGCCGGGAGGTCGAGGCGCCGCGCTGCGACCTCGCAGGCGTTGCGCCGCTCGGCGTACTCGCTGCCGGCGAGCGTGCGCTCGATGCCGGAGTGGACGACGAGCACCGCGAGCCCGTCCGGGATCGCGACCGGCTCGACGCCCAGGTCCCGACAGTCGATGCGCAGGGCGTGGTCGGCGACCCCGAGTGCGGAGGCCAACTGGTCCATCGTGCCGACCGGGACGCCGGTGGCCGCCACCTCCACCTCGCGGGCGGCGAGTGCGAGGGCCCGGCGGTCGGGGTCGATGCCGCCGGCGATGCAGTGGGCGAGGACGAGGGCGACGCCGAGTGCTGCGCTCGAGGAGAGCCCGCCGCCGGCGGGCACGGTCGAGGTGATGGCGAGGTCGAGCGCGACCGGGACGGCGCCGAGACCGACTGCGGCGCGGGCCGCTGCGGGGACGAACGCGCCCCAGGTCGGTCCGGTGGTCGCGCCCTGGGCCGAGCACTCGACCAGGCCCGGCAGTTCGAGCGAACGAGCCGTGGTCCGACCGTCGCGTCGGGCCCGCCAGGCGACGAGCGCGTCGCGGTCGATCGCCATCGGCAGGACGACGCCGTCGTTGTAGTCGACGTGCTCGCCGATGAGGTTCACGCGCCCGGGGGCCCGCACGGCGGCGAGCGATCCGACCGGTGCGTCGAGCGCGGCGGCGAGGGTGGTGAGCCGGTCGGCGCTGCGGGGTTCGGACACGGCGCTGGAGCCTACGCAGGCCGGGTTCGGCCTCGGGAGCCGCTCACGCGTTGCGCAGGTGGTCCGCGGCCGCCTCGGGGGTGACCGGGTTCTGGAGGGTGCCGGTGCCGACCTCGGCCGCCGCGACGTAGCGGGCGACCCCGGCCGCCCGCAGCGGTGGCGCGAAGTGCAGGTGGAGGTGGTTGCCCGGCGCCGCGCCGGGCGGGTCGGTCTCCTGGTGGATCCACATCATGTAGGGGAACGGCGCGTCGAAGAGTCGGTCGTACCGGCCGACGACGTCGACGAGCGCGGCGGCGAGACCGTCGCGGGCCTCCTCGTCGAGGTCGGTGAGTGATCCGACGTGGGCGCGTGGGGCGAGGACCAGCGCGTACGGGTACGCAGCGGCGTACGGAACGGTCGCGATCCACCCACCCGCGTCGTGCACGACGCGGGTGGGGTCGGCGACCTCGGCCGGCATGCCGGTGCAGATCGCACACCCGTGGGCGGCCGTGACCTCGGCCTCGCGGCGCTGCACCGGGGTGAGGAGGCCGAGGCCGTAGATCTGGCCGTGGGGGTGCGGGATGGTCGCGCCGACCTCGGCGCCTCGGTTCTCGAACACGAGCACGGTCCGGATCTCGGGACGCGCGAGGAGGGCGGCGGTGCGCTCCGCCCAGAGGTCCACGACCCGGCGCACCCCGGCCGCGCCGATCGTGGCGAACGAACCCTCGTGCTCGGGGGAGTAGAGGACGACCTCGGCCGCGCCCACGCCGGGGGCCCGGGTGGAGCCGGCGGCCGCGATGGCCTCGAGGTCGACCGGATCGCCCGGGGCGAGCGCGGGCCAGCGGTTCGGGAACGCGAATGCGTCGTAGACCTCGGGGGCCTCGAGGCCGCCGGGGCAGAACGGGCAGTCGCTCGAGGGCAGGTTCGGACGCGCCTGACGGTGCCCGACGACGAGCACCCACTCGCGGGTGAGCGGATCGAGGCGGTACTCGGGACCCGGGGCCGCGTCGGTCATGCGAATGCGGGCAGGATCCGGTCGGCGAAGAACTCGAGCCCGTCGCGATCGAAGGGGCTGCGCATGGTGAGGTTGAGCTGCTGTGCGCCGGCGTCGCGGTACTCGCCGACCCGATCGATCATCTCCTGGTCGCTCCCCATGAGCACACCGGGTCGTGCCCCCTCGGCGATCGCGCCGAACTGGGCGACGAGATCCTCCTCGCTGCGGGCGAGGCCCACGTTCACCGTGCGCACGATGTCCGCGGGTTCCCGTCCGAGGCGCGCGCAGTGCTCGTCGAGCACCCGGCACTTGTGGGCGAACGTGTCCGGTGCGACGTAGGGGATGTTCCAGCCGTCGGCGTGCTGGGCCGCGACGCGCAGGGTGACGCGCTCACCGCTGCCACCGACCCAGATCGGCAGGCGCGTCTGCACCGGCTTGGGCACGCACCGGGCCTCGGTGAGGGTGAAGAACTCGCCCTCGAAGTCGGCCACGTCCTCGGTGAGCAGGAGCCGGATGCAGATGAGTGACTCCTCCATCATCCGAAGTCGCTCGCCGGTCGTGCCGAAGGGGATGCCGTAGGCCCGGTACTCGCGCTGGAGCCACCCGCCCCCGATCCCGAGGGTCACGCGGCCCTCCGCGAGTTGGTCGAGGGTGGCCATGGCGTTCGCCAGCACCGCGGGGTGCCGGAACCCGGCCGAGTACACGAGGCTGCCGCACCGGACCCGCGAGGTCGTGGCCGCGAGCGCGGCGTGGGAGACGACCGACTCGAGTCCGTCGGGATCGCTCGTGCCGTCGGCCGCGTAGAAGTGGTCCCAGATCGAGATCCAGTCGAACCCGAGGGACTCGATGCGCGTCCACAGGTCGGTGAGTTCGGCGATCGAGGTCCGCTGCAGACCGGTGTGCACGCCGAAGATCACCGGGTGACCTCCGGGAGGACGCGGGCGGCGATGCACCTGAGGTCCTCGGTGCCCCGGGCCACGGCGAGCAGCTGGTCGTGGGTGGCCCCCTGCTGGGGCTCGGTGACGATGCGCAGCAGCATGCGCGCACCCTAACGGAACGGGTCCTCGCCGGGGCGGGCCGCCTAGGGTGCGCCGATGCTCTCGGTAGAGGCGTGGCCGGAACTTCGGGACCCCGTGCTCGTCGTCGCGATGACGGGCTGGGTCGATGCGGGCCTCGCCGGCGCGAGCGCGGCCCAGGAGATCGTCGACGGCATGAGCGCGCCGCGCCGGTTCGCCGTCTACGACCTCGGCGACACCGCGGACCTGCGCACGACCCGCCCCATCGCACGACTCGACGAGGGCATGACCCGACGCATCGAGTGGCCGACGCTCGCCTTCGTCGCCGGCCGCGCGTCGCGCGATGTGGTCGTGCTCACGGGGCCCGAGCCGTGCGTGCAGTGGCAGCGGGTCACCGAGGACATCGTCGGCGTGGCTGAGCGGCTCGGCGTGCGCAGAGCGTTCACCCTCGGTGCGATGCCGGCGGCGGTGAGCCACCGGCGTCCGGTGCCGGTCCTCGCCACCGCCACCTCGCGCTCGCTCGCCCAGGAGGTGGGGGCCCTGCGGGGCGACTACCACGGGCCGACGGGGCTGCAGAGCGTGCTCCAGGTCGCGCTCGGCGACGCCGGCATTGACGGCGTCGGCCTGTGGTCCCAGGTGCCGCACTACGTGTCCGGCACGCCGTCACCGCCTGCGGCCCGTGCGCTCCTCGAGCGCCTGCGGGACCTCGCGTCGGTGTCCGTCGACCTGCGTGACCTCGACCGCCGGGTCGAGCAGTACCTCGTGCAGGTCGAGGCGGGCCTCGTCGCGCGTCCCGACGTCGCCGAGATGGTCGCGGCGATCGACGAGGAGGAGGAGGAGATCTCGGGCGACGCGCTCGCGAGCGAGATCGAGCGCTTCCTGCGCAGCGAGCCGGAGGGCGACGACCCCGATCGCTAGCCTCGGGCACGCGCCGAAGCATCACCCGAGGAGAGGAGCGCGCCCGTGAGCGTTGCCAAGGTCAACGCCATCACCGTGCCGGCCGAGCGGGCCGAGGAGTTCCTCGCCCGGTTCGCAGCACGCGCCGGATCCGTCGCCACGATGCCGGGCTTCGAGGCGTTCGAATTGCTGCGGCCGAACGACGACCGCGACGTCTACCTCGTGTACACACGCTGGGCCTCCGAGGAGGACTTCCAGGCGTGGTTGGCGAGCCCGGCCTTCGCGCACGGTCACCGGCCGCACGGATCCGACGCCGGTCCGGTGTCCTCCCACTCCGAGCTGTGGTCCTTCGACGTCGCCCAGCACGAGGCGCCGCGCCCGGCCTGACGTCCGGGCCCGGACGGCGGCGCCGTCCGGGCCGACGGACCCCCGGTGTCAGTCCTGTGCGGGACGGCGGCGCCGTGACCCGGCGACGAACCAGACGCCCACGGAGACCGCGCTCACCCCGAAGAGTGCGAGGTGCAGCGTGCCGCCGGTCTCGGCCAGCGCCGGGGCCGCCGTGGGAGGTGCCGGCGTGTTGTCGGCCTGCTCGCCGAGCACGTCGGTGGCCACGGTGGTCGTGGTCGGCCCGAGCGGGGTCGTCGTCGTGGTGGAGAACGGGTCGGGGATGACCGTGGTCGTGGTGACCGGCGGTGCGGTGGTGGTGGTGACGGGCGGTGCGGTGGTGGTGGTGACGGGCGGTGCGGTGGTGGTGGTGACGGTCGGTGCGATGGTGGTGGTGCCGGGCGGTGCGGTGGTGGTGGTGCCAGGCGGT
>JBJTOY010000069.1:0-47130 GCA_046074845.1 Actinomycetes bacterium | reverse complement strand
GTGAGGAAGCGGTTCGGCTCCTCGTTGCCCGCGCCGATGTTGTAGATCTCGCCGATCGCGCCCTTGCGCAGCACGGTGTCGACCCCGGCGCAGTTGTCCTCGACGAAGCACCAGTCGCGCACGTTGAGGCCGTCGCCGTAGAGCGGCACCTTCCTGCCGTCGAGCAGGTTCGTCGTGAAGAGCGGGATGACCTTCTCCGGGTACTGCCACGGACCGAAGTTGTTCGACGAGCGGGTGACGATGACCGGCAGGTCGTAGGTGTCGTGGTAGGCGAGCGCGATGAGATCGGAGCCCGCCTTCGACGCCGAGTACGGGGAGCGCGGGCCGAGCGGGTCGGTCTCGGAGAAGGATCCCTCGTCGATCGAGCCGTAGACCTCGTCGGTCGAGATGTGCAGGAAGCGCTCGACGCCGACCTTGCGCGCGATGTCGCACATGACATTCGTGCCGTCGCAGTTGGTCTTGACGAACGCGTCGGGGTCGACGATCGAACGGTCGACGTGGCTCTCGGCCGCGAAGTGCACGACCATGTCGTGGCCGGGCATGGCCGCACCGACCGCCTCGCGGTCGGTGATGTCGCCCTTGATGAACGTGAATCGGGGGTCGCCCTGCAGGTCCTGGAGGGTCTCGAGGTTGCCCGCGTAGGTGAGGGCGTCGAACACCGTCACCTCGTCGTCGGACGTGGCGAGGACGTGGCGGACGTAGTTGGAGCCGATGAAGCCGGCTCCACCGGTGACGAAGAGGCGCATGGTCTCCCTCGGGTCAGGTGCGCATCGCCCACGCGGGGCGGAGGCGGGGGTCGAGCTCGTCGCGACGCGGGTTCCCCTGGTCGCGCTTCGAGAGGATGGGGTCGGTGACCCCCCAGTCGGCGTCGATCGCGGGGTCGTCCCACGCCACGCCGCACTCGTCCTGTGGGTTGTAGTACCCGTCGACGAGGTAGGTGATCGTCATGTCGGTGAGCGACGCGAAGCCGTGCGCGACGCCCGGCGGGATGAAGATGCCGCCGTGGTCGTGGGTGCCATCCTCGCGACGACCGAGGTCGAGGCAGAGGGTGGCGCCATCGGTGGGGCCGCCCGCGCGCAGGTCGTGGAGCACGACGCGCGCCCGGCCGTACGGCACGTACCAGTAGTCGGCCTGGTGGAGGTGGTAGTGCAGCCCGACGATGCAGCCGGCCTGGCGGTCGCCGCGGTTGCCCTGGATCATCTCGCGACCCTCAGGGAACCACTGGCGGCGGTACGTCTCGACGAAGTAGCCGCGGTCGTCGCCGTGCACCACCGGGTCGACGAGGTAGACGCCCTTGATGACGTCGGATTCGGTCACGGTCGCCATGTCAGTCCAGTTCCACCTTGGAGTCGTCGCCGAGCATGAGGCGCAGCGCGCGGGGGCGCTGCTCGGAGCGCACCACCTGCACGTCGCGGCCGATGAGGGAGTCGGTGAGGCGGTGGATCCCGATGATCCGGGCCGCCCCGAGCACTACCGAGTGGTCGAGCTCGGAGTCGACGATCTCGCAGTCGGCGGCCACCGACGAGAACGGGCCGATGTAGGAGTTCTCGACGACGGTGCCCGCGCCGATCACGGCCGGCCCCCGCACGCGGGAGTTGATGA
Source organism: Actinomycetes bacterium (assembly GCA_046074845.1). Lineage (GTDB taxonomy): Bacteria > Actinomycetota > Acidimicrobiia > IMCC26256 > IMCC26256 > IMCC26256. The sequence goes on along the minus strand of JBJTOY010000069.1, from coordinate 45,528 downwards.
TGCGCGCGCCCGACTCGATGCGTACCCGACCCTCGATCGTGGAGGCCTCGTCGACCTCCCCCTCGTTGCCGGTCTCGAGGATCTCGAGCACGAGCCGGTTGCACTCGAGGAGCGGGTCCTTCTTGCCGGTGTCGATCCACCAGCCCCGCAGCACCTCGTGGCGCACCCGGTGGCCCTGCTCGACGAGCCACTGGATGGCGTCGGTGATCTCGAGTTCGCCCCGGGCGCTCGGGCTGATGCTGCGCACCGCGGTGAGGATCGTCGGGTCGAAGAGGTACACGCCGACGAGGGCGAGGTCCGAGGGCGGATCCTGGGGCTTCTCGACGAGGCCGACGATGTGGCCGTCGGGCGAGATGTCGGCGACCCCGAACTGCCGGGGATCCTCGACGTGGGCGAGCAGGATCTGCGCGGCCGGTGCGTCGGGTCCGCCGGCGTCGCGGGCCGCCTCGAAGTTGGCGACGAAATCGGTGAGGTCCTGCTCGAGCATGTTGTCGCCGAGGTACATCACGAAGTCGTCGTCATCGAGGAAGTCCGCGGCGATGAGCACGCAGTGGGCGAGCCCGAGCGGGGCGTCCTGGGGGATGTAGGTGACCTCGATGCCCCAGCGGGACCCGTCCCCGACGGCGGCCCGGATCTCGTCCCCGGTGTCCCCGATGATGATGCCGATCTCCCGGATCCCGGCCGCGGCCATGTCCTCGATCCCGTAGAAGAGGATCGGCTTGTTGGCGATCGGCACGAGCTGCTTGGCGCTCGTGTGGGTGATGGGACGCAGGCGGGTACCGGCGCCCCCGGCGAGGATCAGGCCCTTCATCGGGCTGCAGGCTAGGCGAGGCGGACCGGCGGGCCCGACGGTTGGGGGCCCGACCCCCCTCGGTGCGCCCCGTGGGGGAGAATCGCTCCAGCGCGGCGGTCCGATCCGCCGATACCACCGGGGAGCGCCGGGGCGGTCCACGGATTGCCCCGGGCCGGAGCCCGCGACCCCGTAACCTCACGAGCCACACCAACCACTCCCTCCCCACCGCATCGCCGGATCCCGAGCACCCATGAGCCACCACCTCCTCCCCAGCCCCGTCCGTCGTCGCCTCGGCGCGTCGGCCGCCGCGGTGCTGCTGCTCGGATCCCTCGTGGCCGGGGCCCTCGTCGCCCCGACGGCGACGCCGCCCGCCGCGGCCGACGCCTCGGTCACCGTCCCGATGATGGGTCCGCCGGTGCTCTCCGCCGCCCAGCTCGCGGCCTGGTTCCGGTCGACCGGCCGTGCCTTCAACGTCCCCGGCGAGACCCCCGAGTCGCTCGCCTCCTACTTCGTGGACGAGGGCGTCGGCGTGAACATCCGCGGTGATCTCGCCTTCGCGCAGTCGATCGTCGAGACCGGGTACTTCGGATTCGTCGGGTCGATGGTGAAGCCGACGGACTACAACTTCGCCGGGATGGGCGCGTGCGACACGTGCAACTCCGGTCGCCCGTTCCCGAACGCACGCACCGGTGTGCGGGCCCAGGTCCAGCACCTGCGGAACTACGCGGACATCACCTCGCGCGCCGCGAACCTCCCGACGCCCCCGGTCGTCGAGTGGTACGGGCGCCGGATCGTGAACGGCGTGGTCACCTACGACCCTGCGCTCGCCATCTACAACTTCGACACCTTCTTCGCGAAGGGCCGCGCGCCCACGTGGAACCAGATGGGCAACGGCAACTGGGCTACCGCGACGAACTACTTCACGACCGTCGTCGGCGTGTACGAGAAGATCCTCACGTGGAACGGCATCCCGACCATCGCCAAGGCGGGCGCGGATCCGGCCGGTCGCACCGATCTCGTCGAGCGCGTGCCGGCCGGGGTGCACATCGGCGGATGGGCCTTCGACATCTCCACGCCCGATGCGATCAACGTCCGGATCACGCTGAACGGCACGCCGATCGCGACCGTGGTGGCCAACGGCTACCGGCCCGACGTGGACGCGGTGTTCCGCTGGGGCGCCTACCACGGCTTCGACGCGGTCGTCGGGGTCAACACCGGCGGCACGGTGTGCGCGTTCGGGGTGAACGTCGGGGTCGGCTCTCGGGACACCCCGCTCGGCTGCGGCACGATCCCGGGTCCGGACCCGGTCGGCGCCCTCGACTCGATCAGCCGCGCCCCGGGTGGGGTGCGCATCACCGGCTGGGGTCTCGACCCCGACACCGCCGGGGCGGCGACGATCCTCGTCACGAAGGACGGAGCGCTCGGCGCGGCGATCCCGGCCGGATCCCCCCGGGCCGACATCGGCGCGGCCTACCCGCCCTACGGCGCGAACCACGGCTTCGACGCGGTGGTGCCGGTCGCCGGCGGCTCCGTGTGCGTGTACGTCGTGAACGTCGGACCCGGCGCGCCCGTCCGCCTCCTCGGTTGCCAGAACCTCATCGGGCCCGCGCCGCTCAGCGCGATCGAGTCGATCACCCGGGTGCCCGGCGGCGTGCGCGTGATCGGGTGGGCGATCGACCCCGACGCCGCCGATCCGGTACCGGTGCACGTGTACGCCGGGGGCGTGGGGGTCGCGATCCTCGCCGACAGGGTGCGTCCGAACTTCTCGCAGTACTTCCCGGGCTATGGGGACGCCCACGGCTTCGACGCCACGGTCGCGCTCCCGGGAGGGCGGACCTGCCTCTACGCGATCAACGTCGGGTTCGGCACGACGAACCCGCTCATGGGCTGCTCCACCCTGCTCGGGCCCGTGCCCGTCGGCACCGTCGACTCGGCCACGCGGGTGCCGACCGGGGTGCGTCTGCGCGGCTGGTCACTCGACGGCGACGCGGCGGGCCCGGTCGACGTCCACATCTACGCCAACGGTCGGTTCGTCGGCGCGACGACCGCGAGCACCAACCGTCCGGACCTCGGCACCTTCTTCCCGGCCTGGGGTCCGAACCACGGCTACGAGGTCACCGTCCCGGTCACCGCGACCGGACCGGTGCAGTACTGCGCGTACGCGATCAACGTGGGCTTCGGCGGGGTGAACCCGCTGCTCGGGTGCCGGACGGTCACCGTCGGCACTGCGCCGTTCGGCATCCTCGAGTCGATCTCGCGGGTCGCCGGCGGGGTCCGCATCACCGGGTGGGTCATCGACCCGGACACGACCGATCCGGTCACCCTGCACGTCTACGTCGACGGCACGTTCCGCGGGGTGGTGACGGCGAACGGCGCTCGTCCCGACGTGGGCGCGATCTTCGCCGGGTACGGCGATCTCCACGGGGTCGACGCGACCGTGGCCGCGACGGGCAGCCAGGTGTGCGTCTACGCGATCAACGTCGGGGGCGGCGTGAACCCGCTGCTCGCGTGCCGCACCGTCTGACCCCGCGGCCCGTGGGCCGGGTGAAGATCAGACGATGAAGTACTTCGCCTCGGGGTGCGGGACGATGATCGCCGAGGTGCTCTGCTCGGGTTCGAGCTGGAACTCCTCGGTGAGGTGCACGCCGATGGCCGACAGGTCGAGCAGGTCGGCGAGCTTCGCCTGCTCCTCGAGGTCCGGGCACGCGGGGTAGCCCCACGAGTAGCGGGAACCGCGGTACTGCTGGCGGAACAGGCCGGCGAGGCTCGGACCGTCCTCGGCCACGAAACCCCACTCCTCGCGGATGCGCTTGTGCCAGAGCTCGGCGAGGGCCTCGGTCATCTCCACCGACAGTCCATGGCAACGCAGGTAGTCGTTGTACCGGTCGGCCGCGAAGAGTTCCTTCTCGCGCTCGGTCGCCTGTGCGCCGACGGTCACGACGTGGAACGCCGCGTAGTCGACCTCGCCGGAGTCCACGGGTCGGAAGAAGTCGGCGATGCAGTGGAACGGCGCCTTGCGCTGGCGCGGGAAGTTGAGGCGGAGGCGCTCGGTGGTGCGCGACGCGTCGGTCCAGACGATGACGTCGCCGCCCTCGCTGTTCACCGGGAAGTAGCCCCACGCGACGGCGGGCACGAGCCAGCCCTCGGCCTTGGCGGTCTCGAGTTCCTCGCGCAGCACCGGCCGGATGCGGTCCTTGAACTCCTCGTCGGTCTCGTGGTGGCCGTCGTGGGTCTCGGGGCGGAACTGCCACTGGTTGCGGAACAGCGCGGTCTCGTTGATGTACTGCGCGATCTCGTCGAGCGCGACGCCCTTGGCCAGCCGGGCCCCGAGGAACGGCGGGGTGAAGACCGGGACGTCGGTGGCGACCTCGGAGCGGGCGGGCACCTCGATCTCCTCGGCGCCCGCATCGACCTCGGACTTCCGGGCCACGCGGCGCTCGGCGATCACCCGACCGAACTCGGGATCGAGGTTCCCGTCGCGCTTTCCCTGCATGAGGGTGTCCATCGTGCGCAGACCCTCGAAGGCGTCCTTGCCGTAGAACACGCGACCCTCGTACACGCCGCGCAGGTCGCTCTCGACGTAGGAGCGCGTCAGGGCGGCGCCGCCGAGCATCACGGGGTACCCGGCGAGCCCACGCTCGTTGAGTTCCTCGAGGTACTCGCGCATGATGATCGTGCTCTTCACGAGGAGGCCGCTCATGCCGATGGCGTCCGCGCCGACCTCCTGCGCCTTCTCGATGAACGCGCTGAGCGGCAGCTTGATGCCGATGTTGTGGACCTCGTAGCCGTTGTTCGTGAGGATGATGTCCACGAGGTTCTTGCCGATGTCGTGGACGTCGCCCTTCACGGTGCCGAGCACGACCACCCCCTTGCCGCCGGCGTCGGCCTTCTCCATGTGCGGCTCGAGGTGGGCCACGGCCTGCTTCATGGTCTCGGCGCTCTGGAGCACGAACGGCAACTGCATCTCGCCGGTGGCGAAGCGCTCGCCGACGATCTTCATGCCCTCGAGGAGCACGTCGTTGATGATGGAGAGCGCGGGGCGACCGGACTCGAGGGCCTCGTCGAGTTCGGCCTCGAGGCCGTCGCGCTCGCCGTCGATGATGCGGCGCTCGAGGCGCGCCTCGACCGGCCAGTCCGAGCGGTCCTCCTGCTCGACCGCGCCGGCCACGACGTTCTCGAACAGCGCCATGAACTCGGTGAGCGGGTCGTAGTCGTCGGTGCGACGGTCCCAGATGAGGTCGAGCGCGACCTCCTTGGCCCGATCGTCGATGCGGTGCATCGGCATGATGCGGGCGGCGTGGACGATGGCCGAGTCGAGGCCGGCCCTGCGGCACTCGTCGAGGAACACGCTGTTGAGCACGTGGCGCGCCGCCGGCTTGAGGCCGAACGACACGTTCGAGAGGCCGAGGACCGTGGAGGCGCCCGGCAGTTCGGTCTTGATGCGGCGGATCGCCTCGATGGTCTCGATGGCGTCGCGGCGGAGGTCCTCGGTGCCCGCGCTCAGCGGGAAGGTGAGCGGGTCGAAGAACAGGTCGGTCGGCGGGATGCCGTACCGCTCGACGGCGAGGTCGTAGATCTGGCGGCAGACGCGCATCTTCCACTCGACGTCGCGTGCTTGGCCTTCCTCGTCGATGGCCAGGCAGATGACGGCCGCGCCGTACTCCGAGGCGAGGCGGAACACGCGGTCGAGCCGGGTGCCCTCGTGCTCGCCCTCCTCGAGGTTCGCCGAGTTGAGGATCGCCTTGCCGCCGAAGAGCTGGAGGCCGGTCTCCATGACCTCGGGTTCGGTCGAGTCGAAGACGAGCGGGAGCGCGGCCTGGGTCGCGAACCGACCGGCGATCTCGCGCATGTCCTCGACGCCGTCACGACCCACGTAGTCCACGCAGACGTCGAGCACGTGGGCGCCCTCGCGAACCTGCTCGCGCGCCATGTTCACGCAGGTGTCCCAGTCCTGCTCGAGCATGGCCTCACGGAACCTCTTGGACCCGTTGGCGTTCGTGCGCTCCCCGATGGCGAGGTACGCGACGTCCTGATCGAAGGTCACCTGGCTGTAGATGCTGGCGGCCGAGGGCTCGTGGACGGGGTGCCGCTCGACCGGGGCCCGACCGCCGACCCGCTCGACCACGGCGCGGATGTGATCGGGCGTCGTCCCGCAGCAGCCGCCGACGATGTTGACTCCGAACTCGCGCGTGAACCGCTCGTGCGCGTCGGCGAGCTGCTCGGGGGTGAGGTCGTAGTGCGTGTGTCCGTCGACGACGCTCGGCAGGCCGGCGTTGGGCAGCACCGAGACGAAGGTGCGGGCGTGCTGGGACAGGAACCGCAGGTGCTCGGTCATCTCGGCCGGGCCCGTGGCGCAGTTCATCCCGATCACGTCGGGCCGCATCGCCTCGAGGGTGGTGAGCGCCGCACCGATCTCGGACCCGACGAGCATCCGGCCGGTGGTCTCCATGGTGACCTGCACCATGAGCGGCACCTCGCGCCCTACCGCCGCCATGGCGCGTCGGCAGGCGATCATCGCCGACTTGGCCTGCAGCAGGTCGTACACGGTCTCGATGAGCAGGACGTCGGCGCCTCCGTCGAGCAGTCCGCGGGCCTGGACCTCGTAGTCGTCGCGCAACGCGCGGAAGGTGATCGCTCCGAGGGACGGCAGGCGCGTGCCGGGTCCGATCGAACCGACGACCCAGCGCGGCCGATCCGGGGTCGAGCAGTCGCTCGCCACCTCCTTGGCGATCCGGGCCGCCGCCACGTTGAGGTCATACGCACGGTCGGCGATGTCGTACTCGTTGAGAACGAGGCCGAAGGCGCCGAAGGTCGCGGTCTCCACCGCATCGCAGCCGGTGGCGAGGTAGTCGGCGTGGAGGGCCCGCACGAGGTCCGGGCGGGTCACGACCAGGTTCTCGTTGCAGCCCTCGAGCTCGGGCCCGCCGAAGTCGTCCGGGCCGAGGTCGTGGGCCTGCATCCACGTGCCGAATCCCCCGTCCAGGACGAGCACGCGGTCGCGCAGGGTTGCGAGGAAGTCGGCCATGGACGGGGGAGTCTACGGGGTCGGGTGGGCTGCCGATCCGGTCGGAACCGCACCGCGATCCGCTCCGGGACCCGGATCGGTCACCGGGTTCCGTACACTGCCGAGGTGAAGATCTACACGCGCAGCGGTGACGACGGTTCGACCGCGCTGTTCTACGGCGGGCGCGTGCAGAAGCACTCGGCCGGACCGACCTGTTACGGCGCCACCGATGAGGCGGTGTCGATGCTCGGCGTCGCCCGGGCCGAGATGGAACCGGGGAGCGAGGCCTTCGACCTCATGGTCCGGCTCCAGCGCGAACTGTTCGTGGTCGGCGCCGAACTCGCCACCGCGCCGGAGAACCGCTCGAAGCTCGTCGACGGCACGACTCGGGTGACCGCGGACATGGTGTCCGCCCTCGAACCGATCATCGACGACCTCACCAGCCGCTTCGAGATGCCCCAGGAGTTCGTGCTGCCGGGGGAGAACCGGGTCTCGGGGGTGCTCGACGTCGCCCGCACGATCGTGCGGCGAGCCGAGCGCGACTGCACGGCGGCGACCGAGGTCGCGTGGCTCGAGCCGACGAGCCAGGTCGTGCCGTACCTCAACCGGCTCGCCGATCTCGTCTGGACGATCGCGCGCTGGCAGGAGGGCGCGTACCGTCCGGCCCGCGTCGCGACCGAGGACTGATCCGCCGCCCCACCGGGGCCGGTGCGCGCCGGCCCGTAGACTCCGCGTCGTCCACCTCCGTCCCGTCCCGAGAGGAGACCCCGTGACCATCGCGTTCCGCGTCAGCGCTGCGGCGCCCGCCACGACCCGTACCGACCTGCTCGCGGTCCCGGTGTTCGCCGGCCGTGCGCTCGGGCCGGGGGCCGAGGACGTCGACGACGCCCTCGGTGGTGACCTCGAGGCGTTCCTCGCCGAGGCGGGCTTCGAGGGCAAGGTCGGGGACGCGGTGCTCGTCCCCGCCGGTGAGGACCTCGCGGCGCGCGCAGTGTTGGTGCTCGGGCTCGGTGAACGGAGCGCGCTCACCCTCGACGTGCTCCGGCGCGCCGGCGCGCTCCTCGCCCAGCGCGCCACGCGGGTCACCAACGCGGCGACCACCCTCCTCGACGCGATCCCGGACTCGATCGAGCGCTCCGACGCGGCCCAGGCCATCGCCGAGGGCGCGGTCCTCGGCGGCTACCAGTTCCTCGACTACACCTCGAAGCGGAAGGCCTCGAAGCTCGCCCGCATCACGCTGCTCGGCGGTGGGGGCGCGAGCGTGAGCCGGGCCGCGGCCCGGGGTGTGCTCATCGCCGAGGCGACCTGCTGGGCCCGCGACATCATCAACACGCCGTCGAACGACAAGGCGCCCGAGGTGTTCGCCAAGGCGGCCCAGTCCTTCCTGCGCGGTCGGGGCGTGCGGGTCCAGGTGCTCGGACCGGACGAGATCCGGCGGGCCCGGATGGGCGGCGTCATCGGGGTCGGCCAGGGTTCGGCCCGTCGCCCGCGCTTCGTCAAGGTCACCTACACGCCGCCCGGGGCTCGCGGCCCGGCCCTCGCGCTCGTGGGCAAGGGTGTCGTCTTCGATACCGGCGGCATCTCGATCAAGCCGGCCGCGGGCATGGAGACGATGAAGACCGACATGTCCGGGGCCGCTGCGGTCCTCGCGACGATGGCGGTGCTCAAGGATCTCGGCGTGAAGCACAGGGTGGTGGCCTACGCCCCGCTGGTCGAGAACATGCCGAGCGGTACCGCCATCCGGCCGGGCGACGTGCTCAAGCACCGCAACGGGATCACGACGGAGGTCCTCAACACCGACGCCGAGGGGCGCCTCATCCTCGCCGACGCGCTCGCCATGGCCGTCGACGACGGGGCCGGGGCGATCGTCGACGTCGCCACGCTGACCGGGGCCTGCATGGTCGCGCTCGGGGATCGCATCGCCGGCCTCATGGGCAACGACGACGCGTGGCGCGACACGGTGCAGGCTGCGGCCGATCGGGTCGGTGAGTCGGTGTGGCCGCTGCCGCTGCCCGAGGAGTACCGCGCGCTGCTCGAGTCGGAGGTCGCCGACCTCCGCAACATCAGCACCGGCGGGTACGGCGGGGCGCTGACCGCCGGGTTGTTCCTGCAGGCCTTCGTCGAGGACGTGCCCTGGGTCCACCTCGACATCGCGGGTCCGTCGCGTGCGGCGACCGGGTACGGCTACATGCCCAAGGGTGGCACCGGCTTCGCCACGCGCACCCTCATCGAGTTGGCCCGCACCTACACCCCGCCCAAGCGCACCAAGGGCTGAGCCCGGCGACCTCCGGCGTCGGCCCGCCGGAGTCGGCTAGAACATCGGCGTCATCCACACGACGCGAGGGGGAAGTCGATGGCGGGTCACGGGGCTCTGCGGCGCGCCGCAGCGATTGTGACGGCGGGAGCCCTCGCATGCTTCGGCGTCGCGGTCGTCGCCGCACCCCTCGGCGCAGCACCGACGAGCGAGCGGCCCGCTGCTGCGGCGGCCGCCCCGCGCCCGGCTGCGGCCTACAACGAGTTGACCGTCACGATGGTCGACAACGTGAACGCGCCGCGCACCGCGACGGTCAACCCCGGGACCACCATCCACTGGGCCAACGAAGGTCGCAACGAGCACAACGTGAAGCCGGACCGCGCGGGCGCCGGGTTCGGCGACAACCTCATCGGGGTGGGCGAGGAGTACCAGCACACCTTCGAGACCGCCGGTGTGTTCGGGTACTACTGCTCGTTCCACGGTGCGCCGGGCAAGGGCATGTTCGGAACCGTCATCGTCCGGAACGCCGACGGGTCGTTGCCGAAGGGCGCCGACCGGGTCAACCAGGGCAAGGCCGGTCCCGCCGCCCGGGGCGAGCCGGTCACGATCCGTGTGCCGAAGGACTCCAGGACCATCCAGGGCGCGGTGGACCGGGCGAAGCCCGGCGACCTCGTCCTCGTGTCCCCGGGCGTGTACCACGAGGCCGTCGTCGCCACGACGGACCGCATCGTGATCCGAGGGCTCGACCGCAACAAGGTCATCCTCGACGGCAGGTACCAGCTCGAGAACGGCGTCAAGGTCATCGATGCGAACGGCGTGGCGGTCGAGAACATGACCGCGCGCAGGTACGAGCGCAACGGCTTCTTCTGGACCGGCGCCAAGGGGTACCGGGGTTCGTACCTCACCACGACGCGCACCGGCGACTACGGCATCTACGCGTTCGACTCGGTGGACGGCTGGTTCGATCACGACTACGGATCGGGCTCGCCGGACGCGGGCTTCTACATCGGGCAGTGCTACCCGTGCAACGCGATGATCACGCACTCCATCTCCGAGTACAACGGCCTCGGCTACTCGGGGACGAACGCCGGCGGCGATCTCGTCATCACGAACTCGATCTGGCGCTTCAACCGGGCCGGGGTCGTGCCGAACAGCGGCGACGGCGAGGCGAACCCGCCGGAGCGCGAGACCACCGTGATCGGCAACCTGGTCTACGACAACAACAACGGACAGACGCCGGCGATCGACGCGGCGAAGCTCGCTCAGGGCAACGGCATCCTCGTGGCCGGCGGTGAGGACAACCTGATCACGAAGAACCTCGTGTTCGATCATGACATCGGCGGGATCGTGACCGTGCTGAACCCCGAGAAGAACGTGTGGTTCCCGAACAACAACACGACGATCGACAACGTCGTGCGGGATTCGGGCGAGGCGGATCTGGCGACGTTCGGCGGGGAGGGCAACTGCTTCGCGAACAACCGCTTCTCGACCAGCAAGCCGTCGAACATCGAGCGGACGAACCCGTGCCCGCCCGGCACGAAGGGCATCGAGCCGACGGACCAGCTCGACCTGCAGAAGTACATCGACGCGACCAAGCCGCCGACGGTGGACTACAGGATCGCCAAGACCCCGAAGCCGCCGAAGTTGGCGAACATGCCGAACGCGGCCTCGGCGAAGGCTGCGCCGGCGGTGGGTCTCGCCAAGCGGGTCAAGCGCTGGATCGCCAAGGAGCAGGCCAAGGTGCGCACCCCGAGGGCACCGAAGGACCTGAGGACCGACCAGGTGCCCGTGCCCTAGCGCCCGCGCGTCCCGGAACGCACGATGCCCCGGCGCACGCCGGGGCATCGTCGCGTACCGGTCCGGATCGCCCAGGTGGCGGGCCGAACCCGTTCAGTGGGACAGCGTCGAGCCGTCGGCCAGCACGGCGTGCGGGAGGCAGTGCTGGTCGTACTCGGCGATGATGATCTCGCCCGCGTCCTCGCCGCAGGCGGGGCAGCGGGGGTCGCGGCGCACCTTGAAGGTGCGGAACGACTGCTCGAGCGCGTCGTACGCGAGGAGGCGGCCCCGCAGCGGATCGCCGAGGCCGAGCAGGATCTTGATGGTCTCGAGCGCCTGGATCGACCCGACGATGCCGGGCAGCACGCCGAGCACGCCGGCCTCCGCGCAGGAGGGGGCGAGCTCCGGCGGGGGCGGCTCGGGCAGGAGGCATCGGTAGCACGGTCCGTTGTACGGGTCGAACACCGTGACCTGGCCCTCGAACCGGAAGATCGAGCCGTGGACGACCGGCACCCGCTTGAGCAGCGACGCATCGTTCAGCAGGTACCTGGTCGGGAAGTTGTCGGTGCCGTCGACGACGACGTCGTACCCGTCGATGATGTCGAGCACGTTGTCGGCCCCGAAGCGCACGTCGTAGCCCACGACGTTCACGTCCGGGTTGAGCGCGGTGAGCGTCTTCTTGGCCGAGTCGACCTTGCGCTCACCGACCCGGTCGATGTTGTGGAGGATCTGGCGCTGCAGGTTCGACTGGTCGACGACGTCCATGTCGACGACGCCGAGCGTGCCGACGCCCGCCGCGGCGAGGTACAGCGCGGCCGGCGACCCGAGACCGCCGGCGCCGAGGAGCAGCACCCTCGACTCGAGGAGCTTCTGCTGCCCCTCCTCGCCGACCTCCGGGAGCAGCAGGTGGCGCTTGTACCGGTCGCGCTGCTCGGTCGAGAGGACCGCCGGCGTGATCCAGGTCCGACCCTCGTTCTTCCACTGGCCGTACCCACCGGCCATGGACACGACGTTCGTGTACCCCATCTCGGCGAGCGTCCTCACCGCGAAGGCGGACCGCACTCCGCCGGCGCAGTAGACGACGAGTTCGGCGTCGCGATCGGTGACGCGGCTCTCGACCTGGCTCTCGAGGAACCCGCGGGCGATGTGGACCGCGCCCGGGATCGTGCCCGCGTCGTACTCGTCCTGCTCGCGGACGTCGAGGAAGGTGACCGAGCCGAGGCGTGCCTCGGCCTCCTCGGGACTGATCTCAGTGATCTCGCTCTTGGTGCGGGCGAGGAGCTCGCGGAAGCTCGCCATGGTGGGACCCTTCGGGGACGGGACGGGTGGCAGGGACGTAAATCCTACTCAAGGGGTCAGGTATTCCCAACCCCGGCCGATCCCCGGCCCACACCCACGCGGGCCGGGCCGCGGGCCCGGGACCGCGGCCGGTTCCGGTCCCGGAGGCCGGCTCAGCGCCGGTGCGGGTCCGAGTGGTCCCAGTCGGCGAGGAGGGTCCGGATCGCGGTGAGGAGGATGAGCGGCCGGTCGAGCATGGCGTGGTGGCCGGCCTCCGGGATCTCGACCACCGGCGCGACGCGCCCGAGACGCTCGTACATGGCCTCGCCGATCTCCCGGGTCACGATGCCGTGCTCGGAACGCAGGAGCGCGAACCGGCAGGTGATCCGGGTGAGGTACGGCAGGGCCACCGCCCGGACCCCACCCGTGAACTGGGCGAAGATCGAGCGGTCGAACTTCCAGGTGAACCCGTCGTCGACCGGTCGCAGCGAACGGCGCGCGACGTGGTCCATGACGTAGTCGAGGTAGTGGTCCTGGGGCGGCACCGTGCGGAACCGCTCGAGGGCCTCCTCCACCGTCGCGTAGATGCGCGCGCGACCGAAGGCGTCGCGCACGTGGTACTCGCCGATCTCCGGGTCGGGTTCGGTCACCGGCGAGTCGCAGATGATGACGCCGGTCACGCGGTCCGGGTGGAGCGCGGCCGTGGCGATCGTGACGAACCCGCCCATCGAGTGGCCGATGACGACCGGACGCCCGACGATGCCGCCGGCCTGCGCGACCGCGACCACCTCGTCGGTCCAGGCCTCGAAACGGTAGGCGTCGCGGTGGTCACTGTCGCCGTGCCCCGAGAGGTCCACGGCGAGGACCCGGAACTCATCCGCGAAGCGTGCCGCGACGTGGGTCCACCAGTGTGCGTTCGCGCCGCCGCCGTGCACGAACACGAGGCCTCGTCGTCCGGGGGTGCCCCACGCGAGGTAGTGCACCCGACGACCGTCGACCTCCACCTGCTCGTCGGTGAACGGCACGGCGAGCGCGTCTCGGAACCAGTCGGGGGCGCCGTCGATCGGCTCGAACCGCATCGGTCGAGCCTACCGACGGGTCGCGATCGGTCGTTCGGACGACGCGGCACCGCCGACGCGCGCGAGCAGCACGCCGGCGCCGAGGACCGCCAGCGCGATGGCCGGCGTCCACGGGATGCCGACGTACTCGCGCACGTGGTTCGGGAACCCCTGCATGCCGGTGAGCGAGATGACGAGGAACCCGATGGCCAGCACCGGGACGGACAGCGCGGCGATGCCGTCGCGCCACCTGCCGTCGCCGGTGGTCGGCCGCTCGAGCCACGGGATCGGCCGGTGCTCGAGCGGGGCCGCGAGCAGCACGACGCCGACGGTCAGGCCGAGGAACGCGGCGACGTGGGCGAGCGTGGCGGGCCAGAACCACGCGTCCTGGGGCACCGGCCGATCGAGTCCGAGGAGGTGCTCGATCACGGTGAGCAGGATCAGCGCGGTGAGGTGCCACAGGTACACGGTCATCGCGAGGCCGCCCATGAGGCAGGTCGCGACCCACGCACGGGGGCGGTGGCACCACCGGTCGAGCTGCGGCCACGCCCAGCCGATGAGGGCGACGAGCCACACCGAGTGCAGGGCGAGCACGAGCGTGGGCGGCGCCATGTTCGAGATCGGCTCGCCGGGCATGCCCACGAGGGACAGCGGGTACGGGCCGGCCCGCACGACGAGCGCGTTCGCCACGAGGGCTGCGAGCGCGACGAGGACCAGGCGTGGTGACCCGGCCCGGGCGCGCACGATCGGACCGAGGGTCGCGGCGAGGACCCACACGACGAGGAAGTTGAGGACCCCGATCCCCCCGGTGATGTGGAAGCGCCCGAGGTCGACGAGCGTGATGACACCGAGCAGTCCGATCACCGAGATCCAGCCCCGTGCGGCCATGCGGCCGATCGGCCCGGTGAGTGCGACCACGAGCACGTAGACGCCGAGGAACCAGAGCAGCTGGGTCGAGAGGCGGGCCAGTGGTCCGGCGGCACGGGGCAGCGCCGCCTCGAGGCCGAGCGAGATCGGGATCCAGATGGCGAGGTAGTAGAGCGCCGGACGCGCGAGGCGTCGGACCCGGCCCCAGTACCAGACGCGCCACGGGCTGCCGGCGGCCCGAGCCGCCGCGTACGACCCACCGTTCGCGATCTGGCCCGCCGCGAAGAACAGCGGCATCACCTGCAGGAGCCAGGTGAGGATCTTGAGTGCCGGCAGCTCGGCGAGCAGGTTGCCGAGCCGGGGCCGGCCGGCGTCCCAGGTCACGTAGGCCATGAGGACGTGCCCGAGCACGACCACGAGGAGCGACCCGGCGCGCAGCGCGTCCACGACGCGGTCGCGCTCCGGCGGGGTCGCCGCGGCGGCAGCCCGGGCGAGGGCGAGCGGGCCGGGCCGGTGCTCGGTCATGGCGCGCGACGTTAGGCGTCCCGTGGGCCGCGCGGGGTCGGCATCGGTAGCCTCCCGACCCGTGAGACTCGAGCACCCCGCCCCGTTCGACGCCCGGTGGCGGTCGGTGTGGATCTGGGACCGGATCCCCGGCATCGTCGCCGAGACCGCGACCCGACCGGTGCTCACCGATCCGACCGACCACGTGGCACTGCTGCGGCGCACCGTCGAGGTCGCAGCGGTGCCGGCCACGGCGCCGGCGCGCGTCTGGGTCGACGGTCGGTACTGCCTGCGGGTCAACGGCGTCGAGATCGCACGGGGGCCGGTTCGTTCCGATCCGCGCCGTTCGCACTACGACGTCGTGGATCTCGCGCCACACCTGCGGGTCGGCGAGAACGTGCTGGCGATCGCGGCGCGACACTTCGGGGTCGCGACCTCGTGGTGGATGCCGGTGCCGCCGACCTACGCGCTCGGTGGCGGTTCCGTCGCGTTCGAGGCCCTCGTCGGCGACGAGTGGATCGTCGCCGATCCGTCCTGGCGGGCCCGTGCGGGCGACGCGTGGAGCCCCGTGCCGGTGCCGGGCGACGTGGCCTGCCTGCCCCTCGAGTCCTTCGACGCCCGTTCCCACCCGTGGGGGTGGGAGATGCCGGGGTTCGACGACTCGGGGTGGGCTCCGGCGGTCCAGGTCACCCCGGTGCACACGGGCGGGCGGATGGACCCGCACCCGCCGAGCGAACCGTTCGGCATGCTGCGGCCGCCGGTGCGGGTGGCGTTCCCGGACGGTGCGACCCATCCGGCCCACGAGTCGTCGCGGCGCACCGTCGTCGGCGCGCCGCTCGGCTCCGACCCGGTCGCCCAGGTCCTCGCGGACGAGGCGAGCGCCGAGGGTGAGGTGGTCACGGTCCTGTCGCTCGACCTCGGCCGCATCGCCGCCGGCACGGTGCTGCTCGAGGTGACCGGCGCGGCGCCCGGCACGACCATCGACCTCGCGGCGTCCGAGCACCTCGACGAGCATGGGCGCCTGGCCCCGCTCGGGCAGCACGCAGGACTGCGGTACGTGTGCGCAGGTGGCGAGGAGCGCTTCGAGTCGCTCGAGTCGATCGGCACCCGGTACCTCGCAGCATCGGTGCGCGTGCCGGAGGGCGCGACCGTGCCGGCGTGCACCGTGGCGATCCGCGATCGGCACCGGCCACGGCCCGCCGGCGCGTCCTTCGCATGTTCGGACCCGTTGCTCGAACGCATCCACGAGATCGGGCTGCGCACGGTCGACCTCTGCGCGCTCGACGCCTACGTCGACTGCCCGACCCGGGAGCAACGGGCGTGGACCGGAGACTCCGTCGTGCACCAGCAGGTCGACCTCACGAACAACCCGGACTGGTCGATGGCCCTCTGGCACCCGCAACTCGCGGCACAGCCGCGTCCCGACGGCATGCTCGCGATGGCCGTGGCCTCCGACTTCCAGGCCGACGATCGCACGATCGTGCCGGACTGGTCGCTCCACTGGGTGCGTTCGGTGCACAACCTCTGGATGTACACGGGCGATCGCGCGCTGCTCGCCGAACTCCTCCCCGTCGCCGAGCGCACGCTGCGCTGGTTCGAGTCGTTCCTCGCCGAGGACGGGCTGCTCCACGACGTCACCGGTTGGCTGCTCGTCGACTGGGCGTCCTGCTACACCACGGGCTGCTCCTCGACCGTGAACGCGCTGTGGGCCCGGGCGCTCGAGGACTACGCGGCCATGGCCGACTGGGTCTCCAACGCGGGCTCCGCCGCCTGGGCACGCGAACGCTACGAGGGTGTTCGGGCCGCCTTCGAGGTGTTCTGGGACGAGGGCCGTGGGGTGTACATCGACCACATCGACCGAGGGGTGGCCCGACGTGGGGCCGCGCAGCACCCGGGTGCGGCGGCACTCGCCGCCGGGATCGTGCCCGCCGATCGGATCGCGCGCGTCGTGGCCGGGATCACCGACCGGTCGCGCCTCATCAAGCACGCGTGGGTCATGGACAAGGTCACGGTCGACGGCGGCGGGGCCGGGTACGTGTACATGGTCATGGGTTACCCGGAGCCGGAGTGGGACACGGAGACCCGGATGGTCGAGGCCGAGCCGTTCTTCCGGTACGTGGTGCACGACGGTCTCGCCCGCGCCGGTCGTGCCGATCTCGTGGCCGACCGCTGCCGCGACTGGTCGCACTTCCTCGACCGGGGCGAGACGACCTGGCCCGAGGACTGGAACGGAGGCACCCGGTGTCATGGATGGTCCTCCACGCCCACCCGCGACCTCATCGTGCACACCCTCGGCATCTCCCCGGCCGAGCCGGGTTACGCCTCGGTGCGGGTGGCCCCGGCGCTCGGCGACCTCGAGTGGGCCCGCGCCGTGGTGCCGACCCCGCACGGTCCGGTCACCGTCGAGGCCCATGCCGACGGGCGGGTCGAGATCGACTCGCCGGTCCCGGTGGTGCGCGGCTGACCGACGGCGCGGCTCAGCCGGCGCGCACCGCGTCGACGAGGGCGGGGAGCACCTCGCCGAGCGGGGCCCGGGCGATCGCCGCGGCCACTCCGTCGTAGGGGGTCGGCTGGGCGTTGGCGATGACGATGCGGGCACCGGCGCCGTTGGCGAGCGCAGGCATGCGCGCGATCGGGTACACGCCGAGCGAGGTCCCGAGCGCGAGGAACACCTCGGCGGCGCGCGCCGCACCGAAGGCCCGCTCGAGGTCGACCTCGTCGAGCGACTCCCCGAACGACACGGTGGCGCTCTTGAGGATGTACCCGCACTCCGGGCAGTCCGGGTCCGCCTCGCCGGCCCGCACCCGGGCCAGTGCGTCGTCCATCGGGGCCCGGTACGAGCAGCGCAGGCACTTGACCCGATGCGTCGTCCCGTGGATCTCCACGAGGCGTGACGGGTCCGACCCGGCGCGGTGGTGGAGGCCGTCGACGTTCTGGGTCACGAGCAGCGTCACGCTCACGAGGTCGGCGAGCTCGGCGAGGGCGCGGTGGCCGGCGTTCGGCTCGACGTCCCACATGCCGTTCGTGGTGCGCGCGTGCCAGTTACGGCGACGCAGGTCGGGGTCGGCCCGGTAGTGCCGGATGTCGGAGGCCTTCTCCGCGTCCGGGTTCGTGGTCCAGAGTCCCTGGGGGCCACGGAAGTCGGGGATCCCGGACTCGGTGGAGATGCCCGCGCCGGTGAGGACGACCACGGACCGGGCGTCGCGCAGCCACCCTGCGACCTCCTCGATGGCGACCGGATCGAAGGGGGAGCGGGCCACGTCCACGATCGGCAGGGTACCGGTGCGCCTCGGCGGACCCCCACGAGCGGAAGTGGGCCCGGGGGGCGCCGGTAGTCTGCGCCGCCATGGCCACCGACGACATCCGCCGCACCGATTCCGGCATCGAGATCAAGCCGGTCTACACCGAGGCCGACCTCGCCGGGTTCGACCCGGCGAGCGCGCTCGGCGAGCCGGGAGCTGCGCCGTACACCCGTGGCGTGTACCGGGAGATGTACCGCACCCGCCCGTGGACCATGCGGCAGTACTCGGGTTTCGGGACGGCGGCGGAGACGAACCAGCGGTTCCACTTCCTGCTCGGTGCGGGTCAGACCGGACTGTCGTGCGCTTTCGACCTGCCCACCCAGATGGGGTACGACTCCGACCACCCGCGGGCCGAGGGTGAGGTCGGCAAGGTCGGTGTGGCCATCGACTCGCTCGAGGACATGGAGATCCTCCTCGAGGGTCTGCCCCTCGACGAGGTCTCGACCTCGATGACGATCAACTCGACCGCGGCGATCCTCCTGCTCCTGTACCAACTCGTCGCCGAGGGCCAGGGCGTCGACCCGGCGCGGATCAGCGGCACGATCCAGAACGACCTGCTCAAGGAGTACGTGGCCCGCGGGACCTACATCTACCCGCCGCGCCCGTCGATGCGGCTCATCACCGACATCTTCGCCTACTGCAAGGAGCACACGCCGCGCTGGAACACGATCTCGATCTCCGGCTACCACATCCGTGAGGCCGGTTCCACGGCCGTGCAGGAGATCGCATTCACCCTCTCCAACGGCATCGCGTACGTGCAGGCCGCGGTCGACGCCGGACTCGACGTCGACGAGTTCGCGCCGCGCCTCTCGTTCTTCTGGAACGGCCACAACAACTTCTTCGAGGAGGTCGCGAAGTTCCGCGCCGCACGACGGATGTGGTACCGGATCATGTCGGAGCGCTTCGGGGCCAAGGACGAACGCTCGAAGATGCTGCGCTTCCACACCCAGACCGCCGGCTCGATGCTCACCGCTCAGCAGCCCGAGAACAACGTCGTCCGGGTGGCGGTGCAGTCCCTCGCCGCGGTGCTCGGCGGCACCCAGAGCCTCCACACGAACGGATTCGACGAGGCGCTCGGTCTGCCCACGGAACGGGCGGCCAAGATCGCGCTCCGCACCCAGCAGATCATCGCCTACGAGGCCGGTGTGACCGAGACCGTCGACCCGCTGGCCGGCTCGTACTTCGTCGAGGCGCTCACCGACGAGGTCGAGGCGGGCGCGTGGGCCTACATCGAGCGCATCGACGAGATGGGTGGTGCGGTCGCGGCGATCGAGGCCGGCTACATGCAGGACGAGATCGAGCAGGCCGCGTTCGACTGGGCCAAGGCCGTCGACGGGCAGGACAAGGTCATCGTCGGCGTCAACCGGTTCCAGGATCCGTCGCCGACCGAGCCCGAGGTGTTCCCGATCGACCCGGCGCTCGAACGCCAGCAGGCCGACCGGGTGCGCACGCTGCGCGCCCGTCGGGACCAGGCCGCGGTCGACGCGGCCCTCGCCGACGTCGCCGCTGCGGCGCGCGGGACCCAGAACCTGTTGTACCCGATGAAGGAGGCGCTGCGCGCGTACGCCACCCTCGGCGAGGTCAGCGACGTGCTGCGCGGCGAGTTCGGGACGTATCAGCCCGCGCGCTGAGCCCCGGACAGACGCAGGAACTGCTCGACCCCGATCACCGGGATGCCGTAGTCGCGGGCCTTGCGGGCCTTGCCGCTGCTCGAGGCGGCGTCGGCCGCCACGACGAGGTCGCAGGCACGGCGGGTGACGCCCGCCACCGGCTCGAGGCCGACCGTGCGGGCGATCGCCTCGAGTTGCGCGCGCGCGACGACCCGCCCGGCGCCGTCGGTCGCCGTCCCGGTGAAGCAGACCCGCTGCCCCGGTTCGAGTGCCTCGACGCCCGGGAGCGCGGTGACCTCGGGGACACGGGTCGCTGAGATGTCGAGGAGGTCGGCGAGGCGCCGCAGGGTCGCGTGCTCGAGTTCGGACACGACGCCGTCGCGGCGGCTGGCCTCGACGAAGGCGTCGAAGTAGCGGCTCCTGAGGTCGGCGACCCGGTCGGGGTCGGCACCGGCGCGGTGGGCGAGGAGCAACAGCGCCCCGCGCTCGTCGCGATCCAGGTCGAAGTCGTCGAGCATCCAGTCGAGGGTCTCGAGGTAGGCGCGGTCGAACGAGCCGGCGCGGGCCCGGGCGTCCGCGACCACGCGGGCGAGCACGGCCGCGCCGTCGATCGAGAACGCATCGCGCCGGAGGGTGCGGAACGAACTCGAGAGGTCGCCCACGACGGTCGCGGCCTCGATGTCCTCCGGGGCCTGCTCGTGCAGGATGCGCAGCAACTGGGCGGCGGCTCGGGCATCCGCGAGGGCGCGGTGGTGGTCGTCGAGCGCGATCCCGTGGTCGCGCGTCGCAGTGCTGAGGCGGGATCCGGACAACCGGAGCGTGCAGATGCCGCGCCCCTCGGCGAACTCGGCGTCGAGCCGGGTGAACTCGCCCTGGACCATGCGGACGTCGAAGGGCAGGTTGTGGGCGACGAGGATGTGGTCGTCGAGTCGTTCGGCGAGGTCGCCCGCGATCTCGGCGAAGGTCGGTGCGGCCTCGACCATCGACGCGCTGATGCCGTGGATGTGCTCGGGCCCGACGTCGCGGCACGGGTTGATGAGCGTGTCGTACTCGTCGACGGTCTCGAGGGTCGTCGCGTCGAGCACGACGACGGCGATCTCCACGACGCGGTCCTGGGCGCCCAGTCCGGTCGTCTCGGTGTCGATCACGGCGAGCCGGGGCATGGCGCGCACGCTACCGGGGCCGACCGCCGGGTCGGCGGTGCGACTCACCCGGCCTTCGGGTACTGACGGCCCGTGGTGGGCGGGGGCTGGATCCGGGCCAGCGCCTCGCGCGCTCGGGCCACGCCCTTGCGGCCGATGCGTCGGGTCCTGGCGTCGAGGTGGCGTCCGATCCGGCCGCCGTCGAGGAGGTGCAGTTGCGTGGTCACGGGATCATTGGACCCCGGGGGTGTGACATCCATGCCCACTCCGATCGTCGTGGCCGTGGTGCCGGTGGCCCACGGCCCTGGCGCTGTCGACCTCGGCTCCGCCCGCGGTCGCCTCCCTATCGGCAACGCCGCGCACCACCTGAAGGTTCCCTCGGCGCCCCGGGGGCCGGGTCCGATCGCGGGACGGAGCCGTACACTCCGGGTGCCATGCCCCCCGCCGATCCGGCTCGCGCCTACCTCGACCACGCCGCCAGCACGCCGCCGCACGAGGACGTCCTCGCTGCGGTCCCGGGATGGCTCGCGACCTTCGGCGCGAACCCGACCGGGATGCACACGGCGGCCCGGACGGCCAAGCGGGCGCTCGAGGAGGCCCGCGAGCGGATCGCGACGGCCCTGGGCTGCGAACCCGGTGAGGTGGTGATCACGGGCGGGGGGACGGAGTCGGACAACCTCGCGGTGAAGGGGACGGTGCGGGCCGCCCGGGCCGCCGGCGACCCGGATGGCGCGGTGGTCGCCGCGATCGAGCACCGGGCGGTGCTCGGTGCAGCGGACCGCCTGGCCCGTGAGGGCTCGGCCGTCGCCCTCGCGCCGGCGACGCCGGAGGGCGTCGTCGACCTCGACCGGCTCGCCGACCTGCTCGACGAGCGCGTCGGGCTCGTCTCGGTCATGACCGTCAACAACGAGGTCGGGACCCGCCAGCCGATCGACGAGATCGCCGCCATCGTCCGGGAGCGCGCACCGCGCGCCCGGTTCCACACCGATGCGGTGCAGGCCTGCACCTGGGTCGACGCCGACGCGTACGCCTCGGCCGACCTCGTGGCGGTGACCGGTCACAAGGTCGGCGGGCTGCGCGGAACCGGTGCGCTCGTGGTGCGTGGTGGTGTCCACCTCCTGCCCGAGATCGAGGGCGGGGGACAGGAGCGGGACCTGCGCGCCGGGACCCCCGACGTCGTCGGTGCGCTCGCACTCGCACTCGCGCTCGAGGGCACCGCAGCGGCGCGCGCCGCCGAGGCGACCCGGATCGCGGCGTTGCGCGACCGTCTCCTCGAGGGGTTGCTCGCCGAGGTCCCGGACCTCGCGCTGCACGGTGCCGCCCAGCACCGGGTCGCCGGGTTCGCACCGATCGGCGTGCCCGGGTGCGACTCGGAGTCCCTGCTCGTCCTCCTCGACCTCGCGGGTGTCGACGCCGCGGCCGGGTCCTCCTGCGCGTCGGGTGCGACCGAACCCTCGCACGTGCTGACCGCGATGGGGGTCGAGGCCCGGACCGCGCAGGGCGCTCTGCGGCTCACCCTCGGGTGGTCGTCCACGGCCGCCGACGTTGACCGCGTGCTCGACGTGCTTCCCGGCATCGTGCGGCAGTTGCGGGGTGGCGCGTGAGGGTGCTCGTCGCGATGAGCGGCGGCGTCGACTCGTCCGTCGCCGCGGCGATGCTGCGCGATGCGGGGCACGAGGTCACCGGGGTGACCCTCAAGCTCTGGGGTGGGGAGTCCGACTCCGGGTGTTGCTCGGTCGCCGACGTCGAGGACGCCCGGCGCGTGGCGCAGCAACTCGACCTCCCGCACTACGTGTTCAACCTCACCGAGGAGTTCGACGCGCGGGTGGTCGATCCGTACGTGACCGCGTACGCCGCGGGTCGTACGCCCAATCCGTGCGTGGAGTGCAACCGGACCGTGAAGTGGGGTCTCCTGCTGGAGCGATGCCGGACGATGGGCTTCGACGCGCTCGCGACCGGTCACCACGCGCGCGTCGAACGTGACGGGGCCAGTCGGGCCTGGATCGCGCGCGGGGCCGATGCGGCCAAGGATCAGTCCTACGTCCTCGCCGTGCTCGCGGGTGACGCGGTCGCCGACACGCTGCTGCCGGTCGGTGAGCTCACGAAGGCCGAGGTGCGGGCGCGGGCCGAGGCGCTCGGCCTCCGCACCGCGACGAAGGCCGAGAGCATGGACGTGTGCTTCATCCGACGGGACGAGCGGGGCACGTTCCTCCGTACCCGGGTGCCGAGCTCCCCGGGGCCGGTCGTCGGGGTCGACGGCGCGCCGCTCGGGACCCACGACGGGGTGGTCGGGTTCACCATCGGGCAGCGACGGGGTACCGGTGTGGCCACGGGCGAGCGTCGGTACGTGGTCGACCTGGACGTCGCGACCGCCACGGTCGTGCTGGGCCGGCGGGAGGACCTGCTGCGCGATCGCATCGACCTCGTCGGGCTGCGCGCCGTCCACGACCCGATCCCGGACGGCACCCGCGTCCTCGTGCAGACGAGCGCGCACGGTTCCCCGGTCGACGCGGTCCTCGACGGCCCGTCGGTACGGCTCGCCGAGGCGCGCCCGCGGGTCGCCCCCGGCCAGGTCGTGGCGCTCTACGCCGGCGACCGGGTCGTCGCCGGCGCCTACGCGGCCTGAACCTCAGTCGGCCGCCGGGGCGCCCGCGACCATCGGCCAGCCGCCCGGCTTCCACGCGTAGACGGCCTCGTCCTCGCCGTCGAGCGCGACCGCGGCGAACCCGACCCGTTCGAGCACCCGACGCGCCGGCTCGTTCACGAGGTACGTGATCGCGGCGACGAGCCGGAGACCGAGCTCACGGTGCACCTCCTCGCACACCGCGAGCAGCGCCTCGGACATGAGCCCGGAGCCGCGGTGCGGTTCGGCGAGGGTGAACCCGATCTCGGCCACGTCGTCGTCGGCCTGCCACAGCACACCGATGTCGCCGATGAGGCCCGGCTCGTCGGCCCGCTCGAGCGCGAGCTGGGCCCACTCGCCCCGTTCGAACAGCGGATCGCGCATCGCCATCTCGGCGACGAGCATCACCGCCTCGTCGTACGGCCACGGGACGTCCCAGCCCTGGAGCGCCGCGGTCCCGTCATCGTTCCGGTAGGCGTGGAGCGTGTCGATGTCGTCCGCGCCGAACCGGCGCACCACGACGCGCTCGGTGCGGACGAGGATCGCGGGGGACTGCGTCACGCGACCGGCAACCGGTGGTCGGCACACGCGGAGAGCAGCGCGTCGCGCAGCACCGGGGCGAACGCGACCTCGCGGGCCCGCGTGCCCACCGCGGTGCTGCGGCGGCGCAGGCTGAGCGGAGCCTCGTCGTCGAGACGCAGGACGGTCGTCGTGCGGGACGCGCCCAGCCGCAGATCGAGCGTTCCCGCGGGCAGTGGCGTCCCGGCCGGGTGGGCGGTGAGCCCGAGGACGTGGGCGCGCACGAACAGGATC
Source organism: Actinomycetes bacterium (assembly GCA_046074845.1). Lineage (GTDB taxonomy): Bacteria > Actinomycetota > Acidimicrobiia > IMCC26256 > IMCC26256 > IMCC26256. The sequence goes on along the minus strand of JBJTOY010000069.1, from coordinate 21,504 downwards.
GGGTCGCTCAGCGTCATCGGGTCGTGGAGGACGAAACCCGCCGGGACGATCACGGCCCAGCGCCGCGACAGCGGATGCAGCGATCGCACGGTGCCGACGACGAGCGCCGCCCCCACGGCCAGCGCGACCACACCCGGCACCCACGCCCGTGCCGCGAGGAGGAGCGGACCCGACGCGATCGCGAGGGTCAGCACGACGAGCGCGAGCGGAACGAGGGTGACGAGCAGGGCGGGTGGGACGCGCAGGGGGTACCGCTCCTCGTCGCCGTAGGCCGCACCCTGGACGCACCAGCGGCCGACCTCGGCGCTGCCGGCGAGGGACGCGGCCACGGCCGTGGCGAGGACGGCGAGCAGGCTCGCCCCGGCGCTCGGGCGGCCGGAGGCCGCAGCCGCCACCGCGAGTCCGCACGCGATGGGCGCTCCGGTGCGCAGCGCGGTGAGCCCGAGCGGACGTGCGACGGCCAGTGACGAGAGCGTGACGACCCATGCGAGCGCGAGCAGTGCGACCGTGACGTTCCGCACGGATGCCGAATGCGGAGTGAGGCACGCGGTGACCGCAGGTGCGGTGGTGACCGGCAGGGTCACCCACACCACGCGCAGCAGGTTCGTCCTCAGGGTGGTGCTCCGCGTTCGGGGTTCGGGAACCGTCGTCCGTACAGTACGGCCCATGTCCTCAGGCTCGCACGCTGCGCTCCTCGTGCCGGGCCTCGCGACGGGCATCGGCAGCCTCCCGGGTTCCGACGCGGCGCGGGCCGTCGAGATGGTCCTCGCCGAGACCCCGCGCCTGCCGTTCGTGCCGCAACTCCCGAACCGCAGCCCGCGCGAGGGCATGCTCGCCCAGTGGCTCGAGGTGCTGCCCGAGGTCACCGTGGCGCCGGACGGTGCGATCGTCGTCGACCGCGACGCCGCATCCGGCGCGCCCACGATCACCATCGACCCGGCATCGCACTCGGGCCTGGTGGCCCTGCTCGCCGCGGCGCGCGGGCGGGAGGAGGAGTTCGGTCGCATCAAGGTGCAGATGACGGGCCCGCTCACGCTCGGCGTCGCGCTCATGCGCGCCGGCCTGCCGTCGGCACTCGCGTTCGAGCGGGCCAAGGTCTGCGCCGCCGAGTGGGCCGCGCACCTGCAGGCGACGGTCGAGGCCCGACTCCCGGCGACCCGCATGATGCTGTTCCTCGACGAGCCGGCGCTCGTGCGGTGGGCCGGCGGCGACGACCCGATCGAGCGCGACGATGCGATCGACGTGCTGTCCTCCACCCTGGCCCGCGTCACCTGCGTGACCGGTGTGCACGTCTGCGGCGACGGCGATCTGCGCGTCGCCCACGCCGCGGGCCCCGACGTGCTCGGGCTCACGGCATCGGATGCACTCGTCGCCGAGTCGGACACGATCATGCGCCACCTCGAGGCCGACGGTTGGATCGCGTGGGGCGCGGTGCCGACGGATCGGCCGATCGGTGATTCGACGGAGGGACCGTGGCGCCGGCTCGTCGGCCTGTGGTGCGACCTCACGCGTCGGGGTTGCGACCCGGTGCGACTGCGCACCCACGGACTCGTCACACCGGCCTGTGGTCTCGCCGGGCACGGCGAGTCCCAAGCGGTGCGCGCACTGCGCGTCGCCCGCGAGATGGCCGACCGCATCGGCGATCAGGCGGTCGCCGCCCGTCTCACCGTCGGGGCCTGACCCGCCGCCCGACGCGACGCGGGATGCCGTCCGAGCGGGTCGGTAACCTCCGGGACGTGGGGAAGGACGCCGCCGTCGAACCGACCGTCGAGATCGACGCGGAGGAGGTCGAGGCCCGCGTCGACGCGCTGCGCGCGCTCATCCGACACCACGACGACCGGTACTACGGCCACGACGACCCCGAGATCTCCGATGCCGAGTACGACGCGCTCCTCGACGAGCTGCGCGACCTCGAGGCGGCGTTCCCGTCGCTGCGGCGCCCGGACTCACCCACGCAGCGACCCGGGCGCGCCACCTCGGCCACCGGGTTCGCGTCGGTCCGGCACCTCCAGCCCATGCTCTCCCTTGACAACGCGACGGCGGAGCGGCGGGTCGAGCAGACCTCGGAGTGGTTCGACCGCGTGACCGCCGAACTCCCGGGCGGTGTCACCTACGTCGTCGAACCCAAGCTCGACGGTCTGGCGATCTCGCTGCTCTACGAGGACGGGGTGCTCGTGCGGGCTGCGACCCGGGGCGACGGCGAGGTGGGCGAGGACGTGACGGCGAACGTCCGAACGATCGGTGACATCCCGCACCGCCTCGCCACGGATTCGCCGCCGACCCGGGTCGAGGTCCGGGGCGAGGTGTTCATGCGCACCGACGCGTTCCGGGCGCTGCGGGAACGCCTGCGGGCCGAGATCGCAGCACTCGAGGCCGAGCGTGAGCGCGCGAAGGCGGAGAAGCGCAAGGTCGAGAAGTGGCCGGACGAGGTGCCCCGCACGGTGCCGAAGAACGCGCGCAACGCCGGAGCGGGCGCACTGCGGCAGAAGAACCCGGCGGTCACCGCCTCCCGGCCCCTGACCTTCTACGCGTACCAGGTGGGCGTGCTCGAGGGAGTGGCCGCACCGCCCTCGCACCACGAGCTGCTCGACCTGGTGCGGTCCTGGGGTTTCCCGGTGAGCGACCTCGTGCGCACGTTCACCGAGCGCGACGCGGCCCTCGCGTACTGCCGCGAGATGGAGGACCGGCGCGACGCACTCGGCTTCGCGGTGGACGGCGCGGTCGTCAAGGTCGACGACATGCGCCAGCGCGAGGATCTCGGATTCACCGCACGCGCGCCGCGCTGGGCCATCGCCTACAAGTTCCCGGGTGAGGTCGGGGCGACGAAGCTCCTCCGGATCGAGGTCGGCGTGGGCCGCACGGGTCGGGTCACCCCCTACGCCGTGCTCGCCCCGATCGAGGTCGACGGCGTGGAGATCACGCACGCGACACTGCACAACGAGGACGACATCGCCAAGCGCAACGTGCGACCCGGGGACACGGTGCGCGTGCACCGGGCACAGTCGGTGATCCCCGAGGTCATCGGCCCGGTCCTCGACCTCCGCCCGAAGTCCTCCCGGCCCTGGCGGTTCCCGAAGGACTGCCCCGAGTGCGGCGCGCCGTTCGTCCGGCTCGAGGGCGAGGCCAACACCTTCTGCGTCAACGGTGAGTGCCCGGCCCAGCAGGTGCGGCGCATCATGCACTTCGCCAGCCGGGGTGCCCTCGACATCGAGGGGCTCGCCGAGGAGCGGGTCCAGTGGATCATCGACGCCGGCCTCCTCCGGGACGTCGCCGACATCTACTCCCTCACCGTCCCGACCCTCGCCGCGGTCACGGGTCCTGAGCGGATCGGCAACGACGGGAAGGCGCGCAAGGGCATCCGGATCGGTGATGCCTCGGCGCAGCGGACGATCACATCCATCGAGGGCTCGAAGACCGCACCGCTCCACAAGTTCCTCATCGGCCTGAGCATCCAGCACATCGGGCCGACCGTCGCGCGAGCCATCGCGGAGCACTTCCGGTCGATCGACGCGATCATGGCCGCCTCGGCCGAGGACGTCGCCGCGATCCCCGGCATCGGTTCGGTCATCGCCGAGAGCCTCGTGCGCTACTTCGCGATCGCGGGGAACCGTGACCTCGTGGCGCGCCTGCGGGCCGCCGGCGTGGTGCTCGAGCTCCCGCCCCGTGAGGAGGTCGAGCTCCCGCCCCAGACGCTCGAGGGCATCACGGTCGTCGTCACCGGCAAGAAGCTCGCCGGGTTCGCCTCCCGTGACGCCGCCAAGGAGGCGGTCATCCTGCGGGGCGGCGCGGTGGCCGGCGGGGTGACGAAGCGCACGGACTTCCTCATCGCCGGCGCCGAACCCGGGTCCAAGGCGACCAAGGCCTCCGAGCTCGGCATCCCGATCCTCGACGCCGACGAGTTCCGTCGCCTGCTCGAGGAGGGGCCCGGCGCGTTCCGGCCCGACGCGGGCTGAGGCCGCGCGCGCTGGCGCGGCCGCGTCCGATGCGGCCATGCTCGGGTCCCGCCCCGGATGCTGGATGCGGGTCATCGACGAGGAGGGGTCATGGTCGATCGCAGTGCCATCGGCACGACCGACGACGGGTACACCATGGAGGTGGAGCGCGGGAAGATCCGTGAGTTCGCCCGCGCCACGAAGTCGGCCGATCCGGCCTACCTCGACGACCCGGCTCCGGTCATCCCGCCGACCTTCCTCACCACCCAGCAGTTCTGGTCGACCCCGGGGGCCGGGGTGTTCTCGAAGGTGAAGATGGATCTCAAGCGACTGCTGCACGGCGGGCAGGAGTACGTGTTCCACGGCCCGCCGCCCGCAGCGGGCACTCGCCTGCACGTACGCACCCGGGTCGAGGACATCTACGAGAAGGAGGGGTCGCGCGGCGGCACGATGACGTTCGTGATCTCGGTCACCGAGTTCCGGGACGACGACGGTCGGCTCGTGGCCGAGGCTCGGAGCACCGCGATCGAGACCGCACGACCCCCGGTCGAGGGAGGTGCGTCGTGATCGCGTGGGACGACCTCGCCGTCGGCGCGACGCTGCCGGTTCGCGAGTACGGGCCGCTGACCCTCACCGACTTCGTCCGCTACCAGGGCGCGTCGGGTGACTTCAATCCGATCCACCACGACGCCGCGTTCGCACGGGCCGCGGGCTTCCCCGAGCCGTTCTCGGTCGGCATGCTCCAGGCCGGGATCCTCGGGAGTTACGCGACCGATCTGTTCGGCGCCGCGAACGTCCGTCGATTCGCGGTCTCGTTCCGCGAGCAGGTCTGGGCGGGTGACGTGCTCGAGTGCTCGGGCGAGGTCACCGGCCGGCACGAGGACGGGGAGCGGAGGGTCGAGCTGCGCCTCGAGGTGCGCCGTCGCGACGGCGGCACCGCCATCCGGGGCGAGGCGACCTTCGTCGTCCCCTGAACCGGAGCGTCGGTCAGGACTTCGAGGTGAACGACCACTGGTAGCGGTCGAACAGCACGCCGGGATCGTCCTGGCGTTCGATGGTGACGATCACCGTGTTCACCCCGGGCTGGAACCGGTCGATCTCCTTGCCGGGACCGGGCTGGAAGGTCACCCGTCCGAGTGCGATCACGCGCTCGACCTGATCGTCCGGGATGTCCACGCAGGTCCGGGTCGGGTCGCAGACCTGCAGCGATCCGGTGAGGTCGTCGCGCAGGTCGACCACGATCGCCGACTGCGGCGGCACGATCGTGTTCGGCGCGGGGGAGACATCGGTGACGTCACCACTCGGCGTGCGCTGGGTCGTCGTCTCGGTGTCCGCCGAGAGGACCGCGATGAGCCCGATGCTCGCGACCGCCATGAGGCCGCCGCACACGATCGCGAACCGTCCGGGGTGCTGGATCGCCTTCCGGCGACCGGACGCGGTGCTCGAGGGTGCGGTGGGCATGCGGGCACGGTACCCCTGCGACCGGCGGGCCCGACCATCGCGACGGGCGTGCGTCCGCGTGTTCCGCGGCACCCGCCGGTACCCTCGGCCCATGGCGTTCGTCGGTGGTGGTGACCTCGTCGGGCGTGTGCTCGCCGGTCGCTACCGCCTGCTCACCCCGATCGGGACCGGTGGGAGCGGCCGCGTCTTCCTCGCCGACGACCTCACCCTGAAGCGTCGGGTGGCGGTGAAGGTCCTGCACCCGGCCCTGGCCGACGATCCGGGCTTCCTGCGCCGGTTTCAGAACGAGGCCCGGCTCGCCGCGGCCCTCCACCACCCGAACGTCATGGCGGTGCACGACTGGGGCGAGGACGGCGGGGTGCCGTTCATGGTCATGGAGGCCCTCACCGGCGGATCGCTGCGCGGGATCCTCGACGCGGGCGGCCGCCTCAGCCCGGCGCAGGCCGCGCACGTCGGGGCCCAGGTCGCCTCGGCCCTCGAGTACGCCCACGGTCGCGGGTTCGTGCACCGTGACATCAAGCCGGCGAACCTGCTCTTCGACGAGCACGGCATCGTGCGGGTCGCCGACTTCGGCCTGGCCCGCGCGCTCGCCGAGGCCTCGTGGACCGAACCGTCGGGCTCGGTGCTCGGGACCGCCCGGTACGCGTCCCCCGAGCAGGCCAGCGGCGTCGCGCTCGATGGGCGCGCCGATCTCTACGCACTCGCGCTGTGCCTGGTCGAGGCGGTGACCGGTGTCCTGCCGTTCGCGTCCGACACCGCGCTCGGCACCCTCGCGGCGCGCACGCTCAACCCGATCGAGGCCCCGGCGGCCCTCGGTCCGCTGGTCGCGGTGGTTGAGCGCGCGGGTCGGGTCCACCCCGAGGACCGGTACCCGGACGCTGCGACCATGCGCGGCGCGATCGAGGATGCGGGCCGTCGGCTCCCGCCGCCCGGGCCGCTCGGCCTCGCCGGGCTCGACGCGTCGATCGCCGACCCGAACCCGACCCAGATCCCGGCGAGTCGGCCCGTGCTCTTCGACCAGGAGGCCGACGCGGCACCTGGGCCGGCCCCTGGGCCGGCCCCCCGGCGGCGGGTCCGCATCAGCATGTCGATGGTGGTGGGCGCCGCGATCGCCGCCGCACTCATCGGCGCGGTCGCGCTCATCGGGGTGCCGGACCTCGGCGCCCAGGTGACCGTGCCGAACACGGTGGGTGGGACGGTGGCGAGTGCGCGCGACGCGATCGCACGGGCCGGACTCCTCGTGCAGGAGGACGAGCGGTTCTCCGACGATCCCGCGGGCACGGTCATCGCCCAGGAACCGAGCCCCGGGCACGAGGTGCGCGAGGGCGGTGAGATCCGGCTCGTGGTGTCCCGCGGTGCGGCGCCGATCGCGATCCCGCGGGTCGCCGGTCGACCGCTGACCGAGGCCCAGACCACGCTCACCGACGCAGGGTTCACGGTCGAGGTGCAGCGGCGCTACGACGAGGAACGCCCGAAGGACACCGTCATCGCGACCCGACCGGCCGGTCGTGCACCCCGCTTCTCGACCGTCACGCTCGTCGTCTCGGACGGGCGCCGCCCGATCCCGATCCCCGACGTCGCAGGGCAGTCCTACGACGCTGCGGTCGCCGCCATCGCGAACGCCGGGTTCGCTCCGGTCCGGGGTGACGCGTTCAGCGACACCGTGCCGAGCGGCACCGTGATCGGCACCGACCCGGCGGGCGACGGGACGGCCCAACCGGGCGCACAGGTTCGGATCATCGTGAGCAAGGGTCCCGACGTCGTCACGGTGCCGAGCGTGCGCGGCCTCTCGTTGGACGCCGCCTCGGCCGCCCTGCAGGCCGCCGGCCTGAACTCGGCCGTCTCGGGCGCGTACCGCCCCGGTGCGACCGTGCGGGCCACCGACCCGCCCGCGGGCACGACCGTCAAGCGCAACGCCACCGTCACCCTGTTCTTCTGATCGACGTGACGCCCGGTACGGGTGTGCGGGCCGCCGGGACGGCCGCGTAGTCTCGCCCGGACCGCTCACGGTGTCGCCCGACGACGCCGCAGACCTCGATGGGGAGACCGACATGGGTGCACTCGACGGACGCATCGCGATCATCACCGGCGCCGGAGGCGGCCTGGGCCGCGAGCACGCGCTGCTGTTCGCGCAGGAGGGCGCCAAGGTCGTCGTCAACGATCTCGGCGGCAACGTCGACGGCAGCGGTGAGGACCGATCCGCGGCCCAGAAGGTCGTGGACGAGATCCGTGCCATGGGCGGCGAGGCGGTCGAGAACCACGACAACGTGGCGGAGTGGGAGGGTGCGCAGCGCCTCGTGCAGACCGCCATCGACGCGTTCGGTGACCTCCACGTGCTCGTGAACAACGCGGGCATCCTCCGCGACCGGGTGCTCGTCAACATGACCGAAGCCGAGTGGGACGCGGTCATCCACGTCCACCTCAAGGGTCACTTCGCCCCGACCCGCTTCGCCGCCGCGTACTGGCGGGAGCAGTCGAAGGCGGGCAAGGAGGTGAACGCCGCGATCATCAACACCTCGTCGACCTCAGGTCTGCTCGGCAACCCGGGTCAGGCCAACTACGGCGCGGCCAAGAGCGGCATCGCCACCTTCTCCCAGATCGTCGCCATGGAGCTCAAGCGCTACGGCGTGCGTTCGAACGCGATCGCCCCGGCCGCCCGCACGCGCATGACCGAGTCGACCCCGGGGCTCTCCGACGTCGTGAGGAAGCCGGAGGACGCGGCCACCTTCGACGCGTGGAACCCGGCGAACGTGTCGCCGATGGTGGCGTACCTCGCGACGGCCGACTGCCCGTTCTCGGGCGAGGCCTTCCTCGTGCAGGGCGACACCGTGCAGCGCTTCCAGCCGTGGACGCTGTCGGAGAAGATCACGAACAACGAGGAGCGGTGGACCGTCGCCGCGCTCCAGCAGGTCGCACCGACCGGCCTCGCAAAGTCCCGCTGACCCGGCGTTCGCCCCGCCCGGGCGATGTCCGAATCGTGCCGTTCCGTCCCATCGGGGTCCCGACCGGGTCAACCGGTGCTCAAGAGTCGGCGCGGATCCCCCGCGATGCGTTGCACCCGTCGGCCCTCGGCCCGATAGTGCCCGAGGTCGGTCGCACACGGCGCCGACGACGGCACGGGAGCTCGGGATGCGTCGAGGACTGCGGGGCGGGACGAGTCGGCCGGGATCGCCGCGGCCGGGCATGGGGTTCGGCCGCCCACTGCGGCCGCGCCCGCCGGTCGTCGAGACCGAGCGCGTGTGGCCCGATGCCGCCTGGTGGGCCGAACCGGCAGCACCGGCCGAGGCGCCGCGGGTGGCCGGACCGGTGACCTCGCGCCACACCTGATCCGGCCCGGATCGGGTCGCGCGAAGGGCCGGTGCGCGGGGTCGGCCCCGTAGGCTCGTCCCCGGCCCCGACCGGATCGAGCACGTGTGACCACACCCCCCACCGCCGACGCCCGCCCGGGCGGCGTCGCGTTCCACGAGCGCCCGGGCTACCGCTGGTGGGTGCTCGGGGCCGGGCTCGCCGGCGTCTTCGTGGCCGGCGCGCTCATCACGATCATCGGCGTGTCGCTCGCGACCGTGGCCGAGGACCTCGGGACCTCGACCGCGTCCCTCACCTGGGTGGTCACCGGTCCCCTGCTCGCGGTGGCGCTCACGATGCCGCTGTTCGGCAAGCTCGGCGACGTCTGGGGCCTGCGGCGGGTCTACCTCCTGGGGCTCCTCGGGTTCACCGTCGGTTCGATCCTCACCGCGTTCGCTTGGAACGGGCCCTCGCTCATCGCGTTCCGGATCCTCGGCGCGATCCCGGGCGCCGCGATGGGGCCCACCGCGATGGCACTCGTCATGCGCACCTTCCCGCCGGCCGACCGGGTCAAGGCGATGGGGTGGTGGTCCCTCGTCGGAGCCGGCGCCCCGGTCATCGGCGTGATCGCCGGCGGGCCGCTGGTCGAGATCTTCGGGTGGCGCGCGCTGTTCGTGGCCCAGGCCCCGCTGTCGATCGCCGCGTTCGTCCTCGGGTTCGTCGTCCTGCGCGAGGCGCCGCGCCGGGATCGTCAGCCGATCGACCTGGCGGGGGCCGCGACCCTCGCCGTCGGCACCACCTCGGCGCTGCTCGCCCTCACCATCGGCGGCCGCGAGGGCTGGGGCCGTCCGATCGTGCCGGTCCTCGCGGTCCTCGCGGTGATCGGCCTCGCCGGGTTCGTCCGGGCCGAGCGACGCGCGGATCACCCGCTGCTCCCGCTGGCGTTCTTCGGACAGCGGGACTTCTCGGCCTCGCTGTCGTCGCAGTTCGCGTCGAACTTCGCCTACATGGGCGGGTTCATCATCACGCCGCTGCTCTTCCAGTACCGGTTCGGGTACTCGGTGGCCGCCACCGCCGGCGCCTCCATCGTCCGTCCGTTGACCTTCAGCGTCGTGGCCGCCGGCGCGGGGTACGTCGCGGCCCGCGTCGGGGTCCGCCGCAGCGCGGTCACCGGACTCACGATCCTCGCCGGGTCCATGGTCGCCTTCACCGTCGCCGCGCTCTCCGGGAACATCGCACTCGTGTTCGCGGGCCTGTTCCTCTCGGGCCTCGGCATGGGTTCGGCCTCGCCCTCGTTGGTCTCGAGCGCGGCCAACGCGGTGCCGTACGAGGATCAGGGCGTGGCGAACGCGGCGCAGCAGATGGTCGCCTCCATCGGTACGGTGGCCGGCATCCAGGTGCTCTCGACGATCCAGGGCGGGGGTCGGAGTGCGGCCTCGTTCGGTCCCGCCTACCTCGTCGGTGCGTGCATGGCGGTGTCCGGCGCGCTCGCGGCCTCGTTCCTCGCGCCGCACCTGCGGCGCCGGGCCTGAGTCAGGTCGGGGCGAGCGCGCGGCTGCGCGCCTCGGCGCGGGCGAGATCCGCGTACCAGGCGAGGGCGAGGGCGACCACGGCGCCGTAGATGAGCACGAAGGTGACGCCGATGGCCTGCTCGATCCAGCCGCCGACGAACACGCCGAGGGGCACGGTGCCGCCGAAGCCCATGATCCAGAGGGCCATGACGCGCCCACGGATCGCGTTGTCGAGGTGCGATTGCAGCACGGTGGACAGCGCGGTGATGACGACGAAGTACGCGAACCCCAACACGCAGACCGCGGGGTAGGCGAGCGCGGGGCGGCGGACCGCGGCGAACCCGACGAGCAGGACGGCGAAGGCCACGAGGCCCGCACGCACCAGCCGCTCCTTGCGGACGTGGTGCAGCACGGTGCCCACCGCGATGGCCCCCATCGCCGCCCCGAACCCGAACACGGCGTACAGGGTCCCGTACTGCGCGCTGCGCGGTCGGATCCCGAAGTTGACCGCGGAGACCACGGGCATGAGCCCGACGAAGGTCAGGGAGCAGAACGAGAAGATCGTGAGCGTCGTGAGCACGCGCAGGATCAGCGGGTCCCGCCGGGCGATCCGGAACCCCGACATGAGTCGGGCCAGCCCGCGTTCGGTGGGCGGATGGGTCGCGGTGCGGCCGTACTTGGCGATGAGCAGGCTGACGATCGCGAACAGGTAGGTCCCGGCGTTCACCGCGAACACGACCGCGGCGCCGAAGGCGGCGTACAGCGGGGCACCCAGCACCGGGCCGATGACCCGGGACAGGTTCATCTGGACCGACTGCAACGACACCGACCCGGGGATGTCCTCGCGGGGGACCAGCGTGGGGAGGATGGCGCCCATCGCCGGAGCCGAGAACGCGTTCCCGATGCCGATGGCCAGCACGCACAGCGCGATGCCGACGAGGTTCGGCCGATCCGACATCGCGAGGACGGCCAGGACGAGGGAGCCGATGAGCTGCTCGATCTGCATCACGACGAGGAGGCGTTTGCGGTCGAAGGTGTCGGCCGCGACCCCGCCGAGGATCGAGAGCAGCAGGAGCGGTCCGAGTTGGGCGAAGTAGAGGACCCCGACGTACGCGGCCGACCGCGTGAGCGTGTAGCCGTACGCGCCCAGGAGCACGTTCTGCATCCACGTGCCGATGTTGGACGTGAAGGTCCCGGTCCAGACGATGCGGAAGTCGCGGTGCCGGAGCGCGGACTGCGCGGTGCCCGGTCGGGGCCCGGTGCGCGGCGTGCTCGGCATGCCGTCAGGCTAGGAGCCCGGCTGGGGCCGACCCGACTCGTTCCGGCGGTACCGCCGGCCCCGCCTACTCGGTGATGCCCTGGATCGCCTCGGCGAGTGCGGGGTTCCCGCCGGGCGCTCCGCCACCCTGGGCCATGGCCATGAGCTTGGACATGTCGCCCTGGATCTTCAGCTTGCCCTGCATCATCGCCTGCATCCCGGCCTGCGGGTCGCCCGACACGAAGATCGCCTTCGCGGTGTCGTAGTCGGTGGTGATCGTGAGATCCGCACCGTCGTCGTGACCGATGGCGACCCGGCCCTGTCCGCCCCGGGCGCCCATGTGGATGTGGCGCTCATCGCCGAACGGCGTGCCGGTGATCGTGAGGTTGAGCATGACCTCGGCGTGGGCCGGAGCCTCGGCCCCGTGATCCTCGATGAGGCGCTGGACGACGGCGAACCACTCGTCGGAGAGGAACGGGTGCTTGGACACGGGGGGCCTCCTCGGGTGCCACGGGACGATCCGACACTACCGGTGGGCCACCACCGCCGCCACGTCCACGGCCTACGCTCGGCCCCATGTCGGCCGAGACGCGGGACGAGCGCGTCGCATCCCGCACCCGTTCGCCGAAGTGGCAGTCACCGCCGCTGCGCATCGACATGGGGATCTGCATCAACTGTGACACGTGCCTGCGTCACTGTCCGCCGCAGTTCGGGGCGATCTTCAACCACGGGCTCGACGTCATCATCCTCCCGGAACTGTGCAGTGGCTGCGGCAAGTGCCTCCCGCCGGTGTGCCCGGTCGACTGCATCCACCCCGACCCCGACTGGACCCCGTCCGAGGCGTCGTGGTGGGAGCATCCGCTCGGACCCGAGGATCCCTACCGCTGACGCGCCGCTCCGGCCCGGTTCCGGCGCAGGGTCGGCCCGTAGACTCGCCGCCATGTCCGAACCGACCCCCAGCGCGCGCATCACGCGGGCCGATGTCGAGCACGTGGCCCGGCTGGCCCGGCTCGCACTCACCGAGGCCGAGGCCGAGGAGTTCACCGGTCAACTCGCGGTGATCCTCGATCACGCCGACGACGTCGCGGGCCTCGATCTCGACGGCGTGGGGCCCACGGCCCACCCGCTGCCGGTCACGAACGTGCTGCGGCCCGACGTGCGCACCGCGTCGCTGGATCGGGACGAGGTGCTCGCCGCCGCCCCGGCGGCCGAGGACGGCCGGTTCCGCGTCCCGCGGATCATGGGGGAGGGGTGATGGCGAGCGCGCTCGAGCTCGCGGCCGCCGTGCGCTCCGGGGCGCGCTCGGCCCGTTCCGTCACCGAGGAGCACCTCGCGGCGATCGACGCCCGGGAGGGCGAGATCCACGCCTTCAACCTGGTGACGCGCGACGAGGCGTTGGCTGCGGCCGATGCGGTCGACGCCGCGGTGGCCCGCGGGGAGGACCCCGGCCCGCTCGCTGGCGTGCCCGTCGCCCTCAAGGACAACCTCTGCACCCGGGGTGTCCCGACCACCTGCTCCTCGCGCATCCTCGAGGGGTGGCGTCCGCCGTACGACGCCACGGTCGTCGAGCGGGTGCTCGCAGCCGGCGGGATCCCGGTCGGCAAGACGAACCTCGACGAGTTCGCGATGGGGTCCTCGACCGAGAACTCGGCGTTCGGTCCGACCCGCAACCCCCGCGACACCTCTCGGGTGCCGGGCGGTTCGAGCGGCGGATCGGCGGCCGCCGTGGCGGCCGGGTTCGCCCCGCTCGCGCTCGGATCCGACACCGGCGGCTCGATCCGGCAGCCCGCGGCGCTCTGCGGCGTGGTGGGGGTGAAGCCGACGTACGGCGCGGTGTCGCGGTACGGGCTCGTCGCGTTCGCGTCGAGCCTCGACCAGATCGGTCCGTTCGCGGCGACCGTGGACGACGCCGCCCTCCTGCTCGACGTGATCTCGGGCCACGATGGGCGGGACTCCACCTCCATCGACGCGCCGCCGACCGCGCTGCTCGGTGACGGGGCCGACGTCGCCGGCCTGCGGGTCGGCATCGCATCCGAACTCACCGACGCCGACGGCATCGCCCCCGAGGTGCGGGTCGCGGTCGAGCGGGCCGCCGCAGCGCTCGAGGCCGCCGGGGCGAGCGTCGAGCGCGTCTCGGTGCCGAGCACGGTCTACGGGCTCTCTGCGTACTACCTCATCGCGCCGGCCGAGGCCTCGAGCAACCTCGCCCGCTATGACGGCGTGCGCTACGGCCTGCGGGTCGAGGGCGCGGACGTCGAGGAGATGAACGCCGCGACCCGCGACGCCGGGTTCGGGCCCGAGGTGAAGCGCCGCATCATGCTCGGCACGTACGCGCTCTCGGCCGGCTACTACGACGCCTACTACGGCCAGGCCCAGCGGGTGCGCACGCTCATCATGCGGGACTTCGCGGCCGCCTACGAACGCTGCGACGTCCTGCTGTCGCCGACCGCGCCGACCACCGCGTTCGCGTTCGGGGCCAAGACCGCCGATCCCCTCGCCATGTACCTGTCCGACATCTGCACGATCCCCACGAACCTCGCCGGGCACCCGGCGATGAGCGTCCCGTTCGGACTCGGTGCCGACGGACTCCCGATCGGCGTGCAGGTGCTCGCCCCCGCGCTCGGTGAGGCCACGATGTTCCGGGCCGCCCGGGTCGTGGAGGCCGCGGGGGTGGCGTCATGAGCGCGTACGAGACCGTCATCGGCCTCGAGGTGCACGTGGAGCTCTCCACCGCTACGAAGTTGTTCTGCGGGTGCGCGAACGAGTTCGGGGCCGAGCCCAACACGAACATCTGCCCGGTATGCCTCGGGCTCCCGGGCTCGCTGCCCGTGCTCAACGAGCGGGTGGTGGAGTACGCGCTGCGCATCGGGGAGGCCCTCCACTTCGACGTGCCGGCGCGTTCGATCTTCCACCGCAAGAACTACTTCTACCCGGACATGCCCAAGGACTTCCAGACCTCGCAGTACGACGAGCCGATCTGCGCCGACGGCTGGATCGAGGTCGACGGCGCCCGCATCGGCATCGAGCGCGCGCACATGGAGGAGGACACCGGCAAGAGCACGCACGTGGGTGGTGGCGGTCGCATCCACGACGCCGACCACTCGCTCGTCGATTACAACCGCGCGGGCGTTCCGCTCATGGAGATCGTGAGCCGTCCGGAGATCACCTCGGCCGAGCAGGCGCGCGGCTACGTCACCGAACTGCGGGCGATCCTGCTGGCGATCGGCGTCTCCGACGTGAAGATGGAGGAGGGGTCGATGCGCGTCGACGCGAACGTCTCCATCCGGCCCGTGGGCGCGACCGAACTCGGGACCAAGGTCGAGATCAAGAACATGAACTCGATCCGGTCCCTGGGTCGGGCGATCGAGTACGAGATCGAACGGCAGACGCTGGCGACCGAGTCGGGCGAACGCATCGTGCAGGAGACCCGGCACTGGGACGAGGAGGCCGGCCTCACCCACGGCATGCGGTCGAAGGAGGGCTCCTCCGACTACCGGTACTTCCCCGAGCCCGACCTCGTGCCGGTCGCGCCGACCGCCGAGATGCGGGCCGCCGCGATCGCCGCGGTGCCCGAACTCCCGGCCGCGCAGCGAGCCCGTCTCGTCGCCGACTGGGGCATCTCCGAGCACGACGCTCGGGTCATCGTCGCGACGCCCGGGCTCGCGGCCTACGCACAGGGTGCGGTCGACGCGCTCGCGGGCGGCACGGCCCGGGACGTCGTGAACTGGGCCACCGGTGAACTGCTCGCGCACGGCAACGAGACGGGCACCGAGCCCGCGCAGTGGGCGCTGGCGCCGGCAGGCCTCGCCGAACTCGTCGCGCTCGTGGCCGAGGGTGCGATCTCGCGGGGCCAGGCCAAGGAGGTCCTGACCGGGTCGCTCGCCGGCGAGGGCTCGCCGCGCGAGGTGGCCGATGCCCGCGGGCTCGCTCAGGTGTCCGACGAGGGCGCACTCGGCTCGATCATCGACGACGTGCTCGCGGCGAACGCCGACGCGGTGGCCGAGTACCGCACCGGCGACGACAAGGCCCGCAAGAAGAAACGCGGCTTCCTCATGGGCGAGGCCATGAAGGCCTCGAGGGGGCAGGGCAACCCGCAACTGCTCAACCGCCTGCTCGACGAGAAGTTGGGCTGAGCCCGATGTCGATGCGGCCGAGCGAGGACACGGGGATCGAGCGCATCCTCGTCGTGTCCGCGCACCCCGACGACGTCGACTTCGGCGCAGCCGGGTCGGTGGCCACCTGGACGGACGCGGGCATCCACGTCGCGTACTGCCTCGTCACCGACGGTGACGCGGGCGGCTCCGACAACACGATCACGCGCGCGCGGATGGCCGAGATCCGCCGAGAGGAGCAGACCGCAGCGGCCGCGGTGGTCGGGGTGACCGAACTGCACTTCCTCGGGTATCCGGACGGTCGGGTGACGGCGTCGTTGGACCTGCGGCGCGACATCTCGCGGGTCATCCGCACGGTGCGGCCCGACCGCGTGTGCGTGCAATCGCCGGAGCGCCGCTGGGACCGCATCTACGCCAGCCACCCGGATCACCTCGCGTCCGGGGAGGCCGCGCTCGCCGCGGTGTACCCGGATGCCCGCAACGAGTTCGCGCACCCGGAACTGCTGGCCGAGGGCTTCGAGCCCTGGACGGCCCGCGAGGTCTACGTGATCGGGCACCCGCAGGCCGACGTGCACGTCGACATCACCGCGCAGATCGACCGCAAGATCGCGGCGCTGCTCGCCCACGAGAGTCAGCACGCCGACCCGGTGCGCACCGAGGAACTCGTGCGCGTGTGGTCGGAGGTCACCGCGCAGGCCGCCGGGCTCCCCGAGGGGCGCCGGGCTGAGGCGTTCCTGCGCGTCGACACCGCCTAGGCGACCACCGAAGGAACGAACGTTGTGCGCACGTGCCGGTCTGGTTCGACTCACGCGCACACCGTTCGGCGATTGCGCCGGGTCTCGGCCTCTCAGTCGGCGTGGATGCCGTCGACGACCGTCGCCCACGCGGCCGGGTCGGACTCGTACGGCGCGTTCACCGACACCCGGTCGACGAGATCGCCCACCCGTTCGCGGATCGCGGCCGCCACGCGATCAGGTTCGGCCACCACGGCGAGGAGTGCGAGCAGGTCGTCGTCGACCAGCGCGGGCATCTCGGCCCACCGACCCTCGCGGGTGAGCCGCTGCAGTTCAGGCTGGAGGTCGTCGAGCCCGTGGTGCTCCAGCACCACCCGGTACGCCGGCGTCGACGCGTAGAACGCGATCTGCGTGCGCACGACCGAGTGCGCCGCGGCCATCGCCTCCTCGGTCGTCCCGCTCACGACCATCACCGGCCAGGTGATCTCGAACCCGTCGAGCGAGCGTTCACCGTGAGCCGCCCCGCGCTCGAGCGCCGGCCGGGTGACCTCGCGGACGAACTCCGGGGTGCTGAACGGGTGGACGAGGAAGCCGTCGGCGACCTCGCCCGCCACCTCGGTCATGCGGGCTCCGACGCCGGCGAGGTGCACGCGTGGGACGCCGTGGTCGGACGGACCCGGATCGAAGAACGGGGTCATGAGCGTGTGGCGGTAGTGCTCGCCCTCGAACCGTAACGGCGTGCCGTGCTGCCACGTGTCCCAGATGGCGCGCAGGGCGAGCACGTACTCACGCATGCGCGCGGCCGGTTGCGACCACGGCATCGAGAATCGGCGCTCGATGTGCGGGCGGATCTGCGACCCCAACCCGACGATGGCGCGCCCGCCGGCGAGGTCGTTGAGATCGCGCCCGATCTGGGCCACGGTCATCGGGGAGCGGGCGAGCGCGATCGCGATGGCGGTCGTGAGCTCGATGTGACGTGTGTGCTCGGCCGCGAGGGCGAGCGGGAAGAACGGATCGTGCGGCCCCTCGAAGGTGAAGGCGCCGTCGTACCCGAGCGCCTCGATCGCACGCGCCCGCTCCGGCACCGCGCGCAGGTCCACCGCCACCAGCGGTGCGTCGATACGGAGGCGGCGGGTCACGAACGGCGAGCCTAGGAGCGGTGTACCCGTCGCCGGGGCGGCCCGCCGCGGGCGGGGGATCGGACCTCGTCCTGTACCCTCGCGGCCATGACCGAGAACATGAAGCCCCGCAGCGCAGAGGTGACCGACGGGATGGAGCGGGCCCCCGCCCGCGCCATGCTCCGGGCGATCGGCATGACCGACGGCGACTTCGGCAAGGCCCAGGTCGGCGTGGCGTCCTCGTGGAACGAGGTCACCCCCTGCAACCTCCCGCTCGACCGGCTCGCCAAGCGGGCCAAGGTCGGCGTCCGCGACGCCGGCGGCTTCCCGATCGAGTTCGTGACCATCGCGATCTCCGACGGCATCTCGATGGGTCACGAGGGCATGCGGGGCTCGCTCGTGAGCCGGGAGATCATCGCCGACTCCGTCGAGTGCGTCATGCACGCCGAGCGCCTCGACGCGCTCGTCACCTTCGCCGGCTGCGACAAGAGCCTGCCCGGCATGCTCATGGCGGCGGCCCGGCTCGATCTCCCGTCGGTCTTCGTATACGGCGGATCGATCCTCCCGGGTCACCACGGCGATCAGGTGCTCGACATCGTGAGCGTGTTCGAGGCGGTCGGCGCGTGCGCCGCCGGCACGCTCTCCGAGAACGAACTCGGCGAGATCGAGCGCAAGGCCTGCCCGACCGAGGGCTCGTGCGCCGGCATGTTCACGGCGAACACGATGGCCTCGGTGGGCGAGGCGCTCGGCATGTCCTTGCCGGGCAGCGCGTCGGCCCCGGCGGTCGACCGGCGGCGCGATGACTACGCGTACGAGAGCGGTCGGGCGGTCATGCACCTGCTCGCCGAGGACCTCCGGCCCCGCCGGATCATGACGAAGCAGGCGTTCGAGAACGCGATCGCCGTGGTCATGGCGCTCGGCGGTTCGACGAACGCCGTGCTCCACCTCCTCGCCATCGCGCACGAGGCCCGTGTCGAACTCGAGCTCGAGGACTTCAACCGCATCGGCGCCCGCGTCCCCCACATCGCGGACACCAAGCCGCACGGCAAGTACCACATGACCGACGTCGACCGCATCGGCGGGGTGCCGGTCGTGATGCGCGAGCTGCTCGAGGCCGGGCTCATCCACGGCGACTGCCTCACGGTGACCGGACGCACGGTCGCCGAGAACCTCGACGCGCTCGCGCCGCCGGAGCCGGACGGCGACGTCGTGCACCCGCTCTCGGACCCGATCAACGTCCACGGCGGGATCGCGGTGCTGGCGGGTTCGCTGGCCCCGAAGGGCGCGGTCGTGAAGGTCGCGGGCATCGACCACCCGCGGTTCGAGGGGACCGCCCGCGTGTTCGACGGCGAGGCGCTCGCCATGGAGGCGATCCTCGCCGGACGCATCGAGGCCGGCGACATCGTCGTCATCCGGTACGAGGGTCCGAAGGGTGGCCCGGGCATGCGCGAGATGCTCGCGGTGACCGGTGCGATGAAGGGGGCCGGTCGGGGTCACGACGCCGCGCTCATCACGGACGGTCGGTTCTCCGGGGGCACGCACGGCTTCTGCGTCGGGCACGTGGCGCCGGAGGCCGTCGACGGCGGCCCGATCGCCTTCGTCGAGGACGGTGATCGGATCATCATCGACGCGATCGAGCACACGATTGATCTGCTCGTCGACGAGGCCACCCTCGCGGCGCGGCGGGCGGACTGGAAGCTGCCGGAGCCCCGGTACACGTCGGGCTTCCTCGCGAAGTACGCGCGTCTCGCGCAGGGCGCCGAGACCGGCGCGATCACCAACATCTGATCGCCCGACGTCGTGCCTGAGATCCTCGAGGCCGAGGAGGCGCGCCGCCTCATCGAGGCCCGCGCGCTCGGCCGGCGCATCGTCGCGGTCGACGCGCCGGACGCCTGGTTCCTCAAGCGCGGGCTCACGCCGCGGGCGCTGCGCGCCGCGCTCCCCGGGCGTCGCCTCGTCGAGGCCCGGCGGCGCGGCAAGTTGATCCTGCTCGACACCTCGGGCGTCGGCCGGTCGCGGACCGCCGGTCCGGTGGTGGCGCTCCACCTCGGCATGAGCGGCCGCATCCTCATCGACGGCGATGCTGCGGGCGACCCGCTCCGGTACGCGACGAACCGGGAGGACCCGGCCTGGCACCGGGTGACCCTGCGGTTCGCGGACGGCGGTTCCTTGGCACTGCGCGATCCCCGCCGCCTCGGAGCGGTCGAACTCGACCCGGACGAGGACCGTCTCGGTCCCGACGCGTTCGACCTCGACCTCGCCCACCTGCGGTCCGTGCTCGCGGTGAGCCGGGCGCCGCTCAAGGCGACGCTCATGGACCAGTCGCGGATCGCCGGCCTCGGCAACCTCCTCACCGACGAGGCGCTGTGGCGGGTCGGACTCGACCCGGCTCGTCGGGCGGACTCGCTGACGCCCGAGGAGGTGCGGTCGCTGCACCGGACGATCCGTTCGACCCTCCGCACCCTGCAGCGGCGTGGCGGCTCCCACACCGGCGACCACATGGACGCGCGGTTCCCGGGCGGGCTCTGCCCGCGCGACGGCGCACCGCTCGTGATCCGGCAGGTCGGTGGCCGCACGACGTACTCCTGTCCGCAGCACCAACGCTGACGTCCCCGCGGTGACCGGGACCCGGCGGCGGCGCCGGTACCGTGGGACCGTTATGGCCACGCCGACCGCACCGCCGCGCGCCGAACTCGCCCCCGAGGCCCGCCGGGCCCGGCGGGATCGCCGCATCGCCCGCGCGATGGGCGCCGTCGTCGTGCTCGCGGGCCTCCTCAACATCGTCTCGGCCCTCACGCCCGGACTGCGCGAACGGCTCTCGATCGTCGACACCGCGTTCGACCCGGCCTTCACGGAGATCGCGGCGGGCGCGACCGCGCTGCTCGGCATCGCGCTCGTCCTCGTCGGCCGGGGGCTCGCCCACCGCCGTCGTCCCGCCTTCCGTGCTGCGTTGGCCCTGCTCGCCGTGTCGTTCGTGACCCACCTCGGCAAGGGGCTCGACGTCGAGGAGGCGCTAGTCCTCATGGTGGTGGGGGCGCTCCTCTGGCGGTTCCGGAGGATCTTCGACGAGCAGGTGCCGCGGGTCCGCACGACGAGCGTCCTGCGCTGGGGTCCGCGCCTGCTCGGCATCACCTTCGTGTACGGGCTCGCCGGTCTCGTCCTGGTGCGCGGCGAGGTGTCCCCGGAGCTCACGCCCTGGCTCGCCGTCCGTGAGGTCGCCGCCCGCATCATCGGGTTCACCGGCCCGGTCACGATCCCGGGCGGCTTCGGGGAGTGGTTCCCCGCCTCGCTCACCGTGCTCGGGATCAGCTCGCTCATCGCGATCGTGCTGCTCGCGCTCGCCCCGGTCGCCGACCGGTTCGTCGTCCACGAGGAGGAGCGGCAGCGGGTGCGCGTCCTCGTCGACCGCGCCGACGGCGATTCGCTCGACCCGTTCGCGCTCCGCCACGACAAGCGGTACGTGTTCTCGAGCGACGGGCGGGCCGTGGTCGCCTACCGGTACCTCAACGGCGTCGGCCTCGCAGCGGGGGACCCGGTGGGGGATCAGGCGAGTGCGCCGGATGCGGTCCGCCGATTCATCGCGCGCTGCGACGCCCACGGCTGGCGTCCCGCCGCGATCAGCGTGCGTGGGGACCGGCTCGACGTCTGGACCGAGCAGGGTCTGCGGGTCCAGTACCTCGGCGATGAGGCGATCATCGAGGTCGCGGGGTTCCACCTCGAGGGGCGCACGATGCGGCCGGTGCGCCAAGCGGTGTCACGGACGCGCCGCCACGGCATCACGACCGAGGTGCACCGGGAGGGCGATCTCGATCCGACCCTCCGGCGCGCCCTCGTCGGCATCTCGGACGCGCACCTCGACGGGCAACCGGATCGCGGCTTCTCCATGGCACTCGATGGGCTCCTGTCGGGTCGGGACGCGGACTGCGTGATCGTGGTGGCCCGCGACGAGACGGGGACGCCGTTCGCGTTCCAGCGCTACGTGCCCTGCCGGTCCGGCCGGGGGCTGTCCCTCGATGCGATGCGGCGCGACGACGGGGGGCGCCCGCAGGTCAACGGCGTGAACGAGACCCTCATCGTCGACGCGGTCGCCTGG
>JBJTOY010000068.1:0-18279 GCA_046074845.1 Actinomycetes bacterium | reverse complement strand
CGTCCGCCCGCTGTACGGGATGCGGCAGTTCGTGCCGTCGGGCCCGAACTCCCACCCGTGGAACGGGCACACGAGGGACTCGCCGTCGACCCGCCCGCCGACCCCGAGGTGCGCGCCGAGGTGCGGGCACCACGCGTCGGCGCAGCACGCCTCGCCGGCCTCGGTCCGCCAGACCACGACGTCCCGGGCGCACACGCGACGCGACTCGAGCGCGCCCGACGCGAGTTCGGCCGAGTCCGCGACCCGGAACCACCCGAACGGCACGGGGATCGTGCCGGTGCCGAGGGTCATGCGGCGCCTCCGCCCTCGTCTACTCGGGCTTCTGCGCGCCGACCACCCACATGGAGAAGAACTGCGAGCCACCGCCGTACGCGTGGCCCATCGCCTTCCCGGTGCGGAGCTCGACCTGGTGACCTCCGGCCATGCCGCGCACCTGCTGGGCCGCCTCGCCGAACCGGATCATGCCGGAGGCACCGATCGGGTTCGAGGACAGCACCCCGCCGGACGGGTTCCACGGGATGTCGCCGTCGGACGCCGTCGCGCCGGACTCGGTGAGCTTCCAGCCCTCGCCGAGGTCAGCGAAGCCGAGGTTCTCCAGCCACATGGGCTCGTACCACGAGAACGGGACGTACACCTCGGCGCAGTCGAGATCGGTGCGGGGGTTCGTGATCCCGGCCTGTCGGTAGACGTCGGCGGCGCAGTCCCGCCCGGCCTGGGGGTTGACCTGGTTCCGCCGGGCGAACATCGTCGGCTCGGAGCGCATCGAGGTGCCCTGCACCCAGGCCACCGGGTTCGGGGCGGCGGCCGCCACCGACTCGCTGCCCAGCACCATCGCCATCGCACCGTCCGAGGACGGGCAGGTGTCGAGGTACCGCAGCGGATCCCAGAGCAGGAACGACTCCTCGACCATCTCGAGCGTGATCTCCGGGAGGTGGAGGTGCGCCCGCGGGTTGCGGAGCGCGTTGAGGCGGTCCTTGACCGCCACGAGGTGCCCGATGTGACGGGGCGCGCCGCTCTGCGAGATGTAGGCGCGGATGATCGGCGCGAAGTAACCGCCCGCGCCCGCCACGAGCGGAGGCGCGAACGGCATCGGCACGGACAGGCCCCAGGTCGCGTTCGACTCCGACTGCTTCTCGTAGGCCACCGTCAGCACCCGCTCGTGCACACCGGACTGCACCAACTTCGATGCGACGATGGCGGTCGACCCACCCACCGAGCCGGCGGTGTGGACCCGGATCATCGGCTTGCCCGCCGCGCCGAGCGCGTCGGCGAGGTAGAGCTCGGGCATGGCGACGCCCTCGAACATGTCGGGGGCCTTGCCGATGACGACCGCGTCGATGTCCGACCAGGTCATGCCGGCGTCCTCGATCGCCTCCTGAGCGGCCTCGCGGACGAGACCCGCCATCGAGACGTCCTTGCGGGCCGCACGGTGGTGGGTCTGGCCCACCCCGACGACGGCGCACCGTTGCTTGCCCATGCTCACTCACCCTCCAGGACGCAGACGAGGTTCTGCTGCAGCGCGGGACCAGAGGTCACGTGGGCCACACCACGGTTCGCCTCCCCGGCCGCGATGCGACGTGCCACCTCGCCGATGCGCACGAGCCCGGCCGACATGACGCCGTTGGCCGCCAGCGGACCCCCCGACGGGTTGACGATGCCCGGGTCGACCCCGAGCGCCTCGGCCAGGATCAGCACCTCGTGGCTGAACTGGGCGTGCACCTCGGCCACATCGACAGGTCCGTCGGACACGCCCGCGGCGCGGGCCGCGATCGCGGTGGACTCCGAACGGGTCAGGTCGCGCGAGCCGAGCGCGTGCGGTTCGATCCGGTGGTCGATGCCGCGGATCCAGACCGGTCGCTTCGAGACCCTCCGGGCGAGGTCGTCGGCGGCGAGCACGATCGCTGCGGCGCCGTCGGTCGTCGGGAAGATGTCGCTGGCCCGCAGCGGATCCGCGACCTTCGGCTCGGCGAGCAGCGCGTCGGCCGTCGCAGCGGCGTCGGATCGGATCGCCTGCGGGGTGGAGGCGCCGTCGCGCAGCGCGCGGGCCGCCACCTCGGCGAGATCCCGCTCGCTGCGGCCGGTCGCATCGAGGTAGGCCCGGGCCTGCAGGGCCGCCACGTCGACCATCGAGGGCCACAGCGGGGCCACGTAGTACGGGTCGTACTGCAGGGTCATGATCTCGTGGACGTCGCCCTGGGAGGGCTTGCCGAACCCGTAGACCAGCGCCGAGTCGACCTCGCCGGTCTGGATCGCGACCCAGGCCTCGTAGAGCGCCCAAGCCCCGTCCATCTCGACGTGGCTCTCGCGGATCGGCGGCCACGCGCCGACCGCATCGAGGCCCATGACGAACGAGAACGGACCGCCCTGCAGGTAGTCGAGGCTGCCCGAGCAGGTGAACCCGATGTCCTCGCGGGCGATGCCCGAGGCGGCGATGGCCTCGCGCACGACCGGCACGATCATCTCGACCTCGTTGTGGGCCAGTTCCTTCGGGCTGGTCGAGTAGGCGAAGGAGACGACGGCGACGTCACGCATCAGAGGTAGTCCTTGTACTCGGCGTAGTCGGCGTCCGGCTCGCCGGTCGGTTCCCACCACTCGATGCTGCGGTGGTCGGCGGCGAGATCGTCACGCCACTTGGCCCTCACGCGCATGCCCATGCGCACCTCGTCGACCTCGCAGCCACGGATCAGGCCGAAGAAGGTGTTGTTGGCACCGTCGAGCAGCACCTGGGCCGAGGCGTAGGGGATCTCGGGTGCGAGGTCGGAGAGCCCCGGGATGTTCACGATGCAGAACGTGGTGACGATGCCGGAGTCGCGGACCTCGACCTCCACGCTCGTCGGCTCGCCGGTCGTGGGGTCGGTGCCCCGTGACGCTGCGTAGACGTCCTCGCTGTCCGGCGCACGCCCACCGATGATCTTGCCCTCGGCGAGGCCGAGCAGGAACCGCGAGGTCGCTGCGCCCGCCGAGATCTCGAAGTCGAGGCGGCCGGCGGAGAGGATGCCGGTGACCTCCTCGGCCTCGGTCGCGTCCGCACCCGGGATCGCCGGGACCTCCGGGATCGGATCGCCCTCCGCGTGGGGCACCCAGGCCTCGATGTCGGCGACCCCGCCGACCCGCTCGGCCCGCCACCGCGGGATGACGCGCATGCCGGTGCTCATGGCGTCGGCCGAGGCCACGTCGACCATGTGGAGCATGGCGGTGTCGGCACCGTCCGGACGGATGAGCGCGAACGCGAACGGGCGCTCGAGGCGGTGCTTGTCGGGCCGGGGCGATGCCACCCATGACCACGACACCACGGTGCCCGCGGGACCGACCTCGACGAAGTCGTCGATCGAGGTGGGGGCGGCGGTGACCGGGTCGTACTCGGTCGGCGGCACGAGCACCCGGCCGTCGGCCAGTCGCACCCCCTCGATCCGACCGTCGCGCAGCCCGGTGAGGTAGCGGCCGATGATCGGTCCGACCGATCGGGTGTAGCCGCCCGGGTACTCGAGCGAGTGCCGGGCGAGGAGCGGTTCGGTCACCGTGGTTCCCCTTCGTGGATGGTGCGGGACGCGCGTCGGGAGGGGCCCGACGGGTAAGGGTACGGATCCGTCAGCGGTTGCGGACGGGCAGGTGCTTGACGCCGTTGATGAGGTTCGAGTGCAACCGCTCGATCTCGCCGGCCTGGGTGATGGTCGGGAGGCGGGTGAGGATCTCCTCGAACATGACGCGGATCTCCATCTTGGCCAGGCTCGCGCCGAGGCAGTAGTGGGGTCCGCGACCACCGAAGGCGATGTGCTCGTTCGGCGTGCGCCCGATGTCGAAGGTCTGGGCGTCGGGGAAGATGTCCTCGTCGCGGTTGGCCGACCCGTACCAGACGGTGACCTTGTCGCCCTCGGCGATCGGGACGCCGCGGATCTCGGTGTCCTGGGTGGCGGTGCGTCGGAAGTACATGACGGGGCTGACGTACCGCAGCATCTCGTCGACCGCGGTGTCGAGCAGACCGCCGCGGTCGGCCTGCAGGCGGGCCATCTGGTCCGGATGCTGCATCAGGGTGTACATGCCACCCGAGATCAGGTTGCGGGTCGTCTCGTTGCCCGCGACGGAGAGCAGGAGCACGAACACGTTGAACTCGATGTCCGAGAGCTTCTCGCCCTCGAGTTCGGCGTTGATGAGGGTCGACACGATGTCGTCGAGCGGACGTTCGCGCCGGGAGTCGGCCAGGCTCTGGGCGTAGGCGTAGAGCTCCATGGACGCGCTGAGCGCGGCCTCGGGCCCGCCCGCGCCGTACTCGGGGTCCTCCGAGCCGATCATGCGGTTGGACCACTCGAAGATCTTGTTGCGGTCCTCGTACGGCACGCCGAGCAGCTCGGCGATCACCACGAGCGGCAGTTCGGCGGCGAGGTTCGGCACGAAGTCGTAGACGTCGTCACGGTCCACCACCGCGTCGACGATCTTGGTCGCCGCGGCCCGGATCGGTGCCTCCATCTGCTTCGTGACCTTCGGGGTGAAGCCCCGGGCGACCAGGTTCCGCAGCCGCGTGTGCTGCGGCGCGTCCTGGTTCAGCATCATGAGCTCGGCGCCCTCCATCTGGTCGACGAGGAGCGCGCCGGGCCGGGCCGAGGAGAACACCCCGGTGTTCCGCTCGATGTCGATGACGTCGCGGTACTTGGTGCACACCCAGAACCCGGGGGCGTAGTCCGTCGACTCGTGCCACCACACGGGCGCGTTGTTCCGCAACCACGTGAAGAACTCGATCGGCGGCCCGGCGGCGTAGGTGCTCGGGTCGTCGAGGTTGACGGGGGTGACCTGGCTCGACATCGGTGTTCCTCTCGCGTGGTTCGACACCGTCGCGGATGGGACGCCCGAGCGCGCGGGGCGCTGCGAACACCGCCCCCCGACCCGTGCTCCGCCCCACTCCGGCGGATCCCGACGAGGGTAGCGCGGGAGGGGCCTCAGGTAGAATCGGTTCTCGCACGTCGTCGAGACCGAGGGGAACCCGTGCCCGAGATCCTGCCCATGAGCACGAAGCACTGCACCGTCGAGCGGGACGGCCACGTCGTGACGCTCACGATGAACCGCCCCGAGGCGAAGAACGCGCTGAGCCCCGACATGCTCGTCGGGCTGGCGCAGGGCTTCGACTACGTGGACGAACAGGACGACGTGCGCGTCGCCATCCTCACCGGTGCGGGCGGCTGCTTCTCCTCCGGGGCCGACCTCAAGGCCATGTCCAAGCCCTCGGACGACGAGCGCGTCCGGCAGGCCATGGCCGACACGCCCAACCTGCACTGGAAGGCCCTGCTGCGCGACCACCGCCTCTCGAAGCCGCTCATCGCGGCAGTGGAGGGTTACGCGGTGGCCGGCGGCACCGAGATGCTCATGGGCACCGACATCCGGATCGCCGCCGAGGGCGCGATCTTCGGGGTCTGGGAGGCCAAGCGGGGCCTGTTCCCCCTCGGGGGCTCGGCCGTGCGACTCCCCCGCCAGATCCCGTACACCCTGGCCATGGACGTGCTCCTCGCCTGCCGGCCGATCACCGCCCTCGAGGCAAAGGAGATCGGCCTGGTCGGCCGGGTCGTCCCCGACGGCGAGGCCCTCTCGGTGGCCCGGGCGGTGGCCGCCCAGGTCGCCGCGAACAGCCCCGTCTCCACGAAGGCCATCCTGCGGGCGTTCCGGGAGACCGAGGGGCTCTCGGACGCCGAGTCGATGGCGATCCAGGACGGCATCGGCTGGGAGGTCTTCGCCTCCGAGGACGCCCAGGAGGGGCCGCGGGCCTTCGCCGAGAAGCGCCCGCCGAACTTCACCGGCCGATGACCGACGAGGCGCCCGGGGCGCCGGTCGAGAACGCCATGCTCGCCGCGCTCTCGTTCGACGCCGAGGCGACGGCCGAGTTCGCGAGCGACCCGCGTCGACGCCTCACGGCTGCGGTGCGCCACGTGATCGACGCGATCCTGACCCGGGACGACGTCGAGGACGCCGTGCTCGCGAATGCCGCGGACGCGGCCGACGCCATCGCCGCTGCGATCGCAGGCTCCCCGCACGCGGCCGCCGAGTGCGGCCGGCGTCGCCTCGAGGCCCGGTCCCACGGCGACTACCTCACGCGCTCCCCGATCGTCGGCCCGGTCAACCCCGTGGCGCCCCCGCTCTCCTGGACCGTCGTCGACGGCGCGGTGGTCGGCCACGGCGTGTTCCACGCCGCCTACGAGGGCCCACCCGGGTACGTGCACGGCGGCTGGATCGCGCTCACCTTCGACGAGATCCTCGGCATGGCCAACGTCGCGAGCGCCAACCCCGGCATGACCGGTTCGCTCAAGGTGCGGTACCGCCGTCCCACGCCCCTGCACACCGACATCGAGTTCCGGGCGTGGACCGAGGCGGTCGACGGCCGCCGGGTCACCGCGCGCGGCACGATGTCGGTCGACGGCGTGGTGACCGCCGAGGCCGAGGGCCTCTTCGTCATCATCGATCCCGAGCGGGCCTGGGAGTACTTCGGCCGGGCCCGAGGTGAGGCCGCGCCGCCCGGGGTCGACGGCCCGGAGGGCGACCCGTCCTGAGCGCGACGCCGACCGGGCCGGGTCCGGAGGCGGAACCGCGGGTTGGCATAGTGGGCCCGTGGTGAACGTCGCGCTCGTCCTCGGTGCCGGTGGCCTGACCGGACAGGCGTTCCACGCGGGCGTGTTGTCCGGGCTCGCCGACGCGACCGGCTGGGACGCCCGCGACGCATCGCTCATCGTGGGGACCTCGGCCGGATCCTCGGCGGGCGCCTACATCCGCGCCGGCCTGTCCCCGAGGGATGCGGCGGCGACGCTGCGCGGACGACCGCGCTCACCCGAGGGCGACGAGATCATGGGACGCCTCGGCGAGGCCGGCGACTGGCGCACGCCGGTCGGGCCCCGCACCCTGCCCCGCCCACCGCACCCCCGGCTGCTGCGCCGGCTCGCGACCCGACCGTGGCAGCTGCGGCCCGAGACGGTGCTCGCGGTCTCGCTCCCGAAGGGGCGGGTCCCTCCGGAGACCTGGACCGACGCGCTCCACGGCGTCACCGGACCCGGATGGAGCCGGGACCCGCTCTGGATCTGTGCGGTCCGGGTCGAGGACGGGCACCGTGTCGTCTTCGGCCGGGCGGGCGCGCCGGCCACCGACCTCGCCACGGCCGTCGGCGCGTCGTCGGCCATCCCCGGATACTTCCGGCCGGTCGAGATCGACGGCCACCACTACGTGGACGGCGCTGCGTACTCGGCGACGAACGCGGACCTCGTGCTCCCGCTCCGGCCCGACCTCGTCATCATCTCCTCGCCGATGTCGGTGGCACGCTCGGCGATGTCCTTCGACCTGCGCACCGCCCCGCGTCTCCACTTCCGTCGGCGCCTCGTCCAGGAGGTCCGCCGGCTGCGGACCGCGGGCATCCCGGTCGTCGCCTTCCAACCCTCGCCCGAGGACCGCGCGGTGATGGGCGGCGACACGATGGCCGAGGGTCGGGACGCCGCGGTCGTCGAGCAGGTGCACGCGACGACCCTGCGCCGGGTGGCCCGCGCCGAGGTCGCCCGACGGCTCGCCGCGATCAGCTGACCGGACCCTCCCGGCCGGCGCGCGCAGTGGCGGCCTATCGTGCCCCCATGGGTCTGCCGCAGGACGGGATGAGTCGGGACGAGGTGCTCGCCGCGCTCGAGGCGATGCGCACCGACGACAAGGACTGGCGGAACGGTCGATGCTTCGCCCTCGTGTTCCACGCGGGGGACGAGGTGGAGGAGGTCGTGCGCGAGGCGAGCGTGATGTACCTCTCCGAGAACGCGCTCAACCCGCTCGCCTTCCCGAGCCTGGGGCGGATGCAGGAGGAGGTCGTCGACGCGGTCGCCGAGATGCTGCACGGTCGCGACGAGGGCCGCGAGGCCGCCGGCTTCATGACCTCGGGCGGCACCGAGTCGATCCTCCTCGCCGTGAAGTCGGCCCGTGATCGAGCACTCGCCGAGCGTGGGATCACCGAGCCCAACCTCGTGCTGGGTCGCAGCGCGCACGCCGCCTTCCACAAGGCCGGCCACGACTACGGCGTCGAGGTGCGTGCCGTGGACGTTCGCGAGGACTGGCGTGTCGACGTCGACGCCATGGCCCGGTGCATCGACGACAACACGGTGCTCCTCGTCGGCTCCGCGCCCCAGTACCCGCAGGGGGTCATCGATCCGATCCCCGAGATCGCCGCGCTCGCGCACCGCCGCGGGATCTCGTGCCACGTCGACGCCTGCATGGGCGGGTTCGTCCTGCCGTTCATGGAACGGCTCGGCTTCACCGTCGCTCCGTGGGACTTCCGGGTCGAAGGTGTCACGTCGATCTCGGCCGACATCCACAAGCTCGGGTACGCGCCCAAGGGCGCGTCGGTGCTGCTGCATCGCACCGCCGAGCTGCGGCGCCACCAGATCTTCCTGTTCGACGACTGGCTCGGCGGGTTCTACGCGTCCCCGGGCATCCAGGGGACGCGATCGGCGGTGCCGATCGCTGCGTCGTGGGCGGTCCTGCACTTCCTCGGCGAGTCCGGGTACCTGCGACTCGTGCGCACCACCATCGACGCCACGATCCGCCTGGTCGAGGGGGTGCGTGCGATCGACGGGCTCCGCGTGCTCGGCGAGCCCGACGCGCACCTCGTGGCCATCGCGGCCGCCGATCCGGAGCGACTCGACATCTTCCGGGTGATGGACGACCTCGGGGCCCGCGGCTGGCACCTCGACCGCCAGACCCCGCCCGACTCGATCCACGCGACGGTCTCGGCCGGCACGGCCCCCGCGATCGACGCGTTCCTGGCCGACCTCGCCGACGCGGTGGCCCGGGTCGGATCGGCCAGGACCGAGGACCGTTCGACCGACTACGCGCCCCTGCCCGAGGATGGCTGAGGCGTGGCGAACGCGAACGCGCCGCGCGCGGTGGAGACGGCCGAGCGGCGCCGTCGGCTCGTGGACGCGGCGATCGAACTCGCCCAGCAGGGCGGGTACGACGCGGTGCAGATGCGCGACGTGGCCAATCGGGCCGACGTCGCACTCGCCACGCTGTACCGCCAGTACCCGTCGAAGGACCAACTCCTGCTCGCGGCCCTCGCCGATCAGACCGGGACCCTGCGCGACATCCTCGGCAAGCGCCCGACCCGGGGCGCGACCCCACTCGAGCGGGTGAACGGCGTGCTCGAGCGCGCCACCCGCGCGCTCACCCGGGAACCGCGCCTCGCCGGGGCGATGGTCACCGCGCTCGGCTCGCCCGAACCGGATGCCGCCGCGATCAAGCAGGAGATCCTCGAACTGCTCCGTGGCATCCTCGGTGACGCCGGCGGGTTCACCGAGGTCGCGGATGCCGACGCCGCACTGCGGACGCTCGGCTACGTGTGGTTCGCGGCGCTCGGGGCGTGGAGCAGCGGCATGATCGACGACGAGCAGATGCTCGCCGACCTCTCCGAGGCGGCGCGCCTGCTCCTCGCGGGCACCCGCTGAGGCCTCAGCCGGCAAGGCGGGCCCGGACCTCGCCGACGAGCGGGGCGTTGGCCGGGTCGGAGGAGTCGATCGGCCCCAGGACGATCCAGTCCGCGCCCGCATCGACGTAGGCGCGCAGGGCTGCGGCCACCGTGGCGGGCCCGCCGACGAGCGTGCGGGGACCCGCACCGAGCCGGTGGGCCTTCGCCGCCGCAGCGTCGTCGGAGGCGTCGAGCACGCACAGCCCGCCCCAGGTCGCGAGCACCCCGGCGTCGAGTGCGGCGGCCGTGATCATGGTGCGGCCCGCGGCGAAGCCCGCCGCATCGCCGCCCCAGCGGTTCCAGGCGCCCGCCCGCAGGGCGGCCCCGGCCACGAACCTCGGGTTGCCCCCGACCCAGACCGGCACCCCGGTGGCTGCGACCGCGTCCACCGCGGCGTCGAGCGCGGCGAGCCGTGACGGCAGGTCACCGAACTCGTACCCGAAGGTCACCATCTCGTCGCGGCTCTCCTCGTCGCCCGCTCCGATCCCCGCGATGACCCGATCCCCCGCGATGCGCCGCGCCGTGTCGAACTCGTTCGCGAGCACCGCCGGCGGTCGGAGCGTCGCCCGGGCCACGAGCGCCCCGATCGCGATCCGGGACGTCCCGGCGGCGAGAGCGCCGAGGACCGCACCGAGCTCGAGTGCCGGGCGCACCGCGCCGTCCGACCCGTACCGGAACAGGTGGTCGTAGGCGAACACCGCGTCGAGCGCCGCGGCCTCGGCCGCCTCGGCGACATCGAGCAGGGGGACGATCTCGTCGCGGAACGACGGGAGCGTGAGCCCGACCCGGACCACCGCGCTCACCCGACGGTCGCCGCAGCGAGCAGCGCCGCGCCCACCACCCCGGCCCGGGTGCCGAGCTCGGCGGGCACGATCTCGAGGCCGGCGCGCGCCGCAGCGCCCTCGATGTGGCCCACGAAGTGTCGGCGGACGGGTTCGAGGAGCAGGTCACCGAGTTCGACGAGCCCGCCCGATATCACGATGCGATCGGGATCGAGGATGTTCGCCAGCCCGACGAGTCCGACCGCCACGTACCCCGCGAAGGTGTCCACGAGCGCGAGGGCACCGGGGTCACCGGCGGCGGCCGCCGCCGCGACGTGCTCACCGCGGATCGCATCGACCGATCCGGCGCGGGCCAGCACCGCATCGGCCCGACCGAGCACCGCCGCCTGCCTCGCCTGCGCTCCGAGCGCGTTCCCCGACGCGAGCGCCTCCCAGTGACCGGGTTCACCGCACGCGCACATCGCGCCGTTCGGATCGATCTGGAAGTGTCCGACCTCG
Organism: Actinomycetes bacterium; assembly: GCA_046074845.1. GTDB lineage: Bacteria > Actinomycetota > Acidimicrobiia > IMCC26256 > IMCC26256 > IMCC26256. The sequence continues at coordinate 7,533 of JBJTOY010000068.1, read as the reverse complement.
GCCGCGAACCCGTTCGCCCCGCGCAGCACCCGGCCGTCGACCACGATCCCGCCGCCGATCCCGGTGCCGAGGGTGATGACGAGCGCGTGGTCGCACCCTCGGGCCGCCCCGACCCGCACCTCGGCGTAGGCCGCGACGTTCGCATCGTTGTCGACCACCACGGTCAGTCCGAGCGCCGACTCGAGGTCGGCGCGCACCGGCGTGTCCGAGAACGCGTGCACGTTGGGCGAGTACCGCACGACCCCGTCACGCCCGACCATGCCCGCCGCTCCGACACCGACGGCCACCACCTCCGGATGCTGGGCCCGCACGACGCCGACCGCGTCGACCATCGCGGCCCGCAGCGCATCCCACCCGGTCGGGGCCGGCCGGCGGTCCTCGCCGAGGATCGTGCCCGAGTCGTCGACGACCGCGGTGCGGAGGTTCGTCCCCCCGAGGTCGATCCCGACGGAGGTGGTCATCCCTGCTCGGTCATCCCTGCTCGCGCGCCTCGCGCTGGGCGGCGAGGTCGGCGCGCTGGGCGGCCAGGGCCGCCTCGGTCGCGTCGACCACCGACTTCACCGCGAGCACGACCTCGTGCGCCGCGGTCACCAGGTGCTCGACCGCCTCGGGCTGGGCCTCGGTGAGCGCGGCCACGACGCCCGTGAGTCCGGCGAGCGGATCGGTCGGGCCGGGCGCGCCGTGGGCGAAGGGATCCCCGGTTCCGAACTCGGCGTCCCGGGCCGCGTACGGGTCCGCGAAGGGATCGTCGTCCCAGTCGAAGTCGTCGCTCCACGCGCTCGGATCGTCGAGGGCCCGCAGTCGCGGCTCGGCCCGATCCTCCGGCGCACCGGCGAAGGGCACGGCACCCTCGTCGGCTTCGTCGAAGGTGTGGTCGAAGAGCGGATTGCGCCGCGGCGTGCCCGGATCGCGCATGCCCGCTCCCTCCCTCGCTCCGATCGGCTCCGTCGGCCCGAGCGTACGGGGCGGACCGGACCGGCGTCCACGTGTGGCCGACACCGGCGCCGCGGTCAGGCGCGTTCGACCGCCTTCTTGAGGTCGCGCAGGGCGGTGCCCGTGATCATCCCGGCGGCCCGTCGCTTGATGAGTCCCGGCAGGGGGATGGTGAGGTCCACCGTGAGGTCGTAGTGCACCCGCGTCGCATCGCCGTCGGGCTCGAACCGGTAGGTGCCGTCGAGCGACCGCAACGAGTCACCGTGATCGAGCACCCAGGAGAGGCGCTCGGGCATCGACGAGTAGTCGTAGCCGAGCACGTAGGTGAAGGACTTGCCCATCCCGGCGGCGCGGAACTCGACCTTCGCCGCCCGGCCCTCGGCATCGCGCTCGACGACGGTGACGGCCTTCAGGTCGCGGGCCCACCCCGGGTACGCCTCGAAGTCGAGGACGACCGCGATGCAGGCGTCGCGGTCGGCGTCGATGCGGATCCGTTCGTGCACGGTCTCGGACACGTCACCCTTCCTCGTCCGGTTCGGCGGCGGATTCGTCGGGCACCGGCTCGGGCCGTCGGACCGGCGCGATGTCCCGCCGAGCAGGGTACACACCGTGGCGGGCCCCCCAGAGCCCGACGAATCCGAGCGGCAGCATGGGCGCGAGGACCACGAAGGGATCGGTGGCCGCTGCGATCGCCGTGATGACGATGCAGCAGGCCAGCGAGAGGTACAACGAGCGGCGCGGCGTCGCCTCGACCGCACCCTGGACGAGGAACAGGCTCGCGATCTGCACGTCTTCCCCTCGGGTGGTCCGCGCCGCGGCGAGGCCGAGGGCCCAGGTCCACACGACGAGGGCGACGAGGAACGAGACCATCGACGCCCCGATCGAGACGCCGTCGAACGCGTCGAGGCCCACCACCGGCCCCAGCACTGCGATGGCCAGCACGAGGTTCGACCACCACGACACGAGGACGATCCCGCGGCCCGCACGGGATCGATCGGCGGGCGCCGCCGAGGCCGACGAGGTGCTCACGACGGCAGCGGCGCCAGGTCGGAGCGATCGCCCGCCACGAGCCGGGCGAGCGGGGCGACCCGGGCGTCGTAGGAGCACTCCGCCACCGCCCAGGCCCGCGCCGCGGCGCCCATGGCGCGTCGCCGTCGGTCGTCGGCGAGCAGGGACGCGATCCGCTCGCGCAGCGCGGTGACGTCTCGGGGCTCGACGACGAGGCCCGTCTCCCCGTCCCGCACCGCCTCGTGGCTTCCGCCGCTGCGCCCGGCGATCGCCGGGACCCCGCTCGCGGCCGCCTCGAGGAACACGATGCCGAAGCCCTCGGCCTCGAGCCCGGCCCACCGATCGCGGCACGGCGCCGCGAACACGTCACCGACCCGGTACAGCGCCACGAGGTCGTCGAACGGGATACGCCCGAGGAACCGCACGCGCCCCGGACGCAGCAGGTCGTGGCGCTCGGCGATCCGACGCAGGCGCTCCGCGTCGCGCCCGGCGCCGGCGATGGCGAGCACGACCGAGGGGTCGAGGCCGGCCACCGCCTCGATGAGGACGTCGAAACCCTTGCGCGGCACCAACCGGCTCACCCCGACGACCAGCGGACGATCCGGGTCGAGCCCGAGCGCTGAGCGCGTCGCCGCACGCTCGGCCTCGTCGGCCACGGGTCGGAACCGGTCGACGTCGACCCCGGGGGGCACGACGATGCCCTGCAGCACCCGTCCCGCGGCGTGCGTGCACTCGCGGGCCGGGTACGCACCGGCCGCGATGACCGCGTCGGCGCCGCGCAACACCTGGCCGAGCAGGCGTCGGGTTCCGGGCAGCCGTCCGGGCACCGTGATCTCGGCACCGTGTGCGATGACGACGTGCGGAGCCGCGTCGAGCCGGCGGCCGAGTCGTCCGAGCGGCAGCGCCGGATCCAGGAGGATCACCCCGGCGCCGACCTCCCGGGCCAGCGCGTCGATCCGCCCCGCGAGCGACCTCGTCGGCAGCATGACGCGCTCGCTCACCCGTTCGACGCGGAAGGCCTGCTCGGTGTCGAAGTCGACCGCACCCGCGTACGGGGTCGTGAGCACCGTCGTGTCCTCCGACGGCAACCGGCGCCAGAGTTCGTGCAGGTACGACTGGATGCCGCCGACCTTCGGCGGGAAGTCGTTGGTCACGAGCAGCGACGGCACGGTCGCATCGTACGGGCGACGACCCGACCCGGGGCGCTACTGCAGCGCGGTGAGCGCTTCGTCGAACGGCGTCCGAGCGCCGATGAGCCGCCGGTACTGCATCACCCGGCGCGGCTCGGAGCAGCCGAGGACACCCGAGACCCGCCCCGCCCGCTCGAAGATGGCCACGAAGCGGTGCTCGTCGATCGCCCCGTGCACGACCTCCATGCGATCCGCCCCCGAGAACCGGCCGGCGCTCTGGATCTTGACGCCGAACTGGTCCGACCACACGAAGGGCACCGCGGCGAAGGGCGCACCATCCCCGTCCGCCGCGAGCAGCCGGGAGGCCGCGTGCATGCCCTGCTCGGCCGCATTCGTCCAGTGCTCGATGCGCATCGACTCGCCGTCGAAGGTGGGGTTCGGCCACCGAGCGACATCACCGGCGGCGACGACCCCGGGTGCTGCGAGCAGGGTCTCGTCGCAGACCACCCCGTCGTCGATCACGAGACCGGATCCGTCGAGCCAGTCGGTGCAGGGCGCCGCACCCACCGCCACGAGCAGCAGGTCACAGGCGACCACGTCACCGCCGGCGAGGCGCACCCGCTCGACGCGCCCGTCCCCCTCGACCGCCTCGACGGTCACCCCGGTGCGCAGGTCGACGCCGTTCGCCCGGTGGAGCGCAGCCAGCGACGCGCCGATGCGCGCGCCCACGCCGCGCACCATCGGGGCCTCGAGTGCCTCGAGCACCGTGACCTCGAGTCCCCGGGCGCGGGCCGTGGCGGCGACCTCGGCGCCGATGAAGCCGGCCCCGATCACGCACACGCGCGCCCCACGCTCCATGTCGGCGCGCAGACCCATGCAGTCGTTGAGGGTCCGCAGCGTCCGGATCCCGTCGAGTGCGGGCAGGCCCGGAAGGACGCGCGGCGCCGCACCCGTCGCGAGCACGATGCCATCGGCCGCGACGGTCCGCCCGTCGTGGAGGGTGATCGTGCGGGAGGCCGCGTCGAGGGAGGTGGCTCGGAACCCGAGCAGCAGCTCGAGGTCGAGCTCGTCGTACGGGGCCTTGCGCAGCACGACGCGATCGTGTTCCCACTCCCCCGACAGCAGCTCCTTCGACAGCGGCGGCCGGTCGTAGGGCAGGTGCGACTCGGCCCCGATGAGCGTGAGCCGACCGGCGAACCCGAGGCGCCGGAGCGTCTCGACGGCCCGCAGGCCGGCGAGCGACGCGCCGACGACCGCGATCGAGTCCATGGCCGGGTTCAGCCCTCGAGGGTGATCGCCTGGGTCGGGCAGGTCGCGACGGCCGCCTCGACCTCGGCGCGCAGCTCCTCGCCCGGCTCCTCCTGGAGCACGTAGAGGTATCCGTCGTCCCGCACCTCGAACACGGTCGGCGCAGCGTCCATGCACACCGCGTTGGACTTGCACAGATCGAAGTTCACGCTGACCCTCACGGCACACTCCTCCTCGTCGGCCGGGCGCCCACCGGGGGCATCCGGTTCGCACGTCGCCCGATGCGGGCCTCAACCCGCACGGTACCGCTCGTCGGACCCCGGATCCCGCCGACCGGCGCGCCCCATATGCTCACAGCGCCCGATCGGCCGCACTGGAGGACCCATGCCCGAGGCGCCCGCGCCCGACACCGACCGCGAACTGCTCGTCGAACTGCGCGGCGGCGTCCTCACGCTGACGATCAACCGGCCCGATGCGTCGAACGCGATCCCGTACACGGTGCGTGACGCCCTCATCGAGCAGTTCCGCCGCGCCCACACCGACCTCGCCGTCCGCTGCGTCGTGCTCACGGCCGCCGGCGAGCGTCACTTCTGCACCGGGGCCGACCTGCGGGTCCGCCCGCCCGCACCCGAGCGACCCGAGGGCGCGCCCGACTTCGTGGTCGGGCAGGCGGTCGAGATGATGCGCGCCGGGTTCCAGACGCTCATGACCTCGATCCAGGACTGCCAGAAGCCCGTGATCGCCGGACTCAACGGCACCGCTGCGGGCGGCGGTGCGATGCTCGCGCTGGCCTGCGACCTCGTCGTGGCCGCCGACACCGCCCGCTTCGTCGACGTGTTCGCGTCGAAGGCGCTCCTCCCGGACGGGGGGTTCGCCTACCTGCTGCCGCACATCGTCGGCATGCACCGGGCCAAGGAGATCGTCCTGCTCGGCGACACCCTCTCCGCCGAGCAGGCTCGCGAGTTCGGGATCGTGAACCGGGTCGTGCCCGCCGCCGACCTCGCCTCCGAGGTCGAAGCGCTCGCCACGCGGCTCGCCGCGAAGCCCACCAAGGTGCTCGGGTGGGCCAAGCACCTCCTGCACTCCGCGGTCGACAACCCGCGGGCGGTCGTGCTCGAGCAGGAGGGGGTCTACGTGGAGCTCAACCTCGGCACCGCCGACGGTCAGGAGCGCACCGCCGCCATGCTCGAGCAGCGGGACCCCGACTTCAGGGGCTGGTGACGCGCACCCCGGACGCGAGGACGCCTCCGGGTGCGGCGGGGGGACCGACGCCGGAGGCGTGCTCGCATGCTCGATCCGATCGCCCCGGGGGGAGGGCATCGGATCCTCGTGGGGGTCAGGCGGCCCGAGCGGGCCCGTCTCCCTCCGCACCACGATCACGGTGGGCGGCCTCGTCCGATTCCCGCAGGGACTCGAGCGAGTGCTCCCACTCCAGTTGCCGGACGATCCAGTTCCGGACCGCCGTTGCTCGATCTCGCTCCTCGTGCTCCACGATGGGTCTCCGGTCCTGAGCCCGTTCTCGGATGGGGGAAGCGTGGCGGGCTCGTTCCTTTCTGAGAGTATCCTCTCTCAGAGTCGCCGCTCGCACGATGTGACGGACATCACAGCCGCAGGACCGCCCGGAGGACCCGTGACGACCCGACCCACCGAGTGGAGGATCGACGACCTCGCCCGCGAGTCGGGGCTCACCGTCGACACGATCCGCTTCTACCAGCGGGAGCGGCTCCTGCCCCCGGCCACCCGCGTCGGCCGCACCAAGGTGTACGGCGCCGAGCACCTCGACCGCCTCGAGCGGATCCGGGACCTCCAGGCCAAACGGTTCTCGCTCGCGGCGATCCGGGCCCTCCTCGACACCGACCGCGGCGCCGACCTCGTCGCGCAGGTGTTCGACGGCGCCGGCGCGCTCGCCTACACGCTCGATGACCTCGTCGAGCGCAGCGGCCTCGAGGCCGGCGTCGTCGACGCCGTCCGCACCGAGGGCCTGCTGCGGGCCCCCGAGGAGTTCGGCCAACGGGACTACGACGCGAACGACCTCGATGCGCTCCGGGCCCTCGCCGAGCTGCGACGCATCGGCATGCCCACCGAGATCCTCCTCGAACTCGTGCGCATCCAGGTGCTCCACATCGAGGCTATGCAGACCGAGGTCGTGGAGGTGTTCGCCGGACGGCGCGGACCCGCGCTCCCGGAGGAGGAGTTCACCGAGTTCCGCAGGCGGATCGACGGGTCGGCGGCCCGGATGGCCCCCCTCGTGACCCGCGTCGTGGAGTACCTCCACCAGCGCACCACCCAGCGCCTCGCCCTCGCCGCGATCGAGCGGCGGGTCGCCGAGACCGGCGAGACCACCTGACCGACCCGCTCACGAGCCTGCGTGCGTACACTCCCCGGCGCCCGCCCGGGCCCGACGACGAAGACGAGGACCGCCGTGCAGACCGACTTCGAGACCCTCACCTACGAGGAGCAGGACGGCGTCGCCTGGGTGACGCTGAACCGACCGGAGAGCCTCAACTCGTTCAACCTCCAGATGCAGCGCGAGTTGCACGGGCTCTGGCGGGCGCTGCGACGCCACGACCCGGTGCGCTGCGTCGTGCTCACGGGCGCGGGCGACCGGGCGTTCTGCACCGGCATCGACCGGATCGAGGCCATGGGCGACGGCCGGACCGCGGTGGACGACATCGAGGACATCGTCGGCGCGGGCGACGCCACGCCGTTCATGTTCAACGACCCGGGCGATCGTCTCGGCCCGAAGTCCTGCGACCTGTGGAAACCGGTGATCGCGGCGGTGAACGGCATGGCGTGCGGCGGCGCGTTCTACATGCTCGGCGAGGTGGACTTCATCATCGCCGCGGAGCACGCGACGTTCTTCGACCCGCACGTCACCTACGGCATGACGGCATCCTTCGAGCCGATGCACCTCGCCGGCATCACCCCGTTCGGCGACATCATGCGCATGTCGCTGCTCGGCAACCACGAGCGGCTCTCCGCCCAGCGCGCCCATCAGGTCGGCCTCGTGAGCGAGGTCGTCCCCGGCTCGGAACTGCGCGAGCGGGCCGACTGGGCGGCGCGCATCATCGCGTCGCAGCCCGCGCTCGCGATCCAGGGCACCGTGCGCGCCCTGTGGGCGGCCCGAGAGATGGGAGCCCGACAGGCGCTCAAGCTCGGCTACGCGTACGTCGGACTCGGCACGAACCAGGACTCCCTCGCCGAGGGCCAGCGG
>JBJTOY010000067.1:0-10948 GCA_046074845.1 Actinomycetes bacterium | reverse complement strand
GATGCTCGTCGGTGGCCGCATCGCCCTCATCGCACTCGGGTTCGCCCTCGTCTACCGGGCGAGCCGGGTCGTCAACTTCGCCCAGGGGGACCTCGGTCAGGTCCCGGCGACGCTCGTCGTGCTGCTCGTGCTCTCCGCCGGGTGGTCCTACTGGCTGTCGCTGGCGGTCGGCATCGTGGCCGCCCTCGCGCTCGGCGGACTCGTCGAGGTGCTCATCATCCGGCGGTTCTTCCGAGCGCCCCGTCTGATCCTCACCGTCGCGACCATCGGCCTCGCGCAGGTGCTCACGGGAGCGGCGCTGCTGCTCCCCCGCTGGTTCGACTCCGACGCGCTCGCCACGCGGCTCGCACCGCCCTTCACCGCGCGGCTGTCCCTCGGCGGGGTGATCTTCGACGCGAACGACCTCCTCACGGCGATCGTGGTGCCCGTCGCCTTCATCCTCCTCGCACTGTTCCTCCAGCGCTCGAGCGCGGGCATCGCGATCCGCGGCGCCGCCGAGCGAGCCGACCGTGCATCGATGCTCGGGATCCCGGTGAAGCGCCTCAGCACGATCGTCTGGGCCATCGCGTCGCTGCTCGCGTTCCTCGCCATGTTCCTGCGGGCCGGTTCGGTCGGACTACCCATCGGTTCGGTGCTCGGGCCGACGTTCTTCCTCCAGGCCCTCGCCGCCGCGGTGATCGGCCGACTCGAACGGTTCCCGACCATCGCGATCGCCGCGCTCGCCCTCGGCGTCATCGACCAGGCGATGACCTTCCAGCCCGACAACCACCCGGCCTACAACGACGTCATGCTCTTCGTGGTGGTCCTGCTCGGCCTGCTGCTGACGAGTCGGGCCTCGGGCGCGCGGGCGGGATCGGAGGCCCAGACCTGGCAGGCGGCTCGCGAGGTGCGCCCCATCCCGCGCGAGCTCGCGCACCTGCCGGAGATCCGGATCGGACGCTGGATCGGTGTGCTCGCGGTCCTCGGATTCGTCGCGACCCTGCCGCTCTGGCTCTCCTCGAGCCGCCTCGGTCTCGTCACCGTCATCGTCATCTTCGCGATCGTCGCCCTCTCGCTCGTCGTGCTCACGGGCTGGGCCGGTCAGGTGTCGCTCGGCCAGATGGCGTTCGCCGGCATCGGCGCGGGCGTCGGCGGCGCGATGACCGCCGTGCACGGACTCGACCTGCTCCTCGCCCTCCTCGCCGGCGGCGTGGCCGGTGCGGTCGTCGCCGTCGTCGTCGGCTACCCGGCGATCCGCCGCCGCGGCCTGACCCTCGCGGTGAGCACGCTCGCCTTCGCACTCCTCACGTGGTCGTACCTGCTCAACACCGAGTTCATGGGTCGCTGGTTGCCGAGCGGACGCATCGAGACGCCGACCTTCCTGTGGGGTGCGGTCGACCTCGACACGCCCACTCGGTTCTACCTGCTCTGCCTCGGCGTGCTCGCGCTCGCCCTCGCCGCCGTGCGCGGGCTGCGGGCGAGCCGGACCGGCCGGGTGCTCATCGCGATCCGGGAGAACGACCGAGCCGTTCGGTCCTACGGCGTCGGCGCGGTCCGAACGACCCTGGCCGGGTTCGCGGTGTCGGGGTTCCTCGCCGCGATCGCGGGCGTGCTGCTCGTGCACCAGCAGCACGGCCTCGACGTGACGATGTTCGCCCCGGCCGAGAGCCTGCAGTCGTTCTCGATGGTCGTGATCGGCGGCCTCGGATCCATCTCCGGTGCGATCCTCGGCGCGGTCTACGTGCGGGGGGCGAACTGGCTCCTCCCGGCCGAGTGGCAGTTCCTCGCCACGGGCGCCGGCCTCCTGCTGGTGCTGCTCATCCTGCCCGGTGGCCTCGGCGCGGCCATCGCCGACGTCCGGGACGGCGCGCTCCGATGGGTCGCCCGTCGTCGCGACATCGTCGTGCCGAGCCTCCTGGCCGACCGCCGGGTGGAGTCCGTCGCGATCCCGGACCCCGTGATCGACCCGGCGGCGGTCGAGGCGATCGAGGAGCTCGCGTGACGACGACCGCCGCCCCGCCGAACGAAGCCCCGGCCCGCGGGGTCCGAGCATGGATGCTGGCGCGCACCGGGGGCGCACCGCTGTACCCCCTCGTCATCCTCACCGGTCTCCTCGCGGTCGACGAACTCGACCGCGCCGCCTTCGCGATCCTCCTGCCGGAGATCCGGGAGGCCTTCGGCCTCAACCTCAGCGCGGTCCTCGGGGTGGTCGCGCTCGCCTCCGTGGTCGCCCTCCTCATCCAGGTCCCGATCGCGTTCTGGTCGGATCGGCTCCCCCGCACGAAGATCGCGCTGCTCGGTGCGGTCGTGTGGATGACCTTCACCGGTCTGACCGGCGCAGCGATGTCGGTCCTGTTCCTCTCGATCGCCCGCGCCGGATCCGGTCTCGGGAAGGCGGTGGTGGACCCCACCCACGGGTCGCTGCTCTCCGACTACTACGACATCCCGCACCGTCCGAGGGTCTTCTCGATCCACCGGGCCGGCAGCGTCATCGGCCTGACGATCGGACCGCTCGCCGCCGGCCTCATCGCGTACTGGACGAACTGGCGGGTCCCGTTCTTCGTGTTCGTGATCCCGACCCTCATCTTCGTCATCCTCGGCCTGCGCCTGCGCGAGCCCAAGCGCGGCGTCTGGGAGAAGCGGGCCGCCGGGGCCGAGGAGGACGCGGTCGAGACCGAGGACCTCCCGCCCTCCTTCGCCGAGTCATGGCGGATCGTGTGGCAGGTCGGCACCCTGCGGCGGATCTTCTACGCGCTCCCGTTCCTCGCCGTGGCCCTCGTCGGCCTCGCGAGCCTGACCTCGCTGCACTACTCCCAGACCTTCGGCCTCGACGAGCGGGCCCGTGGGATCGTGGCCGCCTGCGTGGAGCCGGCCGCGCTGTTCGGGCTGTTCGCAGGCATCCCGATCGCGACCCGCCTCCTGCGACGCGACCCCGGCCTCGTGCTGAAGTTCATCGCAGTGGTCAACACGATCGTGGCGATCGCGTGGATCGGCTTCGCGCTCGCACCGAACGTCGGCATCGCGATCGGCATCGCCGCGCTCACGATCGCCCTCATCTCCATCACCGGACCCGGTGTCGGCGCGTCGTTGTCACTGGCCACCCCGCCGAAGGTCCGCTCCTTCGGCTACGCGGTGGCGGCGCTCTGGATCCTCCCGGGACTCGTCGTCCTCCCGATCATCGGCCAGATCGCCGACCGCCACGGCGTGCGGGTCGGCCTCCTCGTCCTCACCCCGGTGTTCCTCGTGGGTTCCCTCATCCTCGCCAGCGCCGGCACCCAGGTCGCCGACGACCTCAAGCAGGTGTGGACCTCGGCCGCAGCGCAGAGCGAGGTCCTCTACCAGCGTCGCCAGGGCCTCGTGAAGTTGCTGCTCGTCCGGGGCCTCGACGTCGGCTACGACGGCGTGCAGGTGCTCTTCGGGGTCGACTTCGAGGTCGACGAGGGCGAGATCGTGGCGCTGCTTGGAACGAACGGCTCCGGCAAGTCCACCCTGCTCAAGGCGATCTCCGGGTTGGTCGAGGCCAGCGCCGGCGCCGTCGTCTTCGACGGCCGGGACATGACCTACGCGCCGCCCCATGAGGTCGCAGCTCGCGGGATCACCCAGGTGCCGGGCGGTCAGGGCACCTTCCCGACCCTCACCGTGCGGGAGAACCTCCAGCTCGCGGGCTGGTTGCACCGCCGCGACCGCGCGCGGGTACGCGCTGCCACCGAGGAGGTGCTCGACCTCTTCCCGATCCTGCGGGAGCGCCTCGACGAGCCTGCGGGCAACCTGTCCGGCGGGCAGCAGCAGATGCTCACGCTCGGCATGGCCTTCATCGAACGACCCCGCCTGCTCATGATCGACGAGCTCTCGCTCGGCCTCGCACCCACCGTCGTCGGCCAGCTGCTCGGGATCGTGCAGCGGATCCGGGACGCCGGGACGACGATCATCGTCGTCGAGCAGTCGGTGAACGTGGCGCTCACGATCGCCGAGCGCGCCTACTTCATGGAGAAGGGCGAGATCCGGTTCGAGGGGCCCACCGCCGAGTTGCTCGAGCGTCCCGATGTGCTGCGCTCGGTGTACCTCGAGGGTGCGGCGAGCCGTGGCGCCGCCCTCGCCGCCGCCCGCACGCCCGACGAGGCGACCATCGCGGACGGGCGCGAGCGCCCGATCCGCCTCGAGGTGCACGACGTGTCGAAACGCTTCGGGGGCATCCACGCGTTGCGCGACGTGTCCTTCGACGCACGGGCCGGCGAGATCCTCGGGTTCATCGGCCCGAACGGAGCGGGCAAGACGACGTTGTTCGACGCGATCTGCGGCTTCACCCCGACCGACGCCGGACGGGTGGTGCTGCTCGGCGCGGACGGTCCCGTGGAACTCACGGGTCGTCGGGCCGAGGCCCGGGCCCGACTCGGACTCGGACGCTCGTTCCAGGACGGCCGCCTGTTCCCCGGCCTCACGGTCGCCGAGACCATCGCCGTCGCCCTCGAGCGCCAGGTCGAGGTCCGCGACCCGATCGCCGCGGCGCTCCACCTCCCCGCAGTGGCCGACTCGGAGGCCGACGTGGCCGACCGCGTCGAGGAACTCATCGAACTCATGGGGCTCGGTGCGTTCCGCGACAAGTTCACCCGCGAGCTCTCCACCGGCAGCCGACGCATCGTGGACATGGCCTGCGTGCTCGCGCACCAGCCCACGGTCCTGCTGCTCGACGAGCCATCCAGCGGCATCGCGCAGCGCGAGGCCGAGGCGCTCGGACCGCTGCTCCTGCGGATCCGGGACGCGCTCGACGCGACCATCCTGCTCATCGAGCACGACCTCCCACTGCTCACCTCGGTCGCCGACCGCCTCGTCGCGCTCAACCTCGGCGCGGTCGTCACCATCGGCGACCCGGCCGAGGTCGTGAGCCATCCGACCGTCGTGGAGTCCTACCTCGGGACCTCCGAGGCCGCGATCGCCCGTTCCGGCTCGTCCGGGACCAGAACCGACTGACCCGACAGACCAGGAGGAACCATGCAGCCGACACCGTCCCGCAAGCGCAAGTCCGGGCTCCAGCGTTACGCCCCGTTCGTGATCGTGGTGATCGTGGTCGCCGCCATCGTGCTCATCGCCGGGAACCGCAACGGCGGCGACGGGGACTCGGACGCGGGCGGCGGCGCCGACCAGGGTTCGAAGTCGAACACCGAACTCATCGAGGCCGGCCCGATGACGCCCGACAAGGCCGAGCTGCTCGGCAAGACGGTGAACTTCGGCGAGGGCTGCGACACCGCCACGGGTCGGGTGAAGATCCCGTCGTGGTACGCGCCGACCTGCGTCGAGCCGTTCGCGGGATCGAACGGCGGCGCCACCTCGCCCGGCGTCACCGGGGAGACGATCAAGGTGATCGTCTGGATCGGCGACCCGGCCAAGGACCCGCTCCAGGCCGCGCTCGTGAAGAGTGCGGGCGCAGACGTCGACGTGCGGACGGCCGAGGAGAACTACCGCGGCTGGATCGAGCTGTACTCGAAGTACGCCGAGCTCTACGGCCGTCGCATCGAGGTGTCGTTCTTCAAGGGATCGGGTGCTCCGAGCGACCCCGTCGCGGCGAAGGCGGACGCGCAGGCGATCATCGACCAACGGCCGTTCGCGGTGCTCGGCGGCCCGAACCAGACCGACGCGTTCGCGGACGAGATCACCGCCGCGAAGATCATGTGCATGGGCTGCTCGACCGCAAGCCCGACGCAGTTCATGCGGGACCGAGCGCCGTACATCTGGACCACGGGTCAGCTCCCGGAGCAGGCGAGCACCCTCGCGGCGGAGATGATCGGCAACCTCTTCGCAGGCAAGAAGGCGCAGTGGGCGGGTGACCCAGCACTCCGGTCGAGGACCCGGGTCTTCGGTGCCGTGCACTACGACACGCCAGCCGGACAGCAGCGGGAGGCGTTCAAGACCTTCAAGGCGCTGCTCGCCGATCGAGGCATCGAACTGGCGAGCGACACCCGCTACTACCTCGACCTCGCCCGGGCGCAGGAGAACGCCCGCACGATCATCGCCAAGCTCAAGGCTGCGAAGGTCACCTCGGTGATCTTCTACGGCGACCCGCTCACCCCGTCGTACCTCACGAAGGAGGCGACGGCCCAGGACTACCGCCCCGAGTGGATCGTCGGCCCGTCGGTGTACGCGGACACCGCGGTGTTCGGCCGCATCTACGACCAGGATCAGTGGGAGCACGCGTTCGGCCTGTCCCTGATCCCGGCCCGCAGCACCCCCTTGGCGAGCGGCGCGTACAAGCTGTGGACCTGGCAGTTCGGCACCCCACCGCCGAACAACAACTACGCGGTCCACCAGGGACCGGTCTCGCTCCTCATGACCGGCATCAACCTCGCCGGGCCGGATCTCACGCCCGAGACGTTCCGCGACGGCATGTTCCGGGCCGGCATCTCGGGCGGGAACCCGCTGGCCGCGACCCTCTCGTTCGGCAAGCACGGGATCTGGCCGCCCACGTCGAACGACCTCGGCGGCGCCGACGACGGCACGCTCATCTGGTGGAACCCGACGGCCAAGGGTCTCGACGAGATCGGCAACGACGGCACAGGGCTCTACGAGTACGTCGACGGCGGGACCCGGTACCGGCCCGGGGACTGGCCGACCTCGGATCCGGGCATCTTCGACCCGGCGAAGTCGGTCACGATCTACGAGACCGTCCCGAAGGAGTACCTGCCGCCGCAGTACCCGTCGCCCGCCGGCGGCTGACCCGCCGACGTCAGGAGTCGGGGGTGGCGCGCACCCAGCCCGCCCCCGGCTCCCACCGTCGGATGACCCGCGCCGGATTGCCGACCGCGACGGTGCGGTCCGGGAGCTCCCCGGTCACCACCGAACCCGCGCCCACGACCACGTGCTCGCCGATCCGCGCGCCGGGCAGGACGATCGTGCCGTGGCCGAGCCACGATCCGGCTCCGATGGACACGGGCCGCGGCGGCGCGAACTGGTGGCCGATCGCGAGGTCGAGGTCCTCGTACCCGTGGTTCGCGTCCGTGATGTAGACGTTGTGCCCGGTGAACACGTTCTCACCGATCGTGATCGACTCGTGGGCGACGATCCCGCTCCCCCGCCCGAGCAGCACACCGTCCCCGATCTCGAGGACGACCTCCCGCTCGAGCACGTGCGTCGGCGACACCCCGCAGGACAACGAGCACTGCGGTCCGATGATGACGCGGCTGCCGATGCGCATGTACCGCTCGCCGAACAGCGCCACCGGCGGGAAGAGGATCGCCGAATCCTCCCCGAACGCACCGAACCGCCGGGCCCGACGGCTCCTCGGCCCGATCGCCCCCAGGCGCGCGATGCGTTCCCACGCCGTGAGCACCACGTCGCCGGCCCGGCGCGACACGTCGAACGGGTACCGGGCATCGGGCATGGCGGGGCAGCGTAGCGGCGCCCGCCGGTGGACCGCCGGGCCGGGATGCTTGCGCGGGCCGGGCCACCGGACCACGATGCGGTCCGTGCATCGCCGTGCCGTGTCCGCCCCACTCGTCACGGCCGTCGTCGTCATCGCCACCGCGCTCTCCGGCTGCGGCTCGTCCGGTTCGGAGGAGCCCACGGCGAGCGGCGCCACGCTCTACGCCGCCAACTGTGCGCGCTGCCACGGAGCCACCGGCGGCGGCGGGATCGGCCCGTCCCTCGCGAACGTCGCCGCGACCTTCCCGGACGTCGAGAACCAGATCACGTTCGTGTCCAGCGGCGGCGGTGGCATGCCCCGGTTCGGCGACCTGCTCTCCGACGCCGACATCCGTGAGGTCGTCGCCTACACCCGCGCCACCTTCCGGTGAGTGCGGGACCGATGCTCGGCCGCCTCCTCGGTCGGGGCACCGTGGCCCCGACGACGTCGACGCCCTCGGCGCCCGAGGGTGCGGCCGGCACCACCGACGACGCAGACACCCCGGCCGGCCGATCGCCGCGGGACGCCCAGCGCATCCGGGTGTACCGGGCCGAGACCCCGCTCGCCGGCCGCCGGTTCCCGGAGCTCGACCGCTGCCGGGCGTACTGCGAGGAGGTCGTCGGGTCGCTCTGGTGGCTGGACCGGTTCCCCGACCTCGGACTCGCCGACATCCCCCTGCTGCGCGACGGCCGCGGCGCCCGCCAGGCCTTCTACCGGGAGGACCCCGACCACCCGACGATCACCCTGCCGCGGCGCTACCGCACGAGCGGCGTGATCCTGCACGAGCTCGCCCACTGGATCATGCGGGCCGACGACGATCTCCCGAACCACGGTCGCACCTTCACGAGGCTGCTGCTCGACCTCACGGGGGAGTTCGCCGGCCCGGCGGCGCGCGACCGGCTCGCCGGCGCCTACACCGAGCACGCAGTGAAGGTGGGCGAGCCAGCGCGCCGTGGTCCCGACGGCCGGTGGCGCTACGGCATCGATGAGCGCCTCCACCTGCTGCGCGGCCGGGAACTCGCGGTGCACCACCTCGAGGACCCGGACGCGGCTCCGAGCCTCGGGGTGCTCACGTCAGCGACCCGTCGGGCCATCGCGCTCGCATCGGACGGCATCCTCGTCCGGATCGAACGCGACGCGGTCTGGTCGGTCGCGCGGGCCTGAGTCGAGGGGCGCGGAGGCGGGCGAACGGCGCTACGACAGGCGTTCGACGATCATCGCCATGCCCTGACCGCCACCCACGCACATGGTCTCGAGCCCGACCGTCCGGTCCGCGTCCTCGAGACCGTTGAGCATCGTGCCCATGATGCGGGCGCCGGTCATGCCGAACGGGTGCCCGAGGGCGATGCCCCCGCCGTTCACGTTCAGCTTCTCCCACGGGATGCCGAGTTCGTCGGCCGACGGGATCACCTGGGCCGCGAACGCCTCGTTGATCTCCACGAGGTCGATGTCCTCGATCGTGAGCCCCGCTCGGCGCAGCGCGTCCCGCGAGGCCTCCACCGGGCCGAGGCCCATGATCTCGGGGTCGAGCGCGCTCACGCCGGAGGACACGACCCGGGCGAGCGGGGTGATGCCGAGGGCCTCGGCGCGGGTGTCGCTCATCACGATGACCGCGGCGGCGCCGTCGTTGAGCGGGCAGGCGTTGCCGGCGGTGATGCGACCGTCGGGGCGGAACACCGGCTTGAGCTGGCTCAACTTCTCGACCGTGGTGCCGTCGCGGGGGCCGTCGTCGACGCTCACCACCGTGCCGTCCGGGGTGGTGACCGGCGTGATCTCGCGCTCGAAGAAGCCGTTGCGCTGCGACTCGACGGCCCGCTGCTGGGAGAGGGCGGCGAATTCGTCCATGCGTTCGCGCGGGACGTTCGCGTACTCGGCGACGTTCTCGGCGGTCTCGCCCATCGCGATGTAGATGTCCGAGAGGCCGGACGCGGGCGGGGCCCACGGACCCTGCCCGCCCTCGGCGCGGGCCGCAGTGCGGGCCATGGCCTCGTCGAACTCGTGGTTCTTGGTGTCGGGGTGGCCGTCGGCTCGTCCCTTCGGGAACCGGCTCACGCACTCGACCCCGGCGGCGATGAACGCGTCACCCTCGCCCGCCCGGATCGCGTGCGCGGCCATACGGATGGTCTGGAGCGAGGAGGAGCAGTACCGGTTGACCGTTGCGCCCGGCACGGTGGGCAGGCCGGCGAGCATCGACACGACGCGGGCCATGTTGTACCCGTGCTCACCTGCGGGTTGCGCGTTGCCGAGCATGAGGTCCTCGATCTCGGCCGGATCGAGGTTCGGTACCTTGTCGAGGGCAGTGCGCACGATGAACGCGGCGAGGTCGTCCGGTCGGCAGTCAACGAGCGATCCCTTCATCGCCCGGCCGATCGGGGTGCGGGCGGTGGCGACGATGACGGCCTCGGGCATGGTTCCTCCGTGCGGTGTGCCGGTCCTCCTCGAGCGGGGCCGGTCGGGGAGAGGTTCTACCGCACGGCGGGTCCGGGCGCCGTGCGCAGAAGGCCCCGGGTGGCCCGGCGCTAGCCTCTCGCGGTGGCACGCATCCTCGTGGTGGACGACGAACCCGACATCCGGACCCTCCTGCGCATCGCCCTCGAGCGGGTGGATGAGTTCGAGGTCGTCGTCGTGGCGTCCGGCCCCGAGGCGCTCACCGAGCTCACCACCCGCCCCTTCGACGCGGTGCTCCTCGACGTCATGATGCCGGGCATGGACGGCCTCGAGACGCTCGAGCGCCTCCGGGCCCTGCCGGGTGGCGACGGCGTCGCCGTCGCCTTCCTCACCGCGCGGGCCCAGGTCGCCGACGTCGAGTCCTACCGGGCCGCCGGGGTGGCCGACGTCCTCACCAAGCCGTTCGATCCGAAGGCGCTCGTGGAACGGGTCCGGCAACTCGTCGAGGTCCGGCGATGACCCCGGCCCGCCGAGAGGTCGACGCCGTCTCGGCCCCGGTCACCGACGAGGAACTGCTCGCCCGGATCACCGACGTCCACGCCCTCTACCTCGATCGGCCCCGTGAGGAGTTCTTCGAGTTCCTCCTCACCCTCATCGTCGAGATCACGAACAGTGAGTACGGATTCATCGGAGAGGTGCTCCTCGAACCGGACGGCACCCGGTACCTCAAGACGTACGCCATCACGAACCTCGCGTGGAACGAGGAGACTCGGGCGTTCTTCGAGTCCCAGCGGGAGCTCGGGCTCGAGTTCCGAAACCTTGAGACCCTGTTCGGCCGGTGCCTCGCCACCGGTGAGGTCGTGATCGCCAACGACGCCCCCCACGACCCCCGGGCCGGCGGCGTGCCGTCGGGCCACCCACCCCTCAACGCGTTCCTCGGGGTGCCGCTGCGCCACGGTGACTCGTTCATCGGCATGTTCGGCATCGCCAATCGTCCGGAGGGCTACGACGAGGACCTGCTCGCCCGGCTCGAGCCGTTGACCAGTGCGGTGGGGGCCGTCGTCCGGGCGCACCGTGCGGAGCGGGAACGCGTGGAGACGGCGGCCTCGAACTCCCGACTCGCACTGATCGTGGAGGCCTCCAGCGACTTCATCGGGATCGCGGACGCATCGGCGAACGTCGTCTACG
>JBJTOY010000066.1:0-6272 GCA_046074845.1 Actinomycetes bacterium | reverse complement strand
CCGGCCTGCCGAGCGTGGTCGACGGCCACACCCACTACGACCTCACCCCCGACCAGCTCGCGGACGCGCACGAGCGGTTCACCACGGAGTTCGGCGTCAACATCGTCGGCGGCTGCTGCGGCACCACGCCGGACCACATCCGAGCGGTGGTCGAGCGGGTCGGCGGGCGTGCCCCCGTGATGCGGCACCCGGTCCACGAGCCGTCCTGCGCCAGCATCTACAGCCAGGTGCCCTTCGACCAGGACGTCGCGTTCCTCGCCATCGGTGAGCGCACCAACGCCAACGGCTCGAAGAAGTTCCGCGAGGCGATGCTCGCCGAGGACTGGGACACCTGCACCAACGTCGCCCGCGAGCAGGTGCGCGAGGGCGCGCACGTGCTCGACGTCTGCGTCGACTACGTGGGGCGCGACGGGGTGGCCGACATGGACGTCATCGCCGGGCGGTTCGCGACCCAGGCCGCGCTGCCGCTCGTCTTCGACTCCACCGAGCCCGACGTCATGGAGACCGGGCTGCAGCGTTTCGGGGGCAAGGCGATCCTGAACTCCGCCAACCTCGAGGAGGGCGAGGCCCCGGGCACCCGGCTCGACCGGGTGTTCACCCTCGCGGCGGAGTACGGCGCCGCGGTGATCTGCCTCGCCATCGACGAGGAGGGCCAGGCCCGCGACGTGGAGTGGAAGATGCGGGTCTGCCGCCGCATCTACGACCTCGCGACCGAGCGGTACGGCATCCCGCCCACCGACCTCTTCTTCGATCCGCTCACCTTCCCGCTGAGCGCCGGCACCGAGGATCTGCGCCGCGACGCCATCGAGACCATCGAGGCGATCCGTCGGATCAAGACCGAACTGCCCGGCGCGTCCACCGTGCTCGGCCTGTCCAACGTGTCCTTCGGGCTCAAGCCCGCGGCCCGTCACGTGCTGAACAGCGTGTTCCTCGACGAGTGCCGCAAGGCCGGGCTCGACGCCGCGATCGTGCACGCCGCCCGCATCATGCCGATGCACCGCATCGACGACCGGGCCAAGGAGGTGGCGCTCGACCTCATCTGGGATCGCCGCACCGACGACTACGACCCGCTCACCGAGTTCATGGCGCTCTTCGAGAACGTGGTGGCCGGCGCGGTGGAGCAGGAGGACCGATCCGGCTGGCCGGTCGAGGAACGGCTCGAGCGTCGCATCATCGACGGCGAGCGCGAGGGGCTCGAGGCCGAGCTCGACGAGGCGCTCGCGGCCGGACGGCCGGCGCTCTCGATCATCAACGACGTGCTGCTCGAGGGCATGAAGACGGTCGGCGAGCGATTCGCGACCGGCGAGATGCAGTTGCCCTTCGTGCTGCAGAGCGCCGAGACCATGAAGCAGGCGGTCGCACACCTCGAACCCCACATGGAGAAGGCCGACGCCGGGGGCAAGGGCGTCGTCGTGCTCGGCACGGTGAAGGGCGACGTCCACGACATCGGCAAGAACCTCGTCGACATCATCCTCACGAACAACGGCTACGAGGTCCACAACATCGGCATCAAGTTGCCACTCAGCGCCTTCATCGAGAAGGCACAGGAGGTCGGGGCCGATGCCATCGGCATGAGCGGCCTGCTCGTGAAGAGCACGATCATCATGCGCGAGTACCTCGCAGAGCTCAACGAGCGCGGGCTCGCCGACTACCCGGTCATGCTCGGGGGCGCCGCCCTCACCCGGTCCTACGTCGAGAGCGATCTCCGCGGCGTCTACGAGGGTCGGGTCTTCTACGGCAAGGACGCGTTCGAGGGGCTGCGCACCATGGACACCCTCATGCAGGGCAAGCGCGACGGCGATCTCGATCCCGAGTTCGGCCGGGCCGTCGTGGAGCGTCGGGTCGCCCGGAAGTCCGAGGCCGAGGCCCAGGCCCCGGCCGTCGAGGTGCCCGCACGCTCGGCGGTGGCCACCGACGCGCCGGTGTTCACGCCGCCGTTCCTCGGGGCTCGTCTGGCCAAGGGCGTTGCGCTCGACGAGATCGCCCAGTACATCAACGAGACCGCGCTGTTCCGCAACCAGTGGCAGTTCCGTCCCGAGACCCGCGACGGCCACCACGAGACCGACGAGGAGTTCAAGGAGCGCATCCGACCCGTGCTGCGGGCCGAGCTCGAGACCGCGAAGGCCGAGGGCTGGCTGGTCCCCGCCGTGGCCTGGGGCTACTTCCCGGTCAACGGTGACGGCGGCGACGTCGTGGTCTGGACCGACGAATCCCGCACGACGGAACGGTTGCGCCTCAACTTCCCGCGCCAGCGCAAGGAGCCGTTCCACTGCATCGCCGACTTCTTCCGACCCGTGGACTCCGGCGAGGTCGACTACGCCGCGTTCCACGTGGTGACGGTGGGCGCGCAGGCGACCGAGCGCGAGCGTGAACTCTTCGCCGCCGACCGGTACAACGACTACCTGCGTTGCCACGGCCTCTCGGTCGAGATGACCGAGGCCCTCGCCGAGTTGTGGCACAAGCGCATCCGCGCCGAGTGGGGGTTCGTGGCCGAGGACGGGCCGAGCCTCGCCGGACTGTTCCGCCAGCAGTACCGAGGTTCGCGGTACTCGTGGGGCTACCCCGCCTGTCCGGACCTCGAGGAGCAGGCCAAGTTGGCCGATCTGCTCGATCTCGACAGCATCGGCGTGCGCCTGACCGAGGAGTTCCAGCTCGAGCCCGAGCAGAGCACCTCGGCGATCATCGTGCCCCACCCCGAGGCGAAGTACTTCGTGGTCTGAGCGCCGGCGGCCGATGCGCCGCCCGGGTCAGAGCGTGCGACAGCCGAGGAGCGGATGCACGCCGCCCCCGATGTTGATCGCATAGACGCAGACCTGACCACCGCTCGCCGCGACGGTGCCGTCGACCCCGTGGAGGTCGCCGTACCCGGCGAAGATCGCGCCGACGTCAGGCCGGGACCCGTTGGCGGTGAGCACGCCCCGGAACGTGCCGTCGACGTACACGTGGAGGGACACCGGGTCGGTCGAGTCGGGATCGATGACCCACCCGGTGATGCGGAACCCGCCCGCCACCCGGGCGACCGACTCGAGGATGCCGAACGGCTGGGAGCCCACGGTCACGGTGCGGCAACCGATGAGCGGGTTCAGTCCGCCGAAGCCCGCGTTGATCGCGTACGCGCAGTACTGGACCGGACCCGTGGCGGTGACGGGTACGGTCACCTCGTACCCGTGGTTCGGGCCCCACGCGGGGAAGAAGGTGCCGAGGTCCGGACGGTTGGTGTTGGCGGTCGTCGCGGCGACGAACCGGCCGTTGGCGTAGATGTGGACGTCGACCGGACCGGCCGTGTCGCCGTCGAGCGCCCAGCCCCGCAGGCGCACCCCGGCTGGCACCCGAGTGGCCGAGTCGACGGTGCCGACCGGAACCGGCCCGAGCAGGGTCGAGCAGCCCATGAGCGGGTTCGTCGAGCCGAACCCGACGTTGATGGCGTACAGGCAGGTCTGGCCACCAGGGAGGGCGACCGTGGCGTCGAAGCCGTGCGCATCGCCGTAGCCCGGGAAGTACTGCGAGAAGTTCGGACGCACCTTGTCGGCGAGGATCGCCACGCCCACGCCACCGGCGTACACGTGCACCGGTACGGGGTCGGCGGCGTCCGGATCCACCGCCCAGCCGACGACGCGCACGCCGCCGGGGACGCGGGTGACCGACTCGATCGCCGAGAGCGGCGCGGGCCCGATGAGGTTCTGACAACCCAGGAGACGGACGGGCGTGCCGGGCCCGACGTTGACGACGTACACGCAGACCGAGCCGCCGGCGACCGGGACCACCGCGTCGAAGCCGTGGTTCGCGCCGTACGGCGGGTACGCCGCGCCGATGTCGGCCCGGGGCGATCCGGCCGGGATCGCGGCGCCGAGCGCGCCGTCCTTCGTGACGAGGATCGTTGCGGCGCCCGCGGTGTCGGGGTCGAGGCCCCAGCCGGTGACGCGCACGCCGCCGGGGGCCCGGCTGATCGAGTCGAGCGCGCCGACCGGGTCGGGACCCGGGATCGTCCCGCAGCCGAGCGGCGTGTCCCGCGAGCCGACCCCGACGTTCACACCGAAGGCGCAGACCGTGCCGCCGGTGTTCACGCCCACGACCGCGTCGAAGCCGTGGTTCGGCCCCCACCGGAAGACCGCGTCGACGTCGGGCCGGTAGCCGTTCGCCACCACGGTGGCGATCGGCGTGCCGTTGAGCGTGATCCGCACGTTGATCGCATCGGGGGTCGAGATGTCGAAGGCCCAGCCTCCGATGTGCACCCCGCCCGGCACCCGCTCAACCAGGTCGGTGCGGCCCGCCGGATCCGCACCCGCCTTGGCGATCGTCGGGATGCCGTTCCAGGTGAGGATCTTCTCGTACACCCCGACGACCGTCGTGAAGTAGTTCGTCGCCGTGGCCCAGTTGCCATTGCCCATCTGGTTCCAGGTCGGGGCACGGCCCTTGGCGAAGAAGGTGTCGAAGTTGTAGATCGCCAGCGCCGGGTCGTAGGTCACGACACCGTTCACCACCCGGCGCCCGTACCACTCGACCACGGGGGGCGTCGGGAGGTTGGCGGCGCGGGAGGAGATGTCGGCGTAGTTGCGGAGGTGCTGGACCTGGGCGCGCACGCCCGTGCGGGCGTTCGGGAACGGGCGGCCGGAGGAGCACGTGTCGCACGCGCCCATCCCGGCGAAGTTGTAGTCGGTCGGCTTGACCATGGAGCCGACGAACCCGAAGTAGCCGGTCTCGACGATGGACTGCGCGAAGGCGAGGTCGCCCCGGATGTTCACGCCGACGCCCTCGTCGACGAAGTACGACGCGAGGGACTCGGGCGTCTCACCCGGGACGTTGAAGGCACGTCCGGTCGATCGGAACCACGCCGCGAGCTGGGCCGCCGACAGCACGGGCGGGCCCATCATCGGGACGGTGACCGTCGTGTCGGCCGCGGCCGGTGGGGTGGCCGGCGGTGCGGTCACGAGGGCGCCGGCGACGAGCGACCCGAGCAGCAGGACCGTCGTCGCCGCCGCGCCGAGACGGCGACGACGGGGGGATGCGGTGTGGTGGCGGCGGGTCATGGGGCTCAGGGGTCTCGTCCGGAGGACTCGGTGTTACGGGTGTGGCTGATGAGGCTACGGCGTCGCGACCCCCGGGACCGGGCAATCCACGCAGCGGCCGGAGGCCACCCCGGAGGTATCGGCAGCCGGGGGCCCGCCGCTGAAGCGATGCTCCCCTGCCGGGCGCGCCCCGCCCGGTCGGGCCCCGCCGACCGTCGGGGCACGGGCCCGGCTCGCCTAGCCTGCGGCCTGATGAAGGGCCTGATCCTCGCCGGGGGCGCCGGCACCCGCCTGCGACCCATCACGCACACGAGCGCGAAGCAGCTCGTCCCCATCGCCAACAAGCCGATCCTCTTCTACGGGATCGAGGATATGGCCGCCGCCGGGATCAAGGAGATCGGCATCATCATCGGCGACACGGGCGCCGAGATCCGGGCCGCCGTCGGGGACGGCTCCCGCTGGGGCATCGAGGTCACCTACATCCCCCAGGACGCCCCGCTCGGTCTCGCCCACTGCGTCCTCATCGCGGCGGACTTCCTCGGTGACGACGACTTCGTGATGTACCTCGGCGACAACATGCTCGAGCAGGACCTCACGGACTTCGTGGCCAACTTCGAAGCGGCCCGGGACGCCGGCGGCGCCGACGCGCCGGCGGCCCAGATCCTCCTCGCCCACGTTGAGGACCCGCGCCAGTTCGGCGTGGCCGACATCGCCCCGGACGGCCACATCGTCGGCCTGGTCGAGAAGCCCCAGGATCCGCCGTCGGATCTCGCACTCGTGGGTGTGTACCTGTTCGACCCGACGATCCTCACCGCAGTGCGCAGCATCCAGCCGAGCGCCCGCGGCGAGCTCGAGATCACCGACGCCATCCAGTGGCTCGTCGACCACGGCCAACGGGTGCGGCACGACCTGCTCGAGGGGTGGTGGCTCGACACGGGCAAGAAGGACCCGCTGCTCGAGTCCAACCGCCGTGTGCTCGAGGAGCTCGAGCCGCTCGTCGAGGGCACGCTCGACGAGCAGAGCGACGTCGACGGACGCGTCGTGGTGGAGGCGGGTGCGGTCCTGGTCAACTCCCACGTGCGGGGCCCCGCCATCATCGGTGCCGGCACCACCCTCACCAACTCCTACATCGGCCCCTACACGGCCATCGCGCCCGGCTGCACGGTGACCGACAGCGAGATCGAGAACTCCGTGATCCTGGAGCGGGCGCTCATCGAGGGTGTGCCCCGGCTCGTAGACTCGCTGATCGGCCGGGACACCGAGGTC
>JBJTOY010000065.1:0-8274 GCA_046074845.1 Actinomycetes bacterium | reverse complement strand
CGAGGCGAACCCGCCGATGCCCGACTTCTCCACGGAGTACGTGCTCCAGGAGGTCGACCCCACCTACCTCACCCAGGCCGTCAAGCCGAAGCAGTTCCTGCACATCGACCAGTCGGAGTGCATCACCTGCGAGGGCTGCGTGGACATCTGCCCCTGGAAGTGCATCCACATGGTCTCGGTCGACGCCATCACCGAGGCCATCGGCACCGAACTCCCGGGCGACGACCCGCGTGACTCGGTCGCGTTCATCGTCGACGAGGACGTGTGCACCCGCTGCGCCCTCTGCGTCGACCGCTGCCCCACCGGCATCATCGTGCTCGGCAAGATCGCATCCCCCGGCACCGCCGGCGACCCGCACGCTCGCACCGAGCGGCACGGGTACGCCTACGGCGTCCGGTTCTGAACCACGGACCAAGGAGAAACGACCGTGGCCAACGGCAACGGGACGACACTGGCGAATCGGGCGAGCGAGCTCGGCGGCAAGATCACGGACTCGCAGGTCTGGAACTCGATCTTCCGACCCGGCTCGATCTTCCGCAAGGGCTACACCGACAGCCCGCGGAACCGCTCCTACGTGATCATGAACAGCGTGCTGTACCACCTCCACCCGGTGAAGGTGAAGCGGCACGCGGTCAAGGTGTCCTACACGCTGTGCCTCGGGGGCCTGTCCTTCTTCACGTTCATCGTGCTGACGGTCACCGGCATCTTCCTGATGTTCTTCTACCGGCCGACCGACACCCAGGCCTGGGCCAACGTCCAGCAGCTCGAGACCGCGGTCTACTTCGGTTCGCTCATCCGCAACATGCACCGCTGGGCCGCGCACCTCATGGTCATCAGTGTGTTCCTGCACATGAGCCGCGTCTTCTACCACGGTGCCTACAAGGCACCGCGTGAGTTCAACTGGGTGATCGGCGTGATCCTGCTCACCCTGACCCTGCTGCTCTCGTTCACCGGCTACCTGCTCCCGTGGGACCAGCTCGCCCTCTGGGCCGTGACCGTCGGTACGAACATGATGGGCTACACGCCGGTCTTCGGACAGCAGGTGCGCTACGCCCTCCTCGGCGCGAACGAGATCAGTGGCGACACGCTGCTGCGCTGGTACGTGCTGCACGTGATCCTGTTGCCCTTCGTCGCCGTGATCTTCATGGCGATCCACTTCTGGCGCGTCCGCAAGGACGGCGGCATCTCCGGACCGCTCTAGGCCCAAGGAGCACACCGAGCATGGGTGAAGTCCCCGAACACCTCCTGAAGCGCAGCGCCCAGCGTCGGGCCCAGCTCTCCGGCGACGCCGGAGCCGCTGACGCGCCCGCCGACGCGCCCGCGCCCGCCGAGGACGCCGCTCCGGTCGAGGCGCCAGTCGCCGCGGCCGCGGCCGACGACGGCGAGGTCATCACCGAGTCGAAGGGCGGTGTGCCCGCCCACCTGCTCGAGCGCTCCCGCAAGCGCAAGGCCGCAGCGGCCGGCGGCGGTGCCGCCGCGGGCACCGCGACCGCCACGGCGACCGCGCCGAGGACCGCCGCGGCGACCGCACCCGCCGGCACCGGTCCCGGGGGTCACACCCAGCGCCTGCTGACGGTCGTGAAGTCCGGGTCGATCCAGCAGACCCGGGCCGAGGCGGTGGACAAGGTCCACACCTGGCCGCACCTGCTCGTGATCGAGCTGGCCGCCTCACTCGCCGTGCTCGCGCTCCTGCTCGTGTTCTCGGCGCTCGTGCGGGCCCCGCTGCTCGGACTCGCCGACGTGAACCAGACGCCGAACCCGTCGAAGGCGCCCTGGTACTTCCTCGGTCTGCAGGAGATGCTCACCATGTTCCACCCGATGGTCGCCGGTGTGACCGTCCCGGGCATGGGCCTCTTCCTGCTCATCATCGCCCCCTACGTCGACAAGAACCCCTCGAACAAGCCGGACGACCGGAAGTGGGCGATCTCGATGTTCACCCTCTTCCTCATGTTCTGGACGATCCTCGTCATCATCGGTTCCTTCTTCCGCGGCACGGGCTTCAACTTCGTGTTCCCGTGGAAGGACGGCATCTTCTTCGAGCTGTAGGAGACACCCCCGTGTTCGTGCTCGTCATCGCCATCGTCGCGTTGCTCGTCCTCGCGGCCGTGGCGGTCCTCGCCTCCGCCCGCCGTCGTGCGAACGACGCCTCGGGCACCGTGACCGGTCGTCTCGCGGGCGAGACGCGTCAACGCGACCGTGAGGCCGCCGCGTCGGCCACCACCGACGGCGAGGCCGCGGCCTCGGCCGAGGCCCGCGAGCGCGCCGACGCCACCAAGGGCGAACTCGTGGCCGCGGGGTCCGCCCCCGCGGTGCGCGCCGAGCGTCAGCCGGTCGACGAGGAGACCATCGGAATCAGCCGGCGGCAGTTCTTCAACCGGGGCATCGTGCTCTCGCTCTCCCTCGCCATCGGAGCGTTCGGCGCGGCGGCGATCGCGTTCCTGTACTCGAAGTCCGCGGGCGGCTTCGGCTCCAAGGTCCAGGTCGACAAGAACCTCAAGGACGTCCTCGCCTACACGAGCGAGAAGAAGGAGCCGTACTACGTGCCCGAGGCCCGCACGTACCTCGTGCCCTACCCGGTGGCCGACGTCGACGCGGCGAAGCAGATCCCGCAGTACGAGAAGTTGATCCCCAACATGGAGCAGGGGATCGTCGCGATCTACCAGAAGTGCGTGCACCTCGGCTGCAAGGTCCCCTGGTGCGCATCGTCGCAGTGGTTCGAGTGCCCCTGCCACGGTTCGAAGTACAACCGGGTGGGCGAGAAGAAGGGCGGGCCCGCCCCCCGCGGACTCGACCACTTCGTCATGGCCATCTCCGGCGGCGGCGGGTTGACGATCGACACCGCCATCCCGCTCCCCGGAGCACCGATCGGGACCGACACCACGGAGCAGGGCGCCGAGGGGCCGCCCTGCGTTGGGGGCTGACACCAGATGTACCTCGCCATCACGCTCCGCACGGGGCTCATCACGCTGAACGTCCTGGCGATCCTCACGATCATCGCCATCGTGTCCTACCGCGTGCTCAGCGTGCGCCGGGTGCCGGCCGAGCGCACCCCGCAGAACCTCGCCGAGCCCATGTCCGACGAGGTCATGGAGTCGCGCAAGCTCGAGCGCTCCCTGCGCTGGGCCTTCACCTTCGCGGTGATCCTCGCCGCCGGTCTGCCGCTCTACTGGCTGGTCGAGCCGGGACGGCAGGCCTCGGCCTCCAACGGGTTCGAGGAGCGTGCGATCGAGCGCGGCGAGGTCCTCTACTCCAACAAGGACATGCCGAACTACGACCCGGCGAAGTCGCTGCTGTGCGCCAACTGCCACGGTGCCGACGCGGCCGGCGGCCAGGCGCCGTTCGTCGTGACGCCCGCGGCCCAGGGTGACGATCAGGCCCGTCCGATCCAGGTCGCCTGGAAGGCCCCGGCGCTCAACGATGTGTTCGCCCGCTTCGACGAGGAGCAGGTCCACACCATCCTCGTGTACGGGCGTCCCGGTTCGCCGATGCCGGCCTGGGGCACCGCCGGTGGTGGCCCGAAGAACGAGCAGGCCATCTCCGACCTCATCGCCTACCTGAGACACATCCAGGTGTCATCGAAGAAGGCGGGCGCAGTCGCCACCGCGGCGCCGAAGAAGTACGTGGCCGAGCAGCAGCAGTACGTGGACAGCGCCGAGCAGAACCTCGCCGACGCCCGGACCGCGCTCGCCGAGGCGACGACCCCCGAGGACCGGGCGGCCGCCGCGCAGGAGGTCGCAGCCGCGGAGTTCGCGCTCGAGCGCAGCCGAGCCCGCTTCGAGGAGATGTCGAACGCGAGCGAGGGCCAGTTGCTCTTCGAGACCAACTGCGCCCGCTGCCACACGAAGGCGTGGTCGTACTACGACCCGTCCAACCCGAAGATCCCCGACATCCCGCCGGCCGGTTCCGGTGCACTCGGGCCGTCGCTGCGCGCCGGTTCAGTGCTCCAGCAGTTCCCGGGCCTGCCCGCCGACGATCCGACGACACCCGGCTTCCTGAAGCAGTACGACTGGGTGGCCGTGGGCGCGGGCATCAACAAGCCGTACGGCGTGCGCGGGATCTCGTCCGGGCAGATGCCGCACATGGGCATCATCCTGACCAAGGCCCAGATCGAGGCCATCATCAAGTACGAGCGCTCGCTCTAGGGCCGGCGAGGAGAACCTGTGGACCTGTTGAGCCTTGCGAGTGGGGGCATCCGCAACCCGAACATCTGGTACCCGACCATCCTCGGCGTGCTCGTGGTGGCCTCGGCGATCTTCCTGTTCGTCGGTGGGACCTACATGCTCTTGGCCACGAACACGGGCGCGCGCCTCGGGTTCCTCATCACGGTCGCCGGTCTGAGCGGCATGATGCTGCTGCTGTCGACCCTCTGGTGGACCACGGGTTCCCCGCTCAACACCCTCAAGGGCCGACTGCCGCAGTGGGTGCCGGTCGAGAGCATCGAGGGTGACGATCTCGCCCGCTCCGAGATCCCGGAGGTCCAGGACATCACGAGCGAGGACGCCGTCCCGCTCGCCGAGCAGACCAACATCAAGGCGGCGATCGACTCGCTCGTCGTGATCCCCACCGGGACCAACGGCGAGGAACCCGAGCCGCCGAACGAGTTCCAGACCTTCACCGAGTCGACCGACTACCTCGTCGACGGTGCGTACGAGGTCGGCGGCGAGTCCTGGCTGCTGCCGAGCAAGCCCTTCATCAAGCCGGGCAACATCAGCGTGACCCTCGACTCGAACTTCCCGTGGATCCACGTCTCCGGACACCAGCCCGCCTACGCCGTGGCCGTCCTGTGCCCGATCGACAAGGAGGCCCAGCAGGTGCCGTTCGGCGACCCGATCCCGCCGCCGACCTGTGACGCCTCGCAGCAGCCCACTTCGATCGTCCTCGAGAAGGACCTCGGCTCGGTGCGGTTCCCGCCGTTCATGACGATGATCGCCTCGGCGATCCTCTTCGTCCTCTCGCTCCTCGGCCTCCACTGGCGGGAGCGGGACCTCCAGGAGCAGGCCGCCGAGGAGTCCGAGGACGAGACCGCCGACAAGACCCCCGCCACGGTCGACGCCTAGGAGCCACGATGGATCGCTTCACCGACACCGGCCGCCGGGTCGCCTACGCAGCGGCCGGGATCATCACCGTCCTGCTGCTCGCGGGCTGCGGGCCCGACGTCCGCAACGGTCAACTCGTCGACGCCGGGGGCGAGGGCGGCCAGGGCGGTCTCGCCTTCGTCATCCTCGCTGCCGTCGTGGGCCTGCTCTTCGCGTCGCTGTTCTACATGGACCGCGTGCGCAAGCGCCGCAGCGGAGGCGACGAGGACTGAGCGCCTCCCACAACCGAGAACACGTGCGACGGGCCGCCCCTCGGGGCGGCCCGCTGCGTTGGGTCGAGCTCGATCAACCCACCGTCGTCGCGGCGGCGAGTTCGCGCAACCACGTCGCAGCGTCACCGATGTGGGTCGCACCGTGCATGAGGGCCAGGGCATCCGGCTCGAGCGCGGCGAGGCGCTCGAGCGTCGGTCCGGTCTGCGGTGCCCGGGACATCGCACCGAACATCGCCTCGGCCTCGAGGGCCGGGCCGAGCGGGGACTCCGTGCTCGTCGATCCCACCTCGCCCGTCCTCGTGAACAGATCGCCACACAGGAGCGTGCGGGTCTCCTCCTCGAACAGCAGGCCCGCATCCCAACCGTGCGGCACGTGCGGGGTGTCGAGGTAGCGGACCCGACGACCGCCGAGGTCGAGGACCTCGCCGTCGACGAGCATCCGGGGCGGCCGATCGGCCAGGTCCATCACTGACACGAGCGAGCCCGTGAATCCGAAGGCGACCTGCGCGTTCGGCGCGGCGGCCAGCCACTCGTTCATCGCCCCGCACTCGTCCGCCTCGACGTGGCCGAACCCGAGCCACCGCAGCCGGTCGAGCGGCACGACGGTCTCGACCGCATCGCGTACGTCGGCGAACAGGGCCCGCTGTCCGAGGTGGAACAGCAGCGGCTCGTCCGCATCGATGAGGTACTGGTTGAACACCATGTTCGCCTCGGGGCTGAACGTGGAGATGCGATGGATCCGGTCGCGGACCTCGTCGATGGTGGTCGGCATGCGAACCTCCGGGGGGCGGTCGTCGACGACGACGGACCGACGGTCGGGAACGGGCGGAGCATAGGGCCGTGCCCCGGTGCCCGCATGCGGACCCGTGCGTCTACTGCGTACGCAGGCCCGCCTGGAGGAGTCCCGCACGCACCGCGGCCTCGACGGCCGCGCCGGGCTCGCTGAGGCGCTCCAGGGTCACACCGTGGATCTCGGCCGTGCACCGGGAGCCGTGTGCGTAGGGACCGACCGGAGCACCGGTGTCGATGCCCACGTCGAAGGTCTCACCGCTCATCGAGAACACGAGCGGCACGGTGCGATCGACCCGACCGTCGGCGACTGCGGTGCCATCGACGGACAGGACCGCCGTACCGCCCGCGCCGAAGCCACCGTCGGAGTCGAAGAGCACCTCGATCACGTGGGCACCCGACGCGAGCGCGCTCGGCGCGGCGATCGACGTGAGGTCGTGGCCGTAGAGGTTGTAGAGGTACGTGGGTCGGCCCGCGTCGAGGTACAGCGACCAACCCGCCATGTTGCCGCCCTGGCAGGCCACCACCCCGGTGTCGCCCTCTCCCACCGTGATCTCGGCGGTGATGCGCCAGGAGCAGTTCTTCAGGTTGACGACCGAGGACTCCGGCATACGAACGTGCGCGGTCGTGTAGGTCATGCGGGCCAGGCCGCCGAGCGGCGCGGGGACCGAGTGGTCGCCGTGCCGCGGCGAGGCCACGTCGCGCAACGGGTACACGCCGTGACGCTCGGCCTCCTCGTGGAACACGCGCTGGAGCTCGGCGAGGATCTCCGGATGTTCGGCGGCGAGGTCGACCGCCTGGGAGAAGTCGGTGCGGACGTCGTAGAGCTCCCATACCTCCTGGGGTCCGTCGAACTCGTACCCCTGCAACCGGATCCACGGGAGGCGGCCGTGGAAGCAGGCGGCCACCCAGCCGTCGTGGTAGATCGCCCGATTGCCGAGGATCTCGAAGTACTGCGTGGTGCGGGTGCTCGGGCCGTCGGCGTCGAAGGTGTAGTCCATCGACACACCGTCGATCGGCATCTGCTCGATGCCGTTCACGCGCACCGGCGGTTCGATCCCCGCCGCGGCGTAGATGGTCGGCGCGATGTCGACGACGTGGTGGAACTGGGTGCGCAGCGCTCCGGCGTCGGTGATGCGACGCGGCCACGAGATCGCCATGCCGTTCCGGGTGCCCCCGAAGTGCGAGGCGACCTGCTTCATCCACTGGAACGGCGCGTCGAGCGCCCAGGCCCAGCCGACGTTGAAGTGGTTCTCGCAGCGCGCGGTGCCGAAGTCGTCGACGTGGGCGAGCAACCACTCGGGCTCCTCGTGCACCCCGTTCTGGAACGAGGGCGCACTCCACGCGCCGTGGACCGTGCCCTCGGCCGATGCACCGTTGTCGCCCGTGATGTAGATGACGAGGGTGTCCTCGCCGAGGCCGAGTTCCTCGATCGCCTCGACGACGCGCCCGATCTGGGCATCCGTGTGCGCGAGGAACCCGGCGAAGCACTCCATGAGTCGGGTCGCGACCGGCCGGTACCGCTCCGGATACTCATCCCAGGCCGGGATCTGCTCGGGCCGCTCGGTGAGACGGGTGTCGGGCGGGATGACCCCGAGTTCGAGTTGACGCTCGAAGATGTCACGGTGCAACGCGTCCCACCCGTCGTCGAACGCTCCGGCGAACCGGTCAATCCACGCAGGGGGCGCATGGTGCGGCGCGTGCACGGCCGGCGTGGCGAAGTAGCAGAAGAACGGCCGGTCCGGCGCGGCCGCGTGGTGGCGCTGGATCCAGGTGATCGCCTGGTCCGCGAGGTCCTCGGACAGGTGGTAGTCGTCACGGCCCTCGTGCGGCGCGATCGGCGTCGTCTGGTCGTAGACCGCCGGCTCCCACTGCGAGGCCTCGGCCCCGAGGATCCCATAGAAGCGATCGAAGCCCATGCCGGTCGGCCAGCGGTCGTAGGGACCGGCCGGGCCCTGCTCCCAGAGCGGGGTGAGGTGCCACTTCCCGAACGCGCCCGTGGCGTACCCGGACATGCGCAGAACCTGCGCGACCGTGGCCGCCTCGGCCGGGATCGCCGAGTCGTAGCCGGGGAACGAGTTCGCGATCTCGGTGATGCCGCCCATGTGCACGGCGTGGTGCTGACGACCGGTGAGCAGCGCGGCCCGGGTCGGTGAGCACAACGCGGTCGTGTGGAA
>JBJTOY010000064.1:0-13343 GCA_046074845.1 Actinomycetes bacterium | reverse complement strand
CGACTGGGTGTTACCCAGCACCATGCCCTGCGGAGTCCGGACGTTCCTCGGCCGGGTCGAGCCCGGACGCGGTCGCCTGACCTACTCGCCGTCGCGAGGGTGGAGTCTCGCGCCGATCGCGCCGCCGAGCAGACCGCAGCCCCCTGCGATGAGCAGCATCGTCGCGAACTGCAGCACGATCCCGCCCCCGGCGTTCACGCTGGACGAGGTGCCGACGGCCTTGCGGAGCACCCAGATGCAGGCCCAGACCACCGTCCACAGGAGGGCAGCACCCACTCCGGCGGCGAAGCCGTTGCTGAACGGGGCATCGCCGGCCCGCCGACCGGCGATGAGCCCGGCCACCACGAAGGCGCCCACGGCCACGAGGAACAGGGGGGCCCCGAGGCGTTCGACGTCCACCCCGGCCCGGTCCAGGAGGAGGACGAGGGCCGCGAACGGGGCGAGGATCGCCACCGCCACGAGGGCGCCACGTCCGAAGGCCTCCCGCCGGAGCACGTTCACGGGACCCACCGTACCGGCTGGGCCGGGCCGTCCCGGGGCGCTCGGCGGGCCGGTCGTCGCCCGGCTCTGGACCGGACGCGCCGGGCCCGGCAGGGCCGGGATGACCGCTCCGTCCGATTTCCCCTCAGGTCGGCGGGGCAACCGGCCGAAGGAACGCCCACGTTGGGAGTCAACGTCACGCCGAGGGGGTTCTGAGATGAGTGCGACGATGCGACGAGTCGTGATCGCGGTGAAGCCGGGCAGCGGCTGGTGGGTCAACGCGGAGTGCCGAGGGGTGGACCCTGCGGTGTTCCACCCGGACCCCGAGGTCGTCGGTTCGGACGTCACCGCCCGTGAGCTGTGCGCCTCCTGCCCGGTCGCGGAGCCCTGCCTCGAGTACGCGCTCGCCGTCCGGGAGAAGGACGGCATCTGGGGCGGTCTCGACGAGCACGAGCGCCGCAAGCTCATCCGTCGCCGTCGTCGTGCGGCCCAGAAGGTCGCCGACTGATCGCAGTACCGCTCGGCACTCGCCCCGGACGGTCGACGGCCCCCGGGTAGGCTCGCCGACCGTGACCGGACGCAGTGGTTCCTCGTGGTGCGCCCGGACGCGCTCGGGACCGGGGGCGACGGCGTGAGCACGGACTGGCCCGAGGTCCTCGGCCCCCTGCTGCGCGGGGAGGACCTCGCCCCCGAGGTGCTCGGACCCGCCTTCGGGACGATCCTCGCCGGCGAGGCGACCGACGCCCAGATCGCCGCGCTCGCCGTGCTGCTCCGGGCGAAGGGCGAGACGCCGGTCGAGATCGCGACGCTCATCCGCACGATGCTCGAGGTGGCCACGCCGGTGCCCCTCGACCCGGAGGGCGCCGACGGCGCCCTCGTCGACACATGCGGCACCGGTGGCGATCGCTCCCACACCTTCAACATCTCGACCCTGGCCGCGTTCGTCGTCGCCGGAGCAGGGGTGCGGGTCGCCAAGCACGGCAACCGGGCGGCGTCCTCGGCCTGCGGTTCGGCCGACCTCCTCGAGGCCCTAGGCGTCGCGCTCGACATCCCGCCGGCCGGGGTCGCCGCCTGCGTCCGGGAGGCCGGCATCGGGTTCCTCTTCGCGCCCCGCTACCACCCGGCGCTGCGGTTCGCCGCCGGCCCGCGGCGCGAACTCGGCGTGCCGACGACCTTCAACTTCCTCGGGCCCCTCGCCAACCCGGCCCGGGTCCGTCGTCAGGTGGTCGGCGTGGCCGATCCGGGCATGGCCGAGCGGGTCATCCGCACCCTCGCCGAACTGGGGACCATGCGCGCCATGGTCTTCTTCGGGCACGACGGACTCGACGAACTCACCACCGCCGACGTCTCAACCGTACGGGAGGTGCGCGACGGCGAGTTCCGCACCTCGCTGCTCGACCCGTCGGAACTCGGCATCGCGCGTACGACCCGCGACGCGCTCGTCGGGGGTGACCCGATCCACAACGCGGCGATGGCTCGTCGGGTCCTCGACGGCGAACGTGGTCCCGTTCGCGACGTCGTGCTGCTGAACGCGGCCGCCGCCCTCGTGGTCGCGGACGCGGCATCCGGATTCGCCGACGGCCTCGAGGTCGCGGCGCGATCCCTCGACGACGGGGCGGCCGCTACCGCACTCGAACGGCTCGTCGCGGTGAGCACGGCGCACGTGGAGGAGCGGTAGTGGCCCGCGCGCTGCAGTGTCCCGCCTGCTCGGCCCGCCACGCGATCGACGGCGTCGCGCCGGGCGCGACCTTCGCGTGCACCGGGTGCGGACGCACCCTGCGTGCTCCGGGCGCCACCGTGGCGCCGCCGGCCCCATCGGCGCCGACTGCGGCGGCGACCCGGTCCGAACGCCGCCGTGCGGCCGCCACGCCCGCTCGACCCGAGGGGTTCCCCCTCGCCGTCCGGATCGCCGTCTGGGCCGTTGCGGTGCTGCTGGGCGGTGCGATCTCCCTCTACCTCGCACGGGCGATCGGCCTGCTGTCGACCGACAACCTCATCGACCTCATCACGGGCTCCGGCAGCGGCCGGTACCTCCGCATGCTGCTGTGGCTGCCGATCTGGGCCCTGGTCACCGCCGGACTCGTCACGCTGGTCCTCGACGGTGGCTGGCGCCTCCTGCGACGGGCCACGGCCGGGTCGGGCACGCCGCGTCCGGCCCGGGGCCCGTCCGAGGGTTCCGGCGGCGCACCTGCCGACGCGGTGCCGGCCTCGGCCCGCACCGCCACCGGGGTGCCGGACCGCGGCGAGGCTCAGCGCCCGCGGCGGATCCCGCCCCGCGACACCGGCGCGTAGGCGGGCAGAGGTCCCGAGCAGGCCGAGGCGGCGCACCCGGTCGCCTCGAGCAGGCGCACCCGTCCGCCGGCCACCTCGCGGTCGAGCCAGCGGGCGACCGCGAGGAGTTCGTCGATCTCGTCGCGGGCCGGCGGTTGGCCGAGGGGGAGCGGCGTGCTCAACGCCTGCTGCGGTTCGGGGTCGAGGCCCTCGAGGTGAGGGGTCGCGCCGATGCACAGGTGACCGGCGTCGAACTCGCGCACGCCGATCGGGGTCTCGACGCGCAGGCGGCCGGCTCGGCGCAACCACTCGATCGTGCGCACGCGCCGCAACGCGCGCGACAGCGTCGCCAGTCGGTCACGGGTCGCCGCCGCCTCCTCGAACCGTTCCTGCCCGCTGAGCGCAGCCATGCGGGCCTCGAGCGGATCGAGCAGGGCGCGGTGGTCGCTGCGCAGCGCCACGACCGCGCGTTCCACGATCGCCCGGTAGTCGTCCTCGGCGGTCGCGCCGCGGCACGGGCAGGCCGCGACACCGAGCTGGGCCGGCGCGCACGGCGTGTCGCACACGATCGGCGCGTGGCGCGCGATGCGATCGGTGCAGCGCCGCAGCGGCACCGCCGCCTCGATCGCCTCCTTCACCGCGGTGGCGCTGCGTCGGGAGCGGAACGGTCCCAGGTACACCGAACCGTCGGGTCGGGCCTCGGTCACCACCGTGAGGCGGGGGAAGCGTTCGGCCACGGTGAGTTTCAGGTACGCGTACGCGCGCCACCCCTTGCCGACCCGGTTGAAGCGCGGCTCGTGCCGCCGGATGAGGCGCAACTCGTGGATCTCGGCCTCGAGCGGGTCGTCGCAGCGGATGTGGTCGATCCGCTCGGTCTCCCGGAGCAACTGGGGAACCTTGCGCCGGTCGTCGCCCCCGAAGTAGGAGCGCACGCGGGCCCGCAGGTTCGTGGCCTTCCCGACGTAGAGCACCGCTCCGGCGCGGTCGCGGAACACGTACACGCCCGGTTCGCGCGGCAGCCCCGCCGTGAGCCGCAGCTTCGAGGCCGACGGGTGGGCGCGGATCGTCGGGAGTTCGAGCAGGTCGTCGAGGCCGAGCACGCCGAGGGTGCCGGCCCGTTCGAGCAGCGCGTGGAGCACCTCGGCGGTGGCCTGGGCATCCGCGAGCGCGCGGTGGCACGGCGTCTCCGCGACTCCGAGGTGGCGGGCCAGCGTGCCGAGCTTGAGGTCGTGGACCTCGTCGCGCACGAGGCGACGGGCGAGGCCCAGGGTGTCCACGCGGCGGTTCGCCAACTTCGGGTACCCGGCTCGGTCGAGCGCAGCGTCGAGGAACGAGATGTCGAAGCGCACGTTGTGCCCGACGATCACCGAACCGCCGATGAACTCGAGGAGCGCGGGCAGCACCTCCTCGATCGGGGGCGCCGGCAGCACCATCGCCTCGGTGATGCCCGTGATCACCGTGATCGTCGGGGGGATCGGCACCCCGGGGTTCACGAGGGTCTGGAACGTACCGAGCCGTTCCCCGCCGCGGTAACGCACGGCACCGACCTCGGTGATCGCGCACTCGGCCGCGGAGGCGCCCGTGGTCTCGAGGTCCAGGACCACGAAGGTCACCTCGGCCAGGGGCGTGCCGAGCGCGTCGAACGACTGCTGGACGGCGAGCGGCGCGCGCCCGCCGCTCGGGACGTCGTTCGCGGTCGTCGCGGCCCGGGGGGCGAGGGCGGTCACGGCGACCACCCTAGCGAACAGGTGTTCGGTGGCGGTTCACCGGGCGTGGCCGCCGTCGCCGACCCGGAGGTCCGCCGGTGGGCGGGTCGCGCGCCCGTAGGATCGCCCGCACCATGGCGACGACCCGTTACCGCTGCGCCGGCTGCGGCAACCTCACCCGATTCGATGTGGCGATCAGCCGTCGTACCCGTGAGTACCACCACTTCACGGTGGGTGGTGACCTCGAGGTGGAGGCGGTCGAGGTCGTCGAGGAGACCGTCGAGTCGGTGGAGTGCCGGTGGTGCCGGGCCTCCGGCGATCGGATCGAGATCCTCGCCGCGGGCGACGACGCGGCCGGGGCGGCCTGATCCGATGGCCGAGGGCGGCGGGGTGCGCGTGGAACCGACGGTCCCGCCCGTCCCGTCCGACCTGCTCGCGCCGTTGCTGGGGGTGGCGGCCGACGTGCTCGTCGACCTTGAGGAGGCGCCGACGGGACTCGCGGCCGACGACGGCTTCGCGGACGAGCTGGTGCTCGGGGCGTCCGACGATGCGTTGCGTCGCGCGATCGATCAGGACCCATCGTTCCGTCGAGCGGTGAGCACACGGTTCATGGACGATCCGCGCGCCATCGACGCGCTCGACGGGTGGAGCGTGGAGGACGCGCTGGATCGTGTGCGCGGTGCAGCTTCGGACGGCACGCTGCCCGTGCTCGTGTCCGCGCTGTACGCGGCCCGTCCGACCGGCTGGGGGTACGGACTCGGCGCCGCGTGTGCGCTCGATCTCGGATCGGCGCCGTCCGTGGCCCCGTCCGTAGCGCCGTTCGCGGCGCAGGTCTCCGATGACGAGCGGGCCGACGAGGTTCGGGCGGCGCTCGAGATGGCCGAGCAGGCCGAGGAGGGTGCGCGGCGCGCCCGCGACGAACTCGCCGCGATGGGGACCCGACTCGAGCGGGCCGACGACGACGTGCGGCGGGTCCGCGCCGAGGCGGAGGCGGCCCGGGCCCGGGCCGAGCAGGCCGAGGAGGCCGCGCGTCGGGCCCAGGGAGCGTGCGAGGACGCCGAGCGTCGGTTCCAGAGCGCCGAGCACCGACTCCGGGAGGAGCGGGCCGAGGCCGATGCCCGCATGGCCGGCCCGCGTCACGAGCTCGAGCAGGCCCGGTCGCGCATCACCGAACTCGCGGCCGAACTCGCCTCCTACGAGCGTCGCCTCGTCCAGGCCGACGCGGACCGTGCCATCGCGGTGGACCGCGCACGGGCCGCCGAACTCGAGATCGAGGAGACCAAGCGCGGTCGTCTGCCGGCGCACGAGCGCATCGCGCTCGCTGACGCGGCCTCGCTCGCGCGCCGCCTGAGCGCGCGCCTCGACGAACTCACGCCGCCGGAGGTCGCCCCGACCCGCGCCGCGCCCGTCGTGGCCGATCCCGCCGTGCGCGCGCCCGAACCGGCGTCGCGCACGGCCCCACCCGGACCGCGGCCGGCGCCGCGCATCCCGGTGGGCATGCGGGCCGACACCGTCGAGGGCATCGACGCGATCCTGCGGACGCCGCGCCTCGTCGTGGTCGTCGACGCGTCACCCGCCGCCCGCGCGGCGTGGCCGTCGGAGCGGGCGGGGGAGCAGCGCAAGCACCTCGTGGCGGCGCTGCGGGCCCTGCACTCCCGCTACCGCTGCGACCTGGTGGCGGTGTTCCTCGGCGACGACCTCGAGCCCCCGGCCAAGTTGGGGAAGCCCGGCGTCAAGGCGGTGCTCACCGAGCCGGGGGAGGCCGTCGAGGCGCTCATCCTGCGCGAGGTCGCGGCGGTGCCGGCCTCGGTCCCGGTCCTCGTGATCTCTTCGGACGGCCACGTGCCGGCCGAGGTCGGACGTCTCGGAGCCACCACGGTGGCCGTCGAGCCGTTCCTCGCCGCCCTCACGGCCTGAGGGGCCCGACCCGGGGTGACCCTGTCCGACCCCCGTGCGATCGTCCTCCCCGGTCGGTGAGCGCCCCGAGCTCGCCGCCAGGCCCGGAGGTGCGAGCGATGGATGAGCGGTCGAACGATCAGCGGAACCACGGCGGAACCGGCCCGACCACCGGAGCGGCGTCCGAGTCCTGGCCCGAGGCGGCATCCGAGGTGGCGTCCGATGCCATCGGCCACGTGGTGGTCGTGCCCTTCGGCCGGCGACGGGCGACGGCACCGGCCGAACCCGTCGTCGAGGTCGATGCGGAGATCCGGCTGCGGCACCCGTCGGCGGGCGCGCGCCCGTCGCTGCGCATCGACTGCGCCGAGTGCGTCATGGAGGGCACGGACGCGTGCTCCGACTGCGTCGTCTCGTTCGTGGTGGGCCGGGAACCGGGTGATGCCCTCGTCGTGGACGTCGAGGAGGCCCGGGCCGTGCGCATCCTCGCCGACGCCGGCCTGCTCCCCACCCTGCGGCACCGACGCAGGGCGTCGGGTGATGAGTGACGCAGGGCGTCGGGTGATGAGCGGGCGGCTCAGTCGTCCTTGAGCGCGACCGCGTTGGGGGTCACGTTCATCTTCGGCTCGTAGGCCGCGACCTCGACCTCGCGGGCCAGTCCGTCGTACTTCGCGTGCAATTCGGCGGTGCAGGCCTCGCACATGCCGTAGAACCGCATCTCCTGCTCGCGGCGGCAGCGCATGCAGGGTCGGGTGCGGGTCGCGATGTCGGGGATCATGCGTGCCTCGGGTCCGTGTCGGTCGGCGGTGCCGCAGGCACGGTACGCGAGCGTGCGCCGCAGGACGCGGACCGCGGGTTCGGAAGCGGGCGCCCGGTCCGATCCCGGATCCGGGCGGGAACCGCGGGTGACGGCCGCGGCCCCGGTAGCGTTCCCGCCGGTACGACGAGGTCCGATTCAGGGAGGCGACGGTGACGACGGTGCTGGGTGCGGCTGAGGTGTCGAGCGGCATGGACGCCGGCCTCCTCGTCCTGCGGGTGGCGATCGGCACGGTCATGGTGGCCCACGGCTACAACCACATCTTCCGTGGCGGGAAGATCAAGGGCACGGCCGGGTGGTTCGAGAGCCTCGGCATGAAGCCCGGCATCCTCCACGCCTGGCTCGCCAGCATCACCGAACTCGGCGCCGGTCTCATGCTCATCCTCGGCGTCCTCACCCCGCTCGCCGCGGCCGGTGTGGTCGGCACGATGCTCGTGGCGCTCATCACGAACCACATCCGGAACGGCTACTTCATCTTCCGGCCGGGCGAGGGCTACGAGTACGTGCTCACGCTCATCCTCGTCGCCGTGGCGATCGGCGCGGTGGGCGCGGGCGCATGGTCCATCGACGGTGCGGCGGGCATCGGCGAGGACCTCATCGGGTGGCGGGGTCTGGCGATCGCGGCTGGACTCGGCGGCGGTGGTGGGCTCGCGCTCCTCGCGGTGTTCTACCGACCCCCGGCGAAGCAGGGCTGAGGGCCGGGCGGGCCCGGGCCTCAATTCCGGGCCATCGCCTCCGCGAGCGCGGGCACGAGCAGGTCGAGCACCTCGCGCCAATCGCCCACGATGCCGACGTCGGCGACGTCGAACACCGGAGCGGTCGGGTCGACGTCGATCGCGAGGACCGTGCCGGCACGGGCGAATCCGATCGCGTGGTTGAACCGGCCGCTCGTGCCGATCGCGACGTGGAGCTCGGGTGCGACGGACCGACCGGTGATGCCGATCTGGCGGGCCCGTGGCAACCATCCGGCGTCGGTCACCTTGCGGGTCGCCGCGAGCTGCGCATCGAGCAGGCGCGTCAACGGTTCGAGCGCGGGGTAGTCCGCCGGGTCGACGCCGCGACCCACGCCGACGATCCGTCGGGCAGCCGCGAGGAGGTCGAGGTCGTCGTCCCGTGAACGGGCCAGGACCTCGACCCGCCGGCGGGGGGCCACCCCGATGTGCGCCGCACGGGGGTCCTCGAAGATCGGGCGGGGGGTCGCATCCGGCAGCACCCCGGGCCGGACCGTCGCCATCTGCACCTCGGAGGTGCATCGGATCGGGACGGTCCACGCGCCGCCGACGCCGGACTTCATCGCGATGAGCCGTTGGTCGGGTCCGACCTCGAGCGCCACGGCGTCACCGGTCAGGCCGGCGCCGATCGCGGCGGCGGTGCGTCCGGCCACCTCCCGGCCCCACAGTGTGCCGGGCACGAGGATCGCCCACGGCCGCGCGTCGATCGCCCATGCCGTGAGCCCACTCGCGGCGTCCTCCTCGGTCGCGGCGTTGCGGACCTCCACGCTGCGGCCGGCGCCCCAGCGACCCCAGCGGCGTCCGGAGGCGTGCGCCTCGGTCGCGAACGTGACGGCGGCGGCGTGACCACCGATCGTCGCGGCGAGGCGCGCGGCGGCGGCGACCATCTCGTGGCCGGCGCCTTCGCGGCCGGGTTCGACCACCGCAGCGACCACCGGACCGTCGAGGTCCACGGGGGCCGCCGCGACCGGTGGGTCCATCGTGATGCGATCCGCCCCGATCGCGCCGCGCGCCGCGAGCACCTGCACCGCGCGCGCGACCTGGGTCGCCAGATCCGCCGCCGGTGTGCGTGCCGCGGCCCGGTTCGTCACCGCCGGCACCGGGGCGCCCACCGTCGTGGCCGAGCCCGCCGCACCCCACGGGCCCGGACCGAGGTCCTCGGCCCGCAGACGGGTCACCGCGCCCGGATCCACGAGTGCCCGCCGTTCCGGGTCCACCTTGCAGGGGTCGGTGAGGCGCTCGGCCGTCGTCACGACCCCGGGGAGTCGTATCCGGGCCTGGAGCCACCCGTCGTCCTGCTCGCAGCGCGCGTCGAGCACCCGACCGTCGATGGACCAGTGGCGAACCCCGGCGAGGAGCGGCAGGTCGAGCAGCTCGGCGATCTCCGGCGGGACCTGCCCGGTGTCGGCGTCGACCGAGTTGCGGCCCATGACCACGAGGTCGAACGGGCCGAGGCGTCGGATCACGGCCGCGAGTGCGGCCGCCGTGGCGAGCGTGTCGGATCCGGCGAAGGCCGGGTCCGACACGAGGACTCCGGTGGTCGGGACCCCGCGCTCGGTACCCCACGCGATCGCCTCGCGCAGCACGTCCTCGGCCGCCTCCGGCCCGAGGGTGATCACGGTGACCGAGCCGCCGTGCTCGGCCGCGAGTCCGACCGATCCGGCCACCGCCCGACGGCAGTAGGGGTTCATCTCGGCCTCGGCGTGCGCGCGGTCGAGGCGGCCCCCGGGCCCGAGTCGCATCTCGGCGAAGGCCGGGATCTGCTTCACGAGCGTCACGATCCGCAGCGGCACGAACCGCATCCTACCGACGCCACGGCGCACCGCGACCGGCCCGATGTCGGCGGCTAGGGTCCGCGATCGGAGCGGGAGGGCGCATGGCACGGGTCGTGCTCGATCACGTCACGAAGCGGTTCGGGGACGTCACCGCGGTCGACGACCTGAGCCTCGAGGTCGAGGATCGCGAGTTCCTCGTCCTGCTCGGACCCTCGGGGTGCGGGAAGTCGACCGCGCTGCGGATGATCGCCGGTCTCGAGGCGCTCACGGAGGGCCGGATCGCGATCGGCGATCGGGTCGTCAACGACGTCGAACCGAAGGACCGGGACATCGCCATGGTGTTCCAGTCCTACGCGTTGTACCCGCACATGTCGGTCGCCCGGAACATCGAGTTCCCGCTGCGGTCCCGCAAGGTTCCGGAACCGGAACGGGGCCCGCTCGTGCAGGAGGCCGCTCGTGCCCTCGGGCTCACCGACCTGCTCGACCGGAAGCCGGCCCAGCTGTCCGGTGGCCAGCGCCAACGGGTCGCCCTGGCCCGGGCGATCGTGCGCCGGCCGGCCGCCTTCCTCATGGACGAACCGCTCTCGAACCTCGACGCCAAGCTGCGGGTCCAGACCCGGGCCGAACTCATCGAGTTGCAGCGCCGGCTCGACGCGACGGTCATCTACGTCACCCACGACCAGGTCGAGGCGATGACGATGGGGCACCGCATCGCGATCATGAACGAGGGGGTCCTCCAGCAGGTCGGACCGCCCCAGTCCGTCTACGAGCGGCCCGCGAACCTCTTCGTCGCCCGGTTCATCGGCGCGCCGCCGATGAACACGATCCAGGGCAGGGTCCTCGGCGAGGGCGACGACACGGTCCTTGCCACCCCCGGCGGCCGGATCCCGGTCCCCGCCGGGTCGGGGGCGGCGGCGCGCACCTCCTCCACCGGCGAGGTCGTCGTGGGTGTGCGGCCGGAGCACCTCGAGGTCGATCCGGACGGACCGCTCGAGGCGCAGGTGGCGGTCATCGAATCCCTCGGTCACGAACGCCACGTGGTCTGCCGGATCGGCGACGAGCCCCTCGTCATCGT
Organism: Actinomycetes bacterium; assembly: GCA_046074845.1. Classification (GTDB taxonomy): domain Bacteria; phylum Actinomycetota; class Acidimicrobiia; order IMCC26256; family IMCC26256; genus IMCC26256. The sequence continues at coordinate 2,595 of JBJTOY010000064.1, read as the reverse complement.
GCGGCAGGCGGCCGACGAGCCGCGCCCCGCCGAGGGGAGCGCGCTCCGGCTGCGGGCCGCCGTCGACGGCATCCACCTCTTCGACGCCGCGACCGGGGCACGGCTCGAGCCGCCGGCATGACCGCGACACGGTTCTGGAGCCGGCGGCGTCGGGAGGCCGGACTCGGCTACCTGATGCTCGCGCCTTCCCTGCTGGTCTTCTCGGTGTTCGTGTTCTACCCGTTCCTGCGCAACTTCTACCTCGGCTTCTTCCGGACCCCGCCGTTCCCGGGTCTGCCGCAGCGATACGTGGGTTTCGACCAGTACCGGGAGGTCCTCACCTCCTCGTACTTCACGAACTCGATGCGCGTCACCGTCCTGTTCGCGCTGCTCACGGTGCCGACTGGCATCATCCTCGGACTCCTGCTCGCGATGCTCGCGAACCAGCAGTTGCGGGGGATCGGGTGGTACCGGACGATCTTCTCGTCGACGGTCGCGACGTCGGTCGCGGTCGCGTCGGTGATCTTCGGCACGCTCCTCAACCCCCAGGTCGGGCTCCTCCCGTGGCTCGGGATCTCCACCACGCCCTCGATCCTCGAGAACCCGAAGTACGCGCTGCTCGCCGTGGCGGTGACGACGATCTGGCAGAACCTCGGCCTGTCGTTCATCGTGATGTCCTCGGGCCTCCAGGCCATCCCGGACGAGATCGTCGAGGCCTCCGAGGTCGACGGTGCCGGCTCGGGTCTCCGGTTCTTCCGGGTCACGCTCCCGCTCCTCTCGCCGACCGTGTTCTTCGCGGTCGTGGTGGGTTCGATCGTGGCGTTCCAGTCCTTCGGCCAGATCGATCTGCTCACCCAGGGCGGACCGCTCCAGAGGACGAACGTGCTCACCTACGCGATCTACACGGCACTGCGCGGCGAGCAGAACGAGGGGAAGGCCGCGGTGCTCTCGGTCGCCCTGTTCCTCGTCACCCTCGTCCTGACGATCGCGCAGATGCGCATCCTCGAACGGCGGGTGCACTATGCCGACTGAGGTCGTGGCAGACGGCATCACCGTCACCGAGGCCGACCGGCGGGCGGCGCAGCGTCGGGTGGTGCGGCGTCGGGTCGGTGCCGTGGCGCGCTACGCGTTGCTCACCGTGCTGGCGATCGTCGTGCTGTTCCCGATCTACATCACGATCGTGAACTCGCTCCTCTCGCCGTCGCAGATCGCGGCCCGCCCGCCGGTCCTGTTCCCGACGGACCCGACCTGGGGGGCCTACGCCGACGCCTGGAACCAGGGTTCGATGTCCCGCTACCTCGTCAACAGCGTCATCGTGACCACCCTGATCGTGGTCGCGCAGATCGTCACGGCGACGTTGGCGGCCTACGCGTTCGCGTTCCTCGAGTTCCCGTTCAAGCGGACCCTGTTCCTCGTCTTCCTCGCCACGCTCATGGTGCCGTTCGAGGTCACGATCATCACGAACCTCACCACCGTGGTGAACCTCGGTTGGTACAACACCTACGCCGGCCTCGCGGTGCCGTTCCTCGCCACCGGGTTCGGGGCGTTCCTCCTGCGGCAGGCGTTCCTCGGCGTGCCCGGTGACCTCCGGGACGCCGCCGCCCTCGACGGCTACGGGCACCTGCGGTTCATGGTTCGCGTCGCGGTGCCGCTCGCCCGGCCGGCGATGGCCGCGCTCGCGGTGTTCTCGTTCCTCGGCGCGTGGAACCAGTACCTGTGGCCGCTGATCGTGACCAAGGACGCCCGCTACCGGACCCTCCAGATCGGTCTCCGTCAGCTGCGTGCGACCAGCATCGACCAGGTCAACGTGACCTTCGCCGGGGTGGTCATCGCAGCACTGCCCCTGCTCATCCTCCTCGTGATCTTCCAGAAGCAGCTGGTCCGCGGCCTCACCGCCGGGGCTGTGAAAGGCTGAGTCCGTCCGTCCGACCCTCGGGAGCCACCATGCGTCGTCCCACCCGGTTCATCGCCGCTGCGGCGGTCCTCGCCCTCACCCTCACCGCCTGTGGGGGCGGGTCCTCATCGGACGGCGGGGATGCGAGCGCGCCGTGTCCGGTGGACGCGCTCGAGCAGGCCGACGGTCCGGTGCGGATCACGTTCTGGCACGCCATGACCCGGGCCAACGAGGAGGCGCTCGTCCGCCTCGCGGAGCAGTTCAACGACTCGCAGTCCAGGATCGAGGTCACCCTCGTCAACCAGACGGGGTACAAGGAGTCGCTGCAGAAGTTCCGGGCCGGCCTCACGAGCGGCGACCTGCCGAACATCGTGCAGATCGAGGACACCGGTACCCAGCAGATGATCGACACGCAGGCGATCCTGCCGGCGCAGTCCTGCATCGACGCGTCGGACTACGACACTTCGGACTTCATCCAGCGGGTGACCGACTACTACACGGTCGAGGGTGACCTCTACCCGATGCCCTTCAACGTCTCGAACCCGATCCTCTACTACGACAAGAACGGGTTCCGGGCGGCCGGGCTCGACCCGGAGGACCCGCCGTCGACCCTCGCCGAGGTGCGGGCCGCGGCGAAGAAGCTCCAGGAGTCCGGGTACAAGTACGGCTGGGGGCTGAAGCTCGACCCGTGGTACCTCGAGCAGTGGTCGGCCAAGGCGGGC
>JBJTOY010000063.1:0-7624 GCA_046074845.1 Actinomycetes bacterium | reverse complement strand
TGGTGGCGGGGGTGGGATTTGAACCCACGACCTTCGGGTTATGAGCCCGACGAGCTACCAGACTGCTCCACCCCGCGGCGTGCCGGTGACGGTACCCCGTGCCGGCCCGATGCCGCCAGCCGGAGTCGCCTAGCGTGACCGTCCATGCCCAGCGATCTGATGCTCAAATCCATGAACGCGGTGCACCGGGTGCTGCTCACCGTCACCTTCGGCAAGGTCGGGTGGCAGGCCGCCGGCATGCCGGTCGTCGAGCTCACCACCACGGGACGCAGGTCCGGTGAACCGCGTACCTGCCTGCTCACCTCGCCGCTCCAGATCGGCGACACCTACGCGATCGTGGCCAGCCGGGGCGGCGACGACCACCATCCGGCCTGGTTCCTCAACCTGCAGGCGAACCCCGAGGTGCAGGTCAAGATCGGCGGGAAGTCAGTCGAGACGCGCCGTGCCCGGGTGCTGACCTCCGAGGAGCGGGCCGAGGTGTGGCCGCGCATCACCGCGGACCACACGAACTACGCGGGCTACCAGGAGAAGACGGACCGGGAGATCCCGGTCGTGTTCCTCGAGCGGGTCTGAACGGGCGCGCTCAGCCGCGCGCGAACTCGCGGATGACACGTCCCGGGCGGTTCCCGGTGTGCTCACCGCGTTCGGTCACGACCTGACCGTTGACGATCGTGGCCGCATACCCGGTGGAGCGGACCTTGAGCCGGCCCTTGCCGTTCGGGAAGTCGAAGGAGTACTCCGGGTACGCGGTCTGGATGCGCTCGGGGTCGAACACGTTCACGTCGGCGTACGCGCCGACCCGCAGCGTGCCGCGGTCCGCGAGCCCCAGCACGGCCGCCGGCTTGGCCGTCAGATCGTGGACCGCCTTCTCGAGCGTCACCTTGTGCCGCTCGTGGCCCCAGTACGCGAGGTAGTGGGTCGGGGCGTCGGCGTCGCAGATCTGGCCGGCGTGCGCACCCGCGTCACCGAGGCCGGGACAGACGTGCTCCAGTTGGAGGTACTCGCCCAGCGCCTCACCGTCGCGGTTGAAGAACCAGACGTTGAAGAGCGCCCGACCCTCGGTCTCGAGCAACTGGTCGACGACGATCTCGACCGGGTGCACCCCGGCCGCCGCTGCGAGATCGGCGAGCGAGCCCTCGGCGGTCGTGTCGTAGACCGGCTGCGGGCCGACGCCGAGCGGGTGGATCATCGCCGGGTCGTACCAGGTGCCCTTGCGCTGTCCCTCCTCGATGAGTTCGGCCCGGGTCGCCGGATCGCGGAGTGCGGCGAGGCGCTCCTCGATGGACGGGAGCGCCATGAGCCGACCCCAGGCCGAACCCGCCACGGGCGGCACCTGTGCGAGGCCGACCAGCATGCCGCCGGGACGGGTCTGGGCCACCGAGGTGATGCGTCCGACGTTCTCGTTCGTCGCACGCAGGAACCCGTCCATGCCCTCGACCCCGGCGATGCCGCTGCCGCCGACGCCCCCGGAGAACAGCACGTCCCCGGCCCGCTCGGCCATCGCGTGGAGCAGACCGAACTCGCCCATGGTGCGGTCGCCGAGGAAGTCCGGCACGGCCTGGAAGATGCCGCCGCCCGCGTCGTTCATGCCGTCGGCGATGGCGAGGTACTCGCCGGTGTCGGCGAAGGTCCCCGGCACCTGCCGGCCGTCCGGGATCGTGTGGATGAGGATGCGCGAGGTCGAGAAGCCGACCGCTCCGCCCGCGATCGACTCGGCCGCGATCTCCCGCATCCGCGCGAGTTCCTCGGGCGTGGCCTGCTCGTCGGAGATCGCTCGCTCCCCCATCACGTGGTACCGGAGCGCGCAGTGCCCGACCATGCCCACGACGTTGAGCGCCGGATCCATCCGCTCGACCGCGTCGAGGTACTGGGGGTAGGTCTCCCAGTCCCAGGGCAGGCCGTCGAGGATCGAGTCGCGCGGGATGTCCTCGACGCTCTCCATCATCTCGGCGAGGAACGTGCGGTCCTCGGGCCGCACGGGCGCGAAGGTCACCCCGCAGTTCCCCATGAGCACGGTGGTGACGCCGTGCCAGGACGAGGAGGTCATCATCGGATCCCAGGCCACCTGCGCGTCGAGGTGGGTGTGCAGGTCGACGAAGCCGGGGGTGACGACGAGCCCGCGGGCGTCGATCTCGCGGGTCGCGGTCTCGGCACCGAGATCCCCGATGGCGACGATGCGGTCGCCGTCGATCGCGACGTCGGCGCGGATCGAGGGGCCACCGGTGCCGTCGACGACGGTGCCGTTGCGGATGATGAGGTCGTGCGGCACGTGAGCCCTCCCGTGGTGGACGCCGCCACGCTAGCGGCCGGACCGGCCGCACCGCAGGGTGACGTCGACTAGGCCGGCTCGACGATGACCGGGAACCCGTTGACCGCGTGCGTCGCGCTCGGGCCGTCGACCCGGTCACCCGGCACGATCACGTTGGCGTTGACCCCGGGATACCGACTGGCCACGCCGAGGCGCACCCCCTCGACGTCGTGGCCCCAGCCGTGCGGGAGGCTCACGACCCCGCGCATCATCTCGTCGCTCACCTCGACGGGCGCCACGACGGACCCCGCGCTCGAGGTGATCCGGGCCGATCCGCCGTCGACGAGCCTGCGCGACGCGGCGTCGTCCGGGTGCACGAGCAGGGTGCAGCGATCCCGGCCCTTGACGAGGACCTCGACGTTGTGGAGCCACGAGTTGTTGGAACGCAGGTGGCGCCGACCGATCATGAGGAGGCCCTCGTCGCGCGCTGCGTCGATACGGGAACGCAGGCGGCCGACGTCGGCGAGGATGTGATCGGGCGCGAGTTCGAGCCGCCCCGAGTCGGTCGCGAGGAACTCCGGGAGGCGGGGTTCGAGCGGCCCGAGGTCGACGCCCTTCGGATGCTCACGCAGGCGGGCGAGCGTCCACCCGTCGGCCCGTTCCCCGTAGTGGTCCCAGTGGGGCGAGATGCGGATCCGCAGGTCGAGCATCCGCTCGGGTCCGCGCGCATCACCGGCCATCGCGATGATCTCAGCCGCGTCGCGCCCCGATAGCGGCATCGACGGGTCGTCGATGATCACCTGGACCAGCCCGCCGAACACGAGGTCGTCCCACATCGCCGTATCGACGGGCAGTGCCTCGCCGTTCACGATCGCACCGAGCGTGACGAGCAGCTCCCACTCCCGCGGGCGATCCGGGTCGGGCGCGAACACGGCATCCGAGTAGCGGCCGCCGTTGCGGATCGCGAACTGCCAGATGAGCGAGTCGTAGTGGGGCTGCTCGAGGAACGACTCCCCCGGCAGGATCACGTCGGCGTGGCGGGTCGTCTCGTTCACGAACAGGTCCACCGACACCATGAAGTCCAACTGTGGAAGGGCGCGCGCCAGGCGACCGGCGTCCGGCATCGACACCGCCGGGTTGCCCGCGATGGTGATGAGGGCCCGGACCCGACCCTCCCCCGGCGTGTCGATCTCCTCGGCGAGGCAGGCGGCCGGCACCTGTCCGAGCACCTCCGGCGCACCTCGGACCCGGCTGCACCAGGTGCCGAACGTGAATCCCTGCGGCGGCCGGAACGAGGTGAGCGAGGTGGCCAACGGCGTGGCGAACATCGCGCCGCCCGGGCGGTCGAGGTTCCCGGTGATCACGTTGAGGACGAGCACGAGCCAGGACGCCAGCGTCCCGAACTCCTGCGTGCACAGACCGATACGGCCGTAGACCGCGGCGGTGGGCGCTGCGGCGAGGTCGCGGGCGAGTCGCCGGATCGTGGTCGCCTCGATCCCCGTCGCTTCGGCGACCCGTTCGGGCGTGATCCCCGACACCGCCTCGCGCACCGCATCGAGTCCGTCGGTGAACGGGGCCAGCCGTCCGAGGTCGGCGAGACCCTCGTCGAGGATGACCCCCGCCATCGCGGCCAGCAGGAGGGCGTCGGTGCCGGGGCGGATCGGGACCCACTCGTCGGCGTGATCGACCGTTCCGGTGCGGCGGGGATCCACCACGGTCACCCGACCGCCGCGGGCCCGGATCGCATCGAGTCGCCCGAGGACGTCCGGCGCGGCCATGAGGCTGCCCTGCGATGCGCTCGGATTGCCGCCGAGGACGATGAGGTGGTCGGTCCGGTCGAGGTCCGGCACCGGGATCGCCCACATGTGGCCGAACGCCAGCGCACTCACCACGTTCTGGGGCCACTGGTCGACCGTGCCCGGTGAGTAGATCTGCGCGCCGTCCACCATGGGGACGAACACCGGGATGCCGGCGGCGAGTTGGAAGGAGTGCGCCACGGGATTGCCGATGTAGACGGCCAGTGCATCGCGTCCGTGCTCGGACACGATGCCCGGCAGCCGCTGCGAGATGAGCGTGAGCGCCTCGTCCCAGGTGGCCTCGCGGAACCCGTCGCCCTCGCGGATCAGCGGCACCCGCACGCGGTCCGGGTCCTCGTGGAGACGTCCGAGCGCGGTGCCCTTCGGACAGAGGTACCCGCGGGACCAGACGTCCTCGCGGTCGCCGCGCACGAGGGTGACGTGCCGGTCATCGTCGAGCGTGAGCTCGAGACCGCACATGGCCTCGCAGAACGGGCACGTCCGGTGCGCGATCGTCGTCACGGTCGCCGAGGTTACGCGCCCCCGCACCCGCGCGTTCCGGGCCGTCTGTTCGCCCGACTCAGCCGAGTTCGACGAGGCGGTCCAGCCCGAGCGCGTCGAGCACCCGGGTGAGCCAGGAGGACAGCATCCACATCCGGTCGAGCAGCAGCAGGACCCCGAAGACCGCGAGCACCCCGGCCGAGATGAAGGTGAGGGTCCGCAGGTGCCGCTTCACGAAGTCGAGCGGCGCCGCCCAGCGGCCGAACGCGAGCCCGATCGCCAGGAACGAGACCGCCATGCCTGCGGAGTACGCGGCGAGCAGCAGCACCGCGCGCGGGCCGGTCCCGGTCGCGGCCACGCTGAACACGGCCGCGATGATCGGCCCGAGGCATGGCGACCACCCGAAGGCGAACGCGGCCCCGGCGACGGGCGCGGTGAACATCCCGAACTGCCCGGCCCGCACGTGGAACCGCGACTCGCCGTAGAGCCGCGGCGCCATGAGCAGTTGCGATCCCGCGAGGTAGAGGGCCATGACGAGCACGAGGGCCCCCGAGATCCGGGTGAGCAGCGTCTGGTTGTCGAAGAGGTTCTGACCCACGGTGCTCGCCGCGAGGCCGAGGAGCACGAACACGGTCGTGAACCCGAGCGCGAACCAACCGGTCATGGCGGCGATGCGGCCGAGGTCGCGGGCGCGACCGGCCTGCACGTCCCGCACCTCGAGGCCGGTGACGAGTGCGATGTACCCGGGGACCATGGGCAGCACGCAGGGCGACAGGATCGAGATGACCCCGCCACCGAAGGCGACGATCATCGTCACGTTCGCGCTGCTCACCTCGCCGAGGACCACGCCCGCAGGCTAGGACTCCGGCCGCCGTCGGCCGGAGTCAGTCGGTCGCGGGTTCGGCCGCGTCCTCCGGGATGTCCACCGGCCCGGCGGCGACCGCGGTCGCGATCCGCGCCTCGGCCAGCGCGACGTAGGCCGGGTCCATCTCGAAGCCGACGTAACGGCGGTCGTTGCGCACCGCGGCGACCGCCGTGGTCCCCGAACCCATGAAGGGATCCAGCACGACGTCGCCCCGGTAGGTGTAGAGGCGGATGAGGCGACCCGGGAGGTCGACCGGGAACGGTGCCGGGTGTCCGATGCGCTTGGCGCTCTCCGGCGGCATCCGCCAGACGTCGAGCGTCGCGTCCATGAACTCCTGGCGCGAGATGGTGTTCTCGAAGGGCAGTCCCGCCCGCTCCCGCTTCGCCCGGGACACGGCCCGATCGAACCGGCCCTTCGAGGCGAGCACCACCCGCTCGGTCAGGTCGCGCAGGACGGGATTCGCCGCGCTCTGGAACGACCCCCACGCGCAGGAGCCCGAGGCGCCCTCCCCCTTCATCCACACGACCTCGCCCCGCAGCAGGAGGCCGAGGTCGTCCTGGAGGATCGTGGTGATGTCGGCGGCGAGGGACCGGTACGGGCGGCGACCGAGGTTGGCGACGTTGATTGCGATGCGCCCACCCGGTTCGAGCACGCGGACCGACTCGGCGAGGACGTCGCGCAGCATCCCGAGGTACTCGACGTAGGAGGCGGGCACATGCCCTTCGCCGAGCTCCTCCTCGTACTGCTTGCCCGCGAAGTACGGCGGCGAGGTGACGACGAGCGCGACCGATGCGTCCGGCACCGCCGCCATGTCGCGCGCATCCCCGGTGATGATCGAGTCGGCCACCGGACACGGGTTGATCGTGTCGTCGTCCGAGACCGTGGGCGCGTTGAAGCGCGCGTAGAACGCACTCGCGTCGTGGCTCTCACGGCGACCGGCGCCGAAGTTGGAGGTGGCGGTGGGCACCCGCTTCCCGGACATCGGCCGTGACGGTACAGGGCGGCGCGCGCGCCGACCAGCGGGAGCGCTCAGCGCGAGGCGGCGGCCCGACGCGACCGGCGCGCCCAGCCGATCGCCCCGCCCAGCCCGACGAGCCCGAGGGCGAGGATCACGAGCGACTGCGGCCCGCGCGAGTCCTCCCGCGCCGGTGCGCCACGGCGGGCGACGGCCGGTCGTGCCGCGAGCGCCGGACCGGCGCCGAGCTCGGCCGGATCGTCGGTGGGCGTGCCATCGATCAGCGGTTCGGCGTCCGTCGCCGTCATGGGCTCGCCACCCGGCGAACCCGGCCGCGCACCCGGGGCCGCGCCCGTGCGGGGCGCGGCGGACGCACCGGGCGTTCCGGCGTCGGCCACGGTCGGCGGCGGCGAGGTGGGGGGCGGCACGACGCCGAGGATGGTGTCGACGGATGCGTAGGCCGGAGCCGCACCGGTGCCGTAGCGCCACCCCTCGACGTCGCCGTCGCGCACGCTCGTCGATCCGCCGCCGACCACGGCGTACGAGAAGGCGGTCGACCCGGCGGGCGCGCGGAAGTACGCCCAGTACCTCGCGTCGCCGTTGGACCCACCGAGGCAGTCCGGTCCGGCGTCGCGTCCGAGGCCGAAGAGTCGGCACACCGCGCCGCCGATGCCGGAGTACGAGTACACGACGGGATCTGCACCAGCACGCCGCAGAAGCTCGATGCCGGTGATGGAGTCCTCCGGGAACTGCACGACGATCCGACGGACCTGACCGTCACCCTCCACGATCACTGCGGCCCGGTGCATCGTCTCCGCGCGCGCCGCCCCGGGCGCGCCCGCGAGCGCCCCGGCGATGAGTGCGACGAGCGCGACGAGCGCCGCGGAACGCCTAGACAAGGCGGCGCCTCGCGGCGAGCAGCGCGAGGCCCGCACCGAGGGCGAGGAGTCCTGCGAACGCGAACGTCGGGGCATCGTCCGCACCGCTGTTCGCCAACCGGACCGTCGCCGCGGCCGTGGTCGAGGTGGAGGCCGGGGTCGTCGTGGAGGTGGACGGCGTCGCCAGGGGAAGCGCACCGATCAACCAGACCCGCAGCAGCCCGTGGACGCCCTGGGAGGTGCCGAAGGTGTTGAGGCCGAAGGAGTCGTACGGGCCGACGAGGTGACCGTCCGGGTCCTGGATCGCGAGCAGGGCCTCGGTCGGCGTCCCCGTCACCGCGGCGACCGACGCCGCCCCGGCCGGCGTCGCCGGCCGCCACG
>JBJTOY010000062.1:0-67549 GCA_046074845.1 Actinomycetes bacterium | reverse complement strand
GATCCACCGGATCGTCTTGCCCTGGTACGGGAACGCACCCTGGCGGTACTCGTGTCCGAGGATCTCGCAGACCACCTCGGGCTCCTCGGCGAGGAGCGCGGCCTCGTTGGCGAGCATGAACGGCGTGTAGGTCGCGCCGATCTCGGCGAACAGCGGGGCCGACGTGGCCGACGGGACGGCGCCTCGGTCGGCCCAACCCTCGTCCCCCTCGACCGACCACCACGAGAGGTCGTCGACGCGGTTCACCCACGAGTACACCCGCGGCGCGTGCTCGAAGCACAGCGCGGTCGAGGTCGGTTCGATGATCACGAGTTGGCTCAGCTGCCCGTAGAGCCCGAAGTCCCCGCTCCCCGGCCGACCCCCGAGCACGAAGTCATCGGCCTCGACGATGCGGTCCAGGATCCGGAGGAGCCGGACGTAGGACGACTCGATCACCGGCGCGTTGGCGTCGGTGCTGCCCACGAGCGCGCGTCGCCAGACCTGCCGGTCGACGATCCAGTCCCCCCACTCGGCGAGCCGGGCGTCGTCCTCGTGGAGCATCGGCCAGACCGGCAGGAGCCGGCGCGCCCGCTCGACCGCCTCCGGCGGGGCCCAGCGGTAGTGGTACATCGCCTTGGTGAGCCACTCGTCCGCGTAATCCTCGATGAGCAGGTGCAGGAAGGCCAGCGCCGGGTCGGTCGGGACGAGGGATCGTTCCCGGAACATCGACTCGAGGCGCGCGATCTGCGGCGTTGAGTCCACCATCACCTCGGTGACCGTCCCCGTCCCGTCGGGGAACCCGAGCACCGGGATGATGGCCACCGGCGGTTTCGGGAGCGCGAACTGTCCCGGGGTGTTCTGGAGCACCCAGGTGAAGGGGATCCGCCGGTACCGGAGCACCGCCCGCATCTTGAGCGAGTACGGCGAGCCGTAGGTGCCGACGAGGGAGAGCGGTGCCGTCATCGTGGTGGTCCTCGAGTGCGGAGCGAGCGGGGCCGGCGCATTCTGGCACTCGGAGTGCCGATACGTCTCGGGCCCGGGCACCGCGGGCGGGTCGGGGCTCGGCTTCGGGGCATCCGGGGGGATCTGCCCCGTGCCGTATCCGTCACCCCGACCCGCCATCATCGCGGCCACCGGCGGGCCTCGCTGTCAGGCCGTGCGCGCCTCGAGCACGTCCTGGGGCCTGATCTCCGCCGGGAGGAACTGCGCCGGCGCCACCTTCGGTGGCCGCCCACGGTTGCGCTTCTGGGCGAGGACCTTGCCGTTCGCGAACAGCTCCCCTCCCCAGACGCCCCACGGCTCGCGCCGACGCATCGCCGCCGCGAGGCACGGCTCCCGCACCGGGCAGTCCTGGCAGAACTGCCGGGCCCGGGCGATGTCGTCGAGCTGCTCCGAGAAGAACAACTGGACCGCCTCCGGGCTGCCCGAGGCGCACTTCGCCTCGGCTCGCCAGGCCTCCGGCTCGAGGATCTGGGGGTTCGTGATCGCCTGCATGGTGTCGCTCCTGTCTCGGGTGTCGGGTGGATCGTGGGTTCGTGGTTCGAGGGGGACCGGGACCAACGCGAGAAGGCCGCCGGGGATTCCCCCGACGGCCTTGGGTGTTCGGTGTGGTCGCTCGCCGGTTAGGCGGGCACCGAGGGCCGTCGGGGTGGGGTCGGCTTCGTGCCGAAGTTCGCCGGGATGGCGTAGGACTTCGACCACGCGACGACCGTGCGCGTCGCACCGGCGAGGTGCGCCGAGCAGGCGCGCGCGGTCACGGCGTGGGCCGTGGTCTCGGCGTGCTGCAGGGCGAACATCTCGGTGTGGTTCCCTCGGACGGTGGTTGGTGGTGGTGCCGGGTTCGGCGACCACCGGGTGACAGGGAACCAGAGTACCGGCACCCGGCGCAAGCGAATAACCGCAGGGCGAGGGCCCGCCCCGATCCGGGGCCCGGATCCCGGGGCGTCAGCGGGTCGAGTGGGCCTCGCCGATGGCGGCCCGGAGCGGCCCGTGGACCTGGGGCGCGGCGGCGACGACGTCGCCGGTGCGGAGCCAGTCGTCCTCGTCCCCGAACCAGTCGGTGACCCGGCCCCCGGCCTCCCGCACGATGAGACCTCCGGCGGCCACGTCCCAGGAGCCGAGGCCGAGCTCGAAGTACCCGTCGAAGACCCCGGCGGCCGTCCAGCAGAGGTCGAGGCTCGCCGCCCCGCACCGCCGGAGGTCCTCGGCCGCGGCGTGCACACGCCCGAACGCTGCGAGGTAGGTGGCCGACAGGTCCTTGCGCCGGAACGGGAACCCGGTGGCGATGATGCCCCGGGGGAACGGACGGTCACTGACCGACAGCGGGACGCCGTTGCGGGTCGCACCTGCACCGAGCGCGGCCGCGTAGGTCTGGTGGAGCATCGGCGCGTGCACCACCCCGACCACCGGACGACCCTCGGCCACGAGGCCGACCGAGCATCCGACCGCCGGGTGGCCGTGGACGAAGTTCGCCGTGCCGTCGAGCGGGTCGACGAGCCAGTGCAGGGCGGCATCGCGGTCACCGCCCTCCTCCTCGCCGTGCACCGGGATCCCCGGGGCGAGGTCGGCGAGCACCCGCCGCACCGTCCGCTCGCTCTCCATGTCCGCGTCCGTGACCCAGTCCCCCTGGGACTTCTCCCGCACGTTCGGCGGCGTGTCGAAGGACTCGAGGATGACCGCACCCCCCGCACGCGCCGCGGCCTCGGCCGCGGCCCGCAGCGCCGGGAGGTCGAGCCCGCTCACGTCGCCGCTCGCAGCAGCGCGTCGTAGAGCGATCCGGTGCCCGCGGCCAGCACCTGGCGTCGGGCCGACGTGTCGGCCGTGTCGAGCGCGCGGCCCTGCGCGTCCGCGACCGTCGCGCCGGCCTCGGTGCACATGAGCACTCCGCCGAGGTAGTCCCAGGGCGCGTGCCACGAGGACACGTCGAGGAAGCCGTCGACGGCTCCGGCGGCCACGTCGCACAGCGCGAGCGCGGCGCTGCCGAGGACCCGGAACTGCTTCCACGGCAGGATCAGCCGGGGCAGACCGGACAGCGCGACCACCGAGTCCTCGATCCGTTCGGTCGCACTGGCCCGCATCCGGACGCCGTCCCGGAACGCGCCCTCGCCCCGGATCGCCCGGTGGGCGACCCCCGTGGCCTGGTTCACCACGAGCGCGGCGAGCGGGCCGCCCGCGTCCATGGCGCACAGTGAGGTCGCCCAGTACGGCAGGTCGCGGGCGGCGTTGCTCGAACCGTCGATCGGATCGACCACCACGACGATCGGGGCGCTGCGGTCACCGCTGATCCCCGACTCCTCACTCACCACCGCGATCGGGAGGTCGTGGAGCACGCCCAGCGCGGCGTCGTCGGCCAGCAGGTCGATCGCGTACTGGCCCGGACGCTCGGTCCGGGCCCGCCGGTCGACCCCTCGCACCTCGGCGAGCGCCGTGCCCACCGCCGCGGCGGCGGCGTCGAAGGCGTCGAGGAGGGTCTGCGGGTCCATGCGGCGCAGTCTCGCAGACCGGCCCGCACGACCCGCGCCGCATCAGGCGGGCAGGACCTCGACGACCTCGGTGTACGCGGGCATACCCGACTCGGCGCACCCGTCGTCGGCGGCGACGAGGACATTGCCCTCCGGGAAGAACACCTGCACGTTGCCGGCCCGGATCGCCGAGACCCGCACCCGACCCGCGAGTTCACCGTGCCGGGAGCGCACCCGGATCGCCGCCCCGTCGGTCAGGCCGAGGCGCTCGACGTCGTCAGCGGCCATGAGCACGTCGTGGCGGGCCGCCCCCGTCAGCGGATCCACCGCTCGGAACACCATCGAGTTGAACTGCTTGCCCCGACGGGTCGACAGCAGGAACGACCCGGCGGGCGCCTCGAGGCGTGCCGGGTCGAAGACCGTGAAGTGCGCCCGCCCGTCGGCGGTCGGGAACGTCCCGTCGGACCCGATGTTGGCCCCGCCCCACTGCACCGAGTCGCCGAGCCGCTCGAGTCGCTCGATGCCGGCGTACGCGGGCACGACGCGCGCGATCTCCTCGCGCACCGCCTGGGCGGTGGCGAAGTCCACGAGGTGCGCACGCGCCGGGTCCACCGCCCGCGCGAGGTCGCGGAAGATCTCCCACTCGGGCCTCGCCTCACCGATGCGCGGGCCCGGCACCTCGGGCGAGAACACGATGCGTCGCTCGGTGGTGGTCTCGGTCCCGCCGCCGGGCTGCTCGTAGCGCGTGCACGCCGGGAGCAGGAGGACCTCCTCCCCCGGCTCCACGAGCATCTGGGAGGTCACGACGATGTCCTGGTGGATGCGCAGCGGCACCCGGGCCAGCGCATGGCGGCTGAGTTCCGGGTCCGGGAGCACGTCGAGGAAGTTGCCACCGCTCGAGTACAGGACGTCGACCTGCCCGCGCTGTGCACCGAGCACCATCGCCTCGGCCCGCAGCCCCGGGTTGGATGAGATCGGGAACCCGTAGGCATCGGCGAGGGACGCCGCGCTCTCGGACGTGATCGGGATCCCGCCGGGCAGCGTCGTGGAGTAGGCCCCCATCTCCGCACCGCCCTGGACCCCGGAGTGACCCCGGATCGGCATCATCCCGGCCCCGGGACGACCGACGTTGCCCCGCGCGAGTGCGAGGTCGACGATCGCCCGGACGTTCTCGACCCCGTGGCGGTGCTGGGTGATGCCCATGGACCACACGAGGACCGCGGCGTCGGCCGCGCCGTAGATGGCGGCGAAGCGCGCCATCTCCGAGCGGGTGGTACCCGACCACCGCTCGAGGTCCTCGAAGGTCAGGGCCTCGAGGGACCGCAGGAGCCCGTCGAACCCGTCGGTGCGGCTCCGGATGAAGGACCGGTCGATCGCGCCGCGGGCGAGCAGCTCCTTGAGCACCCCGGCGATGAAGGCGGCGTCGCCGCCGGTGTCGATCTGGAAGAACTCGTCCGCCATGCGCGTGCCGAAGGCCGCGCTCTCGAGGTTACTCGGCACCCAGTACCGGTCGAGCCCGGGCTCCCGGTACGGGTTCACGACGATGACCTTCGCGCCGCGGCGGCGGGCCAGGTACAGGTACTTCATGAACACCGGCTGGGCGTTCGCGACGTTGGCACCGAAGAGCACGACGAGGTCGGTGCCGATGACGTCGGTGTAGGAACACGTCGTCGCCCCCACCCCGATCGCGGCCTTCAGTGCGACGGTGGAGGGCGCGTGGCAGACCCGGGCCGCGTTGTCGACGTTGTTCGTGCCGAGGGACCGGATGAACTTCTGGGCGACGTAGTACACCTCGTTGGTGATCCCGCGGGCGGTGAGGTAGAGCGCGGTGCGGGTCGGCGCCTCCCGGATCCGACCGGCCGCGAGCGCGATCGCGTCATCCCATGAGATGCGGGCGAACCCGGGCTCCCCCCGCCGCCGCAGCATGGGGTACGGGAGTCGCCCGAGGCGGCGCAGCGCCGTCCCGTCGAGGTCGGCGAGGGCCGAGACGTCCGCGAGCACCTTCGGGTCGAGGGCTCGCGCGGTGTTGAGCTCGAGGAGTTCGAGCCGGGTCGTGCAGAGGTGCACGCCCTCGAGCGTCCAGTCGTGGAAGCCCGCGACCCCGAGCGCGCAGCCGTCGCACACGCCCTTGCGCAGGATGCGCCACGCGTAGGGCAGGTTCCGCCGGTGGCGCCAGACGATGCGGGCCATGTCGCCGAAGTGGTGCGGCTTCTGCTGGCCGACGCCGTTCGGGGCCGGGCTCACCCACAGGCTCGGACGCAGACCCCGCGACGGTCGGATGCGGGCCGATCCGGGCCAGGCCACCTCAGTCCTCCTCGACGATGCGTTCGATGCCCGCGTACACCGTCGCCCGTCCGTCCCGCAGGAACCCGACGAGGGTCTGGCCGGTGCGACGGGCCACGTCGACCGCGAGGCTCGTGGGCGCCGACACCGCGGCGACGATCGGGATGCCGGCGATGGCGGCCTTCTGCATGACCTCGAAGGACACCCGCCCACTCACCGCGAGGATCGGCGCACCGTCCGGATCGAGACCCGGGTCGAGGATGCGCTCTCCGATCACCTTGTCGATGGCGTTGTGCCGGCCGACGTCCTCGCGCGCGACCACGACCGTGCCGTCCGCTCGGCACAGCGCCGCGGCGTGGAGCGCACCGGTCTGCTCGAACACGGTCTGCGCAGCACGCAGACGGTCGGGCAGGCCCATGAGGACGCCGGTGGCGACCGTCGGTCCGACCGTCACGGGCGCGGCGGCGACGCTCACCTCGTCGAGGGCCGTCTTGCCGCAGAGGCCGCACGAGGCCGAGGCGACGAAGGTCCGCGCACGGACGGGCGGGACGAACGGTGCCCGGGTGGTGACGGTGACGATGTTGTACTGCTGCTCGACCTGCCCCGACGTGCAGTACGCGACGCCGGCGACCCCGCCCGCGGGCTCGAGCAGACCCTCGGAGGCGAGGAACCCGACCGCGAGCGCGAAGTCGTGCCCGGGCGTGCGCATGGTCACCGCCACCGCGACGGGTTCCTGGCCCGGGCCGTGTGCCCGGATCTCCATCGGCTCCTCGGCGGCGAGGCGATCCGGGACGGTGCGCCTGGATCCATCCGCGATCACCGTCACCTGTGCGGGCTGCACGGCGCGGCGCACGGTCACCACGGCGAGACCCCGTGGACGAGCACCGGGGGGCGCATCAGGCCGGGCCGTCGGCCTCGGTGGCCCGGGCGAGCCGGAACCGCTCGAGATCCTCCGGCGTGTCGACGTCCCGGAAGGAGGCCGCCGCGACCATGCGCGACCATGCGTCCTCGAGGAGCACCTCGTGCTCGCTCGCCTCGAGGAGCGCCCGCAGCGATCGCTCCCCTGCCGCGAGCAGTTCGGGAGCGACCCGTCGGGCCTCGACCCCGTAGCGGGCGCACAGGGTCTGGAGCCGCCCCTCGGACTCGGGGACGACGCCCGCGGTCCCCGGGTGCTCGGCGAGGATCCGCAGCAGCGTCGGGTCGAGGTCGGGCAGGTCGCAGGCGACCATGAGGATCGGGACGTCGGCGGGCAGGGCGGCACTGCCGGCCACGAACGCGGCGAGCGGCCCCTGGCCGGCCGGCTCCTCCCGGACCACCGCGAGGTCGGTGTAGCCGGGTCCGACCTCGAGGACGGGCTCGCACACCGACGTGAGCAGTCGGGCCGTGCGGACGGCGAGGGTCTCGCCACCGACCTCGATGGCGGCCTTCGGGGTACCCATGCGGCGGCTGGCGCCGCCGGTGAGGAGCAGACCGGGGATCGTCACAGCACCGAGGCTAGACGGCATCCGGACCGGTGGATCGGCCGGGCTCGTCCTCGGGCCGCAGCGTGTAACCGGTGACCTCCCACCGGCCCATCCTCCGACCCATCCGGACCTCGTGGTGGACCACCGATCCGTCGTGCAGCACCAGCGTGGTGATCGCCGCGGCCACGTCGCCCGCCTCGGCGACGTCGGCCACCGCCGCCGTGGCCACGAGGTCCGCCGGGTGCGCGCCGGTCGCGTACGCCCCGCGCTTGGCCCGCACGAACGCCCGCCGGTCGAGCCCGTCCCGCAGTTCCTGGCCCGACAGCGCCCACACGGTGGCGAAGTCGAGCCGATCCCACGCGTGCTCGTACGCGAGCGCCACGTCCGCGGTCGAGGGACCCGGTTCGATCGCCGCGATCACGACCACCGCAGCGATGAGCAGTCCGACCACGACGAGGACCAGGACCGTCGTCACGCGCCCACCCCGCGGGCGGCCGCGTCGACGGCACCCGCCAGTTCCAGGTCGAGGCGGGTGAGCCCGCCGGCGTCGTGGGTCGTGAGGGCCACGTGGACGGTGCGCCAGCGGACGTCGAGGTCCGGGTGGTGATCGGCGGCCTCGGCGGCGAACCCGATGCGGGTCACCAGCGCGATGGCGTCCGCGAACGACGGCGTCTCGATCGAACGTCGGATCACGTCCCCATCCCGGTGCCAGGCCGGGAGGGCCGCCAGGCCGGATGCGAGTTCGGCGTCGTCGAGACGGGTCGGGCGGGCCACCCCGGCATCCTCCCCCGGTGCGTCGGGGATCGCCAACCGGATCACTCCCCGAGGACGGACTGCGGTTCCGGGTCGCCACCGGCGACCCCGAGGTGGAGCCGGGCCAGGAACCAGTGGGCGATCGGACCGCTCGCGAATGCGATGAGCACGGTGCCCGCACCGACGTCACCGCCGAGGATCCGGCCGAGGCCGAGGGCGGTGAGCTCCATGACCGTGCGCACGAGCCAGAGCCGGTGCCCCCGACGCGCGAACGCGGTCATGAGCCCGTCGCGCGGGCCCGGTCCCAGCCCCGCGCCGATGTAGAGGCCGGCACCGAGGCCGATGAGGACCGTACCGACGAGGAGCATCGGCACCCGCGCCGCCAGCGCCGTGACCTCGGGGATGCGATCGAGCGCGACATCGATCACGAGCCCGACCGTGAGCACGTTGATCACGGTGCCCACCCCGAACGGTTGGTGCAGCGGGATCCACGCCATGAGGATCAGGAGACCCAGGCCGATCACCACGAGACCGAAGTCGAGACCGGTGACCTCCGAGATGCCCTGGTGCATGACGTCGTAGGGCGCCAGCCCCAGTTCGGCCCGAACCGTGAGCGCCACGCCGATGCCGAGCACGCCGATGCCGAGGGCCAGACGCGGGAGCCGCCGACGGAGCTCGGCGAGGCTCGGGCGGCCGAGGACCTCGAGGCCGCCGTCGACGTCACGCTGGCGCGTGCTCACGCGCGCGTCATCCGTACCATCCGACGACGTCGACGACCACGTGGGTGCTACCCGTGTTGTTGTAGATCGAGACGCCGCCGAGCGAACCGACCGGCACGATGACGAGGTTCGGTACCGTCTCGCCGGCCGCGAGGTTCACGCTGGACGCGAGCGGGCGCGCGATGCCCGACGGCCACACGGTGAGGAAGGTCGGTGCGGTCGCCCCGGTGGCCGTCACGTTGAGGGCCACCGCACTGGCCCAGGTCGGGACCCCGGCGGCCCCGGCGGCCAGCACCACCCGTGACTCGCCCTGGCGCACCGGCGCCGCCGCGTCACGGGTGTCGAGGATGCGCACCGGGGCCTGGGCGACGAACGCGTCGCCGGCCGCCGCGCCGTACCAGCCGACGACGTCGGCGACGACCGCGACCTGCCCGGCGAGGTTGTAGATCGACACGGTGCCGTCGGCCGCGAGCGGCGCGATGAGGAGGTTCGGTCGCGTCGCCCCGGCCGGCCAGTTGAGGCTCGATGCGGTCGGACGGCCGACGTCGCTCGGCCACACCGTGAGGAACGAGGGAGCCGTCGTGTCGGTGACCGTCACGTTGATGACCACCGCCGTCGCGCCCGACGCGGGCACGCCCCCACGGCCGGCCACGGTGAGGGTGCGCACCGAACCGGGGCCGAGCGGCGCGGCGACCGAGCCGGTGCCGGTGCGCGTGTCGAGCACGCGGGCCGGGGTGACCGGATGGAACTCGCTGCCCGAGGCGCGGGCCGGGCCGCCGTCGTCGTACCACCCGACGACGTCGACGACGACGTGGGCCGATCCGGTGGCGTTCAC
This sequence comes from Actinomycetes bacterium, assembly GCA_046074845.1. Classification (GTDB taxonomy): domain Bacteria; phylum Actinomycetota; class Acidimicrobiia; order IMCC26256; family IMCC26256; genus IMCC26256. The sequence goes on along the minus strand of JBJTOY010000062.1, from coordinate 58,056 downwards.
CATGCTCACGGCGCCGAGGACGCCGAGCGCGGACACGACGAGGTTCGCCCGGGTGTCGCCTGCGGGCCAGTTGAGGTTGGACGCGAGCGGCCGGGCCACCCCGGCCGGCCACACGGTGAGGACCGAGGGCGCCGTGCCCCCGGTGACGGTGACGTTCATGGCGACGGCCTCCACACCGTCGACCGGCACCCCGCCCGCACCGAGGAGCCCCAACGAGCGGATCTCCCCCTGCGCCAGCGCACCGCCGCTCGTCCGGGTGTCGAGGACCCGCGCCGGGGTGACCGGGTGGTACCCGCCGTAGGGCAACCATGTGACGCCGAGCGCGATCGCGCCGGCGGCGGTGCCCTTGCCCGCGACCGCGACCCGGTAGCGCGTCCCGGCCACCGCGGTGAACGAGACCGCGCTCGAGGTGCCCGCGCCGTCGTTGTCGTTCGATGCGACCGGCGTGAGCGATCGGACACCTGAGCCCGTGTAGACCGCCAGCACCGTGTCGATGGACGAACCCGCGGTGGCGAGGTTCACCGCACCCGCACTCGGCGCGTCGAAGGTCCACCAGAGCGACCCGCTCGAGGTCACCCCGGCGTGCTGCGGCTCTCCCGCCTCCCTGGTCGCGCCCACGGTGCTGGCCCGGACCGGACCCGAGGTGCCCGGATTCATCGGGAGGCCACGGGCGAACACGTCGTTGCCGATCGCCGCCCACAGGTCGATCTCGGGCTTGCCGTGGGCGTCGCCGGCCGGCACCGTGCCGGTGGCACTCAGGCGGGCCGCGGTCTCATCGAGGGTCGCGGCCGGGTACGCCGCGTCCAAGACGGCGAAGGCCCCCGCGACGTGCGGCGTCGCCATCGAGGATCCGGTCTCGTAGGCGTACCCGCCGGGGACCGAGGACAGGATCCCCTCCCCCGGAGCCCAGTACGACATGAGGTCGTTGCGGTTCGAGAAGGACGACACCGCGTCCGTGTCGCCCACCGACCCGACGCCGTAGACCCCGGTCATGCAGGCCGGGAACGAGATGCCGGTCGTGCTGCCGTCGTTCCCGGTGGCTGCGACGGTCGCGATCCCGGCCGATCGCAGCCGATCGGTGACCGTGCGGTACCCGATCCCGATGCCGTCCGCGTCGCAGGTCGCGCGGTCGGTGTAGAGGGAGAAGCCGAGGCTCAGGTTCGCCGCGGCGATCGTGAAGGTCGAGCGCTGGGCGTACACCCAGTCGAGCCCGGCCATCTGGTCGCTGGTCCACGAGATCGCCGAGTTGCCGGAACGCGAGAACACCTGGACCGCGAGGATCGTCGCCTCGGAGGCCACACCGGATCGGACCCCATCGTTCCCGGCCGCGATCCCCGCGACGTGGGTGCCGTGCCCGCACGCGTTCGTCGAGTACGTGCACGGCGCGGCCGAGCCGGTGCCGAACATCGTCGTCTGGCCGTTCGGGCAGTTCCCGCTGCGCGAGAAGCAGGCCTCGCCCACGACCCGGCCGGCGAGCATCGGGTGGGACGCGTCGACGCCGGTGTCGACGATCGCGACCGTCGCACCCCGCCCGGTCGCCCCCGCGTCCTGCGCGGCGGCCGCGCCGATCTGGGTCAGGTTCGTCGACGCCGCGATCCGCGACGCACGGTCCGGTTCGACCCCGAGGACCCCGGGAGTCGACCGCAGCGCCTCGACGCCGTCCCGGTCGAGGTCGGCGGCGAGCGCGTCGACGGTGCGGTACCGGCGGGTCACCTCGGAGTCGGTGCCGTCGAACGCCTCGGCGACCACCGACGAGGTGGCGTCGGCGGCGTAGCGGACGATGACCGGCACCGTGCCGTCCGGGTCACGCTCGATCCGACTCGCGATCCGATCGAGCGCCGCATCCACACCGGGTGCCACATCCGCGGTCGCCGACGCCGGGAGCTGGACGGCGAGGAGCGCGACGAGGAGCGCGACCATCGCCGCAGAACGTCCCGCCACGACGCGCCGGTGGCGCCGCCTCCCTCGCACCGTTCGGATCCCTCCTCGTGCCCGCCGCTCAGCCCCGCCGGGGTCCCGTCGAGTGTCCCGACGGTACGACGCCGGACCCGGTCGGAGGGCGCCGTCCGGACGGACCGCCCGACCCGGGAGGTATCGGCGGCTCCAGACGGACGCTTGACCGCGCCGGCGCCGGGTGCGTGGTGGGGCCGGAAGGGATCGAACCTTCGACCTGGGGATTATGAGTCCCTTGCTCTGACCACTGAGCTACGGCCCCGCGAGGGCCGCAGCCTAAGCCCCACCGGACTCCGGGGCCCGGGCCCCGGGCCCCGGAGGTTCAAACCTCGGACGAGGAGCCCGACCCGGCGGCGATGAGGAGCGAGCACGCCCCGACGGTGGCAGCGATGAGCATCCAACCCGCGAGTTCGAGGCCCTCCTCGAGCGCGACCTCGAGCTCGTAGACCCAGCCGCCGTAGTCGAACCCGGCCCGCAGCAGACCGTACGAGGAGAGTTCGAGCAGGACCGCGATGGCGAGCGCGACCAGCGAGGCCACGGTGATCGGGCCGATGCGGCCGGGCGCCCGGCGGGTGAACGCGACGAGACCGAGGGCGAGGAGGGCCACGAGCGGCAGGTAGATCACCGGCCATGCGAGCCGGCCCACGTCGCCGGAGGACACGAGCCGCTGCGCCAGACCACCGGCGCGCTCGTGGATCTGCACCGCGTCGTCGAGCGAGAGGAACACCACGAACGCGCCCATGACCGCGAGGATCCGACCCGAGCGGGCGATGACGGCGCACCAGAGCAGGGCGACCCCGGCGGCGAAGGTGGCCACGCTGCTGGCCCACATGAACACCCCGACGTCGGCCCCGGCGTCGAGGTAGATCCAGCGCGTGTCGAGCAGGACGACGTCGACGAGGTGTGTGACGCCCTGCACCACGGCGGCGACGATGGAGACCACGACGGCGAGGCGCAGCGCGGCGTCGAGGCGGCCGACCAACGCGCTCGGCGGGACGACGCGGTCCCACCACCGCTCGGCGCGCTCGTCGAGCCGACGCTGGACCGTGGACCCCAGGGCCGTGGACATGGCCCCATCCTCGCACGGCCCGGAGGGGCACCGGACCCCCCGGACGCGACGACGCCCGACCCGGGCCGGGTCGGGCGCACGTGGGCTCCGGGGGAGAGACTCGAACTCTCAACCTAGCGGTTAACAGCCGCTTGCTCTGCCGGTTGAGCTACCCCGGAAACCGCACCGCGAGCGGTGCGAGGGGCGAAGGGTACCAGCCCGGCGGAGTGGGCCTCGCAGCCCCGTGCCGGACCCGACGCGGACCCGGCACGGGCCGGAGATGGCGCGCGATGCCGCATGCGACCCCTCATGTGCGATAGGCAAGGGGTCCATGAAGTTGCGCATCGGTCTCGTGGTCGGATTCGCCGCCGGGTACTACCTCGGCGCCAAGGCCGGGCGGGCGCGGTACGAACAGATCCGTCGTCGCCTCGAGCACCTGAGCGACAGCCGACTGTTCGAACGGCTCCAGGCCGCGGTCGAGCTCGGGGTCGAGCGGCTGCGTGCCGAGGACGGTCCGAAGCTGCGGGTCATCGTGCTCGACGAGGAGCGCGTGGCCGACTCGGTCGGCTGACCGCGATCGTTCGGGGCGGACTGCGCCCCTCCGCTCAGAGTTCGGGCAGGTACTCGCGCAGGCGTGCGCTGCGCCGGGTCGGGTGCCGCAACTTCGCGAGCGTCTTCGACTCGATCTGACGGATCCGTTCCCGCGTCACGCCGAAGGCCTTCCCCACCTCCTCGAGGGTGCGGACCTGCCCGTCGGCGAGGCCGAAGCGCAGCATCACCACCTCGCGCTCACGCGGGTTGAGCTCCTCGAGGGCCTCCCGGATGTCGGCCTGCAGCTGGGCCAGATCCGCGGCCGCCGCCGGGGCGACCGCGTTCGGGTCGGCCACGAAGTCCCCGATCGAGGACCCGTCCTCCTCACCGAGCGGCGCCTCGAGCGACAACGGGTCCTGGCCGAGCCGAAGGATCTCCTGGACCCGCTCCGGCGTCATCTCGACCTTCTCGGCGATCTCCTCGAGCGTCGGCTCGCGGTTGAGTTCGGAGAGGAGCTGGCGCTGCATCCGCTGGACCTTGTTCATGGTCTCGACCATGTGCACCGGGATGCGGATCGTACGGGCCTGATCCGCGATCGAGCGCGTGATCGCCTGACGGATCCACCACGTCGCGTAGGTGGAGAACTTGAAGCCCTTCGTGTAGTCGAACTTCTCGACCGCACGCATGAGGCCGATGTTGCCCTCCTGCACGAGGTCGAGCAGGGCCATCCCGCGTCCGACGTACCGCTTGGCGATGGAGACGACGAGACGGAGGTTCGCCTCGGTGAGCTGCTGTCGGGCGAGCGCCCCGTCGGCGGCGACCGCCTCGAGGCTGGCACGCTCCTCGTCATCGAGGAGGTCGGGCACGCCGAAGCCCGCCGCGGCCTCGAGTCGCTCCCGGGCGTGCACCCCGGCCTCGAGGCGCTGGGCGAGGCGCACCTCCTGGGGCGCGGTGAGCAGCGGCACCTGCCCGATCTCGCGCAGGTAGATGCGGACCGGGTCGAAGGAACCGCCGTCGGCGCCGCCGGCGCTGCGTCGGGGCCGCAGGATCCGCCGTTCGTCCGCGCTGCGCGCCGGCAGCGCAGGCTCCGCGCCCTTGCGGCGGTTGGCCTCGTCCTCGCGCTGCAACTCGTCCGTGATCTCGTCGACGATCTGCATGCCGGCGGCCTCGACCCGCGCGTGGATCGCCGCGAGCTCGTCGGTGGAGGGCTCGAATCCCGGGAACGCGGCGAAGATCTCGCCCGTGGTCACGTAGAGCCGGTCCTTGTCCCGCGCGCGGAAGAGCAGCGCGTCGACGGCCTCGTCGGTCGGCGCGACGACCGGGGCGGCGCTCGCCGTGCGGATCGCCTCGTCGACCAGCGCCGCGCCGGGGTCCGGCGCGGCGGGATGACGACGGCGGGCGTCGTCGGTGTGCTCGACCTCGTGCTCGGTCATGCCTCGGACCCCACGGGCACCTCGGTGTTCGGCTCGGCCGCCGGAGCGGACCCGTCGTCGACGGGTGCCTGAGCATCGGCCAGCATCCCGACCAACTGAAGGGCCGCCTGCTCCCCCACCGCCCAGTCCGAGTTCCGGGCGTGCGCGATGCGGTCCAGCAGGGGCTTGACCTCCATGGCCCGCTCGTCCCCCCGCCGGAGCAGGTCCGCCAGCCAGCGCTCCCCCGCCGGCTCCACCAGGCTCACCACGAGCCGGGCGTGGAGGGTCTCCGGCTCGCCGTCGACGACGGGCTCCTCCACCGCCAACTGCTCGAGGAGGGCCAGCACCGGGCCCGTGGCCTGGGTGAGGGCCTCGTGGAACGAGGCCGAGGCCGCGAGGAGCTCGAAGGCCTCGATGGCCAACGGGTCGCCGAACAGGGAGACGTCGATCCAGGATGCCACCTGGGCCGGCTCGTGGATCGCCCACCGAAGCGCCTCGATCTCACGGCGGTCCACCCGGGCGCTCGGGTCGACCCGCACCACGGGACGCTCGGCCGTGGTCGGCTCCGGCTCCTCGCCCCGCCGAGGTGCCGGTCGGGCGATCGCGTCCTTGAACCAGGAGTGGTCGAAGCCGGTCACGCCGGCCACCTGTTGGATGTAGCCCTCGCGCACGAGTTCGTTCGTGTGCTCGCGCAGCACGCGCACCGAGGCCTCCGCCGCCCGGGCCCGGCCCTCCGGCGTGGTGAGGTCCGCCGCACCGAGGACACGGTCGAGCTTGAACTGCATGAACGAACGCGCGCCGTCGACCGCGCGACCGAGCGCGTCGGGATCGGCCTTGAAGAGGTCGGCCGGGTCGCCCCCGGTCGGCAGCGCGGCGACCCGCACGTCGATCTCGAAGCGTTGCTCCCACGTGTACCACTTCTCGGCTGCGGTCTGACCCGCGTTGTCCGCGTCGTACGCGAGCACGATGTGGCGGGTGAAGTTCTTGAGCACCTGCACGTGGTCCTCGGTGAGTGCGGTGCCACAGGTCGCGACGGCGTTCGGCACGCCGGCGAGCGCGAAGGCCATCACGTCGGTGTAGCCCTCACAGATCACGACCGCGTCGCGCGCGCTCACCTCCGCCTTCGCCCAGTTGAGCCCGTAGAGGATCCGGCTCTTGTGGTACAGCGGCGTCTCGGGCGAGTTCTTGTACTTCGGACCGTCGCCGGTGAGCGTCCGGCCGCCGAACCCCACGGGATCGCCCTGACGATCGAAGATCGGGAACATGAGCCGGTTGCGGAACTGGTCCTGCATCCGGTTGGCCCGGTTCGTGAAGGTGAGGCCGACCGCCGCGAGGTCGTCCCGGGAGAACCTCTGATCGAGCAGGGCCCGGGTGAGCACGTCGTAGCCGTCGGGCGCCCAGCCCAGCTCGAACCGCCGTGCCGCATCGCCATCGAAACCACGGGACCGCAGGTAGGCCCGGGCCGGTCCGGCGTCCGACGAGGTGAGGAGCCGATCGTGGTAGATCGCCACCGCGGCCCGCATCGCCTCGACGAGCCGACTGCGCTTCTGACGATCCTGGTTCGCCTTCGCGTCGTCGTACCGGAGCGTGATGCCGGCCCGCGCCGCGAGCCGCTCGACCGCGTCGATGAAGTCGATGTGGTCGAGTTCGCGCAGGAAGGTGATCGAGTCCCCGCTCGCCTGACACCCGAAGCAGTGGTACACGCCGAGTTCGGGGTTCACCGAGAACGATGCGCTCTTCTCGTTGTGGAACGGGCAGAGACCCTGGTAGCGGCGACCGACGCGCTTGAGCGCGACACGCTCGGAAATCAGCCCGACGATGTCGGTCGATTCCCGAACCCGTGCGATGTCCTCGGCGACGATCCCCATCGGTTCGGAGGATAGGCCGATCGTCGGCACCCCGCTCCCGCACCCCCACCGACGCGCACGGAAGGGTCGGGGACGTGACGGATCCGCGCGTCAGCGCCCGAGATCGACCCCCGCCGGCACGGCGTCGGGGTCCCACCCGAGGTGCGCCCGCGCCTGCGCGAACGCGAACCGATCGGTCATCCCGGCCACGTAGGTGACCGCCTCACGCACGGCGTCCTCACTCCCGGCCGCCACCCCGGCCCGACCGAGAGCTCCGAGTTCGCCGAAGGGCAGGACGTTCGGGCGATCGGCGTAGAAGTCGACGAGGGCCCTCAGGAGCCGGATGACCGCATCCCCCTGGGCCACCGAGGCCGGGCGCATGTAGATGCGCTCGTAGTTGAAGGCCCGGAAGGCTGCGAGGGCCTCGGCCACCGGGGCGGCCATGCTGATCCGGCCCGTCGTCCGCACGGCCTCGACCACCGCACCGATGAAGGTGTGCAACTGCTGGGACCGGGTGGACCCGCACCGCTCCCGGACGAGCTCGGGGAGCATCGCCGGGGTCACGATGCCGGCGTCCACGGCATCCTCGAAGTCGTGGCAGACGTAAGCGATGCGGTCCGCCCAGGACACGACCTCACCCTCCGGGGTCATCGGTGCGGGCCGGGACCACGAGTGGTTGCGGATGCCGTCGAGGGTCTCGACGCAGAGGTTGAGCGGCGCGAGCACGACATCGGCGCCCCAGACCGCATGGTCGTAGCCGCCCGGCAGGTACGGGCCGAAGGCGTCCTCGCTCGCGTGGCCGAACGGGCCGTGCCCGCAGTCGTGCCCGAGCGCGATCGCCTCGGCGAGCGCAACGTTGAGCCGCACCGCCCGGGCGATGCCGGTGGCGACCTGGGCGACCTCGAGCGCGTGCGTCAGGCGGGTTCGCTGGTGGTCCTCCGGGAAGATGAACACCTGGGTCTTGCCGGCGAGGCGCCGGAAGGCCGTCGCCCGGTGCAGGATCCGGTCGCGGTCGCGCTCGAAGCAGGTGCGTTCCGGATCGGGCTCCTCGGCGAGGGCCCGGTGACCGGCCCCGACGGCCAGCGTGGCACCCCCGGCGAGCCAACGGGCCTCGGCCTCCTCTCGGGCCGCACGCCCGACGGCCGCGGGCCGATCGATCGCCGCCCCGGAGTCGGCGTGCGCGAGCACCACCGCGCCCGCCTCGTCGTGGCCATGCATCGTGGCCGCCCAGGCCCGGGCGCGCTCGGTGAGGTGTGCGTCGCCCGCGGCGGAACCGGACGAGGACCCAGGTGCGGGTTCGGGCGGGTCGGTCGGCTGGTCCATCGGGGCCGATGGTAGCGACGGGGTCGGACGACGCCCCCGGGGCAGGAGCTCCGGGGGCGTCGGTGTCGTGCGGTGCGGCGCTCGGCGCGCCCTGCGGTCAGGCCGTCGTACCGGGCCCGGTCGCCTCGAGTGCGGCGTGGGCCGCGGCGAGGCGGGCCAGGGGCACGCGGTACGGCGAGGCCGACACGTAGTCGAGACCGACCTCGTGGCAGAAGTGCACCGAGGTCGGGTCACCACCGTGCTCGCCGCAGATCCCGAGCTTGAGGTCGGGTCGCACGGCGCGGCCCTTCTCCTTCGCCCACCGGATGAGCTCGCCGACGCCGGTCCGGTCGAGCTGCTCGAACGGGCTGACGCCGAGGATCTTGCCCTCGAGGTACACCGGCATCATCCGGCCCTCGACGTCGTCCCGGCTGAAGCCGAACGTCATCTGGGTGAGGTCGTTCGTGCCGAAGGAGAAGAACTGGGCGGTCTCGGCGATCTCGCCGGCCGTGATCGCGGCCCGGGGCGTCTCGACCATCGTGCCGACGAGGTAGTCGACCCGCACGCCCTGCTCGGCGAACACCGCCTCGGCCTCGGTGCGGATCCAGCCGTCGAGCAGCTCCATCTCGGTGCGGATCACGGTGAGCGGCACCATGATCTCGACCTGCGGGTCGCCGCCGGCCCGCTTGCGCGTGACGGCGGCCTCGAGGAGGGCGCGGACCTGCATGCGGTACAGCGCGGGCTTGAGGATGCCGAGACGGCAGCCGCGGATCCCGAGCATCGGGTTCGACTCCTCCCAGCGCTTCACCGCCGCCCAGAGGTGCTCGGCCTCGGGATCGGCCGATCCGCGGATGAACGCGGCGGCCCGACGGGCCTGGAGTTCGTCGTGGTGCGGGAGGAACTCGTGCAGCGGCGGGTCGAGGAGACGCACCGTCACCGGCTTGCCGTCCATGGCCTCGAGGATGCCCTCGAAGTCGGTGCGCTGCTGGTCGAGCAGGGCCGCCATGGCCGAGGCCTCGGCCTCGGGCGAGTCGGCGAGGATCATCGCCTGCACGATCGGCAGCCGGTCCCCGAGGAACATGTGCTCGGTGCGACACAGCCCGACGCCCTCGGCCCCGAACTCGATGGCCTTCTCGCAGTCCTCGGGGAGGTCGGCGTTCGTGCGCACCTTCAGCGTGCGGAACTCATCGGCCCACCCGAGCACGATCCCGAACGGACCGCTCGGCTCCGGCGTGACGACGGCCACCTCGCCGACGACGACCTCGCCGGTGGTGCCGTTGATGGAGATGAGGTCGCCCTCGCGCACCGTGGTCTGCGCCGGCGTGCCGTCGGCCCCGGGCTGGGCCACCACGAAGGCCTTGCGTCCGAGGTCGATCTGGAGTGCATCGGCGCCGCAGATCGCCGGCTTGCCCATGCCGCGGGCCACCACCGCCGCGTGGCTCACGAGCCCGCCGCGGGAGGTGAGGATGCCCTCGGCGGCGATCATGCCGTGGAGGTCGTCCGGCGAGGTCTCGGGGCGCACGAGGATGACGCGCTCGCCCGCCGCGGCCGCCGCCTCGGCGTCGTCCGCGGTGAAGTACACCCGGCCGACCGCCGCACCCGGGGACGCGTTGAGGCCCTTGGCGAGCGACACGTAGGACGCGTTCGGGTCGAACTGCGGGTGGAGCAGCTGGTCGAGCTGGGCCGGCTGGACCCGCAGGACGGCCTCCCGCTTGTCGATCATGCCCTCGGCCTCCATCTCCACCGCCATGCGCAGCGCCGCCAGGGCGGTCCGCTTCCCGACCCGGGTCTGGAGGATGAAGAGGCGACCCTGCTCGATGGTGAACTCGATGTCGCACATGTCGCGGTAGTGCTGCTCGAGGGTGTCCATGATCCCGAGCAACTGCTCCCGGCACTCGGGGAACTCGTTGCGCATGGCCTCGAGCGGCTCGGTGATCCGGATGCCGGCCACGACGTCCTCGCCCTGGGCGTTCTTGAGGAAGTCGCCGTACCCCACGTTGTCGCCCGTGGACGGGTTCCGGGTGAATGCCACGCCGGTCCCGGAGTCGTCGCCCTTGTTCCCGAACACCATGGTCTGGACGTTCACGGCGGTGCCGAGGTCGTCGGCGATGCCCTCCATCTTGCGGTAGTCCTTGGCCCGGCGACCGTTCCACGAGCGGAACACTGCCTCGACCGCATGGGCGAGCTGCTCCTGCGGCGTGTCCGGGAAGTCGATGCCCGCCCGCGCCTTGACGATGCCCTTGAACGTCGTGACGAGACCCTCGAGGTCCTCGGCGCTCAGCGCGGTGTCGACCGCGACGCCCTTGGCCTCCATGAGGTCGTGGAGTGCCTCCTCGAAGAGGTCGGCCGGGACGTCGAGCACGATCTTGCCGAACATCTGCACGAAGCGGCGGTAGGAGTCGAACGCGAACCGCTCGTTGCCGGTCTGCTTCGCGAGCCCACGCACCGAGGCGTCGTTGAGCCCGAGGTTGAGGACGGTGTCCATCATGCCCGGCATCGAGAACGCCGCACCGGAGCGCACCGAGACGAGGAGCGGGTCCTCGGCGTCGCCGAGCCGCTTGCCCATGTCGGCCTCGAGCGCGCCGAGCGCGCCCGCCACCTCGTCCATGAGGCCCGCCGGAATGGTGTCGCCACCGGCCATGTAGGCCTTGCACGCATCGGTCGTGATCGTGAAGCCGGGGGGTACCGGGAGACCCATCTTGGTCATCTCGGCCAGGTTCGCGCCCTTGCCACCGAGGAGTAAATTCTGCTCCTTCGAGCCCTCTGCGAACGCGTAGACGTACTTCATGGTGTCGTGGATCCTCACGGTCTCGGGTAGACGGGGAAGGTTAGAGGAAGCGTGCGCTCAGCGGCGCTTCGATACCGGGGCGGCGACGACGAGCGTCCGGGCCAGCCGGTCGTGGAGGCCCTGCCGGTTCGGGTCCCAGAGCCAGAACAGCACGGCTCCGAGGCCCAGCAGCAGCCCGGGCAGGGAGTAGAAGAGCGCCGTCGTGATCGCCACCGGGATGAGGAACCGCACGAAGGCGGCACCCCAGGTGGCCGGCGACCCGTCGACCCGGACCACCTTGGTGCCCCGGAGGCGCATGCCGAGCGTGCGTCCGGTGATCGCCGTGGACGGCACGAGGTAGACGAGGCCGATGAGCGCGCTGAGCACGAGGATCATCGTGCCCGGACCGCGGAGGTCCTCCTGCGCGGTGGCGAGCGAATCGGCGGCCCGCTCGTCGGCCCGCTCGGCCGCGCGCTCGGCGTCCTTCGCATCGGCGAGTTCGGCCCGGGCCTCGGCCTTGGCCGCGCTCCCGCGGGCCCCGGCGAGATCACGTTCGGCCGCCCGACGCGCGTCCTCGGCCTCGGACAGGGCCTCCGAGGCGTCGACCCGAGCCTCCCGGGCCGCGTCGATGCGCGCCGTCTCGGCCGGGTACTGCGACTCGATGATGCGCTGGCCGCCGATCTGGCAGACGAAGACGAGGAGGATGATCACGGTCAGGTCGAAGACCATGCCGAGGACACGCGGCCGGGTGTCGGCGAGCGACGTGCCCGCGGGCAACGGGATCACCGGGCGTCGGGATCGCTGGGACAGCGGTCCACCCCCGACCACGCGGGTGGCGCCCGCCGGCGGGGGCGTCGGCGCGGCGACCACGACGTCGGGGGTCACCACATCGTCATCGACCTCCGCGCGCGACTCGTCGTAGCGAGCCCGCTGCGACGGGTCGGAGAGCACGTTCCATGCGTCGTTGAGCCGGGCCCGCTCGGCCCGGTTCGCCGCGCGCTGCTCGTCCTTGGCGCCCTCGTCGGCTGCGCTGAGGGCGTCGAGCCGGGTCCGGTAGGCGTCGCGGATCACGTCCTTGGACGCGTCCGGCGCGACCCCGAGCAGTTCGTAGTGGTCCATGTCAGCGCGGCAGCCGTTCGTGGAGGTGGGAGACGAGCGCGTCGATCGGGATGCGTTCCTGGGCCATCGAGTCACGGTCCCGCACCGTCACCGCGCGGTCCTCGACCGTGTCGAAGTCGATGGTGACGCACACCGGGGTCCCGACCTCGTCCTGCCGGCGGTACCGTCGCCCGATCGATCCGGCGACGTCGACGTCGATCATCCAGTGCGGGCGCAGCATGGCCGCGATCTCGTCCGAGACCGGGACGAGGTTCTCGTTCTTGGAGAGGGGCAGCACCGCGGCCTTGATCGGCGCGAGGCGAGGATCGAGACGCAGCACCGTCCGGGTCTCGGTCTTGCCGGAGGCGGTCTCGACCTGCTCCTCGGCGTACGCCGCGAGCAGGAAGGCGAGGGTGGCCCGGTCCGCGCCCGCCGCCGGCTCGATCACGTGCGGCACGTAGCGCCGGTCCTGCTCCTGATCGAAGTATGAGAGATCCTGACCCGAGAACTCGGCGTGCTGTTTGAGGTCGAAGTCGGTGCGGTTGGCGATGCCCTCGAGCTCGCCCCAACCCCACGGGTACATGAACTCCACGTCGGCGGTGCCGGCCGAGTAGTGCGAGAGCTCGTCGGTCTCGTGCTGACGGAGCCGGAGCATCTCGGCGGGGATGCCCAGATCGGTGTACCAGGACAGGCGGGCGTCGCACCAGTACTGGAACCACTTCGCGCCCTCCTCGGGCGGCACGAAGAACTCCATCTCCATCTGCTCGAACTCGCGGGTCCGATACACGAAGTTCCCGGGCGTGATCTCGTTGCGGAACGACTTGCCGACCTGCGCGATGCCGAACGGCGGCTTGCGCCGCATCGTGGTCTGCACGTTCGCGTAGTTCACGAAGATGCCCTGGGCGGTCTCCGGCCGCAGGTAGGCGACCGAGGCGTCGTCCTCGACCGGCCCGACGAAGGTCCTGAACATGAGGTTGAAGTTGCGGGCCTCGGTGAAGGAGTCCTTCGTGCCGCAGTTCGGACACGCACCCGATTCCGGGAGCTGGTCGGCTCGGAAGCGCTCGTTGCACTGCTTGCAGTCGACGAGCGGATCGGTGAAGGTCGCGAGGTGGCCACTGGCCTCCCACACCCGCGGGGCCATGAGGATCGCGGCGTCGAGGCCGACGACGTCGTCACGGAGCTGGACCATCGTGCGCCACCAGGCGTCCTTGACGTTGCGCTTGAGCAGCACGCCGAGGGGTCCGTAGTCCCAGGTGGACCGGAACCCGCCGTAGATGTCGGATGAGGGGAAGACCAGACCGCGTCGCTTCGCGAGGTTGACGACACGATCCATGAGGTCGGACTTGGCCATGGTCGGCACAGGCTAGTGAAGCCGGCCGGTCCGCCCGTACCCCGGCCGCTACAGCAGGGCGGCACTGCGGAGTCGGCGCTCCGAGTGGTGTTCGAGTGCGGCGATGCCGAGGCGTTCGACCTCGGCGATGACCTCCGGCGCCGGGGGCTCGGCCATCGCCCGGTGCAACCCGCCGGAGACCAGCAGATCCAGCAGGGCGAGACCCTCGGGCGTGATGCGCGTGCCGCCGACGCGCCCGCACCCCGCGCACAGCACGCCGCCCTCGGCGAGGTCGATCGCCGGGTACTCCGGGGCCGGTTCGCCACAGCGCACGCAGGCCTCGAGGAACGGGCGGAACCCCTCGAGCGACAGCGCCTTCCAGAAGAACGCCGGCGTGATCATCGGCGACGGCGTCGCATCGAGCGTGCGCAGCGCGCCGACGAGCATGCGGTGCAGGGCGGGGTTCGGCTCGCGGTCCGGGGACAGTTGGTCGACGACCTCGAGGATGGCGGCGGCCCGGGTGAGGTTCGTGTAGTCCTCCCGGATGCCCCGCAGGACGTCGATGACCTCGACCTGGGTGACGACGTCGAGGTCACGGCCGCGGTAGCACTGCACGGCGAGGTTCGTCGGCGGTTCGAGGCGGGCCCCGAACCGGCTGCCACTCCGCCGCACACCCTTGGCCACGGCCCGGACCTTGCCGTGCTCGGCGAGGAACAGCGTGACGATCCGGTCCGCCTCGCCGAGCTTGACCGTGCGCAGGACCACACCCTCGTCGCGGTACAGCCCGGCCATGGGAGGAGTGTAAACGACACCCGTGGGATTCACCGGGGTGCGCCGCGGCGGCCCGTCGGTCCGGTCCCGATCAGGTGCCCTCGACCCCGCCGAAGCGCCGCTCGCGCTGCTGGTACTCAACGATCGCCGCCCGCAGGTCGCGGGTCCGGAAGTCGGGCCAGAGCACATCGGTGAACACGAACTCCGAGTAGGCCGACTCCCACAGCAGGTAGTTCGAGATCCGGTACTCCCCCGAGGTCCGCACCACGAGGTCGGGATCGGGCATGTCAGGGGCGTACAGGTGGCGGGAGATCGTGCGCTCGTCGATGCGCTCCGGATCGATGCGCCCGGCCGCCACCCCCCGGGCGATCGCCCGGACCCCGTCGGCGAGTTCGGCCCGTCCGCCGTAGTTGAAGGCGAAGGTGAGCGTCATGCGTCGATTGCGGGCGGTGAGCGCCTCGGTGTCCTCGATGTGGCGGACCACCCGCTTGGGCACGCGGCCACCCCGACGGCCGATGAAGCGCACGCGCACGCCCCGCCGGTCGAGGTCGTCGCGGCGGCGCAGCAGCAGCGACTCGTTGAACCGCATGAGGAAGCGCACCTCGTCGAGCGGGCGGCGCCAGTTCTCGGTCGAGAACGCGTACACGGTGAGCCAGGAGATGCCGAGGTCGAGCGCACCCTCGACGGTGTCGAAGAGCGCCTCCTCCCCCGCTGCGTGGCCGTCGGTGCGCTTGAGACCCCGTCGCTGGGCCCAGCGCCCGTTGCCGTCCATGACGATGGCGACGTGAGCCGGGATGCGACGCGGGTCGAGGCCGTCCTTCACGGGTGGAGAACCTAACCGTTGGCGCCCGCGGCACGGATCCGCACCGGCGTCAGCCGACGGTGATCTCGCCCTCCATGCCGCCGGACCGATGGCCGGGCAGCGAGCAGTAGAAGACGTAGTCGCCCGTCTCGAGCGCCACGACGTTGGTGTCGGAGTCGCCCTCGCCGCTCACCTCGAGGATGAAGCGGGCCACGCCCTCGATCACGAGGTTGTGCGCGCCGGTCTCGACGTTGTCGAGCGTGATCCGGACGTTCCCGGCCTCGGTCGTGATGCGGTCGGGCTTGAAGTACAGGTTCCCGGAGTCGACCGTGACCGAGTCGACCACGGGGCCCTTCGGCGGCACGTAGGCACCGCCGTCGGACGATCCGCCGCAGGCCGCGAGCGCGAGGCCGAGCGCGAGGCACCCACCGAGCAGTACCGACGTCCGCCGCACGATCAACCCTCGGCCCCGGTGGCGCCCGACGCGCCGGTCGCAACCGGTGCGCCGGGAGCGGCCTCACTCACGATCATCGTGGCGACCATGCCGGCGGCCTTGTGACCCGGGATCGAGCAGTAGAAGACGTACTCACCCGGCTCGAACTCGATCTTGCCGCTGTCCTGGTCCGGCGGGCCGACCTTGAGCTCGAACCCGGCGTACTTCGGATCCTCGAACACGAGGGTGTGCGCGCCGCCGGCGTTGACGTAGTTGATGTCGATGATGCCGGCCGGGGTCGCGTACTCCTTCTGGTCGAACTTCAGGGTCGCGAGCGCGGTGACGTCGACGGAGCCGACCGAGGGACCCGAGGGCGGCTCGTAACCGCCGCCACCCTCCTCCTTCTCCCCGGCCGACGGGCCGAGCGTGAGCGTGCCGAGGCCGACGGTGAGCACCACGACGGTCGCGCCGAGCACCCACATCGGCGAGGTGCGGGCCTTGGCCGCGGCGACGATCGTGGCGACGACGAGGATCGCGATCGTGAGGATCGTCGCGACGAGCACCGATCCGTCCTTGCCGGAGACCAGCAGGAGGCGCGAGATGTTGAGCACGCCGAAGGCCACGGCGAGGATCGAGCACACGGGCAGCAGCAGCGGCAACCAGAGACGGTCCCGGCGCTCCTCGCGCCGACGCTCGCTCTCGGTGCGCACGGCCGGCGCGGCCGGTCGCTCAGCCACGGCCACGGTGCCCTCGCCGGTGCCGGCGTTCTCGGTGGTGGGTGCTTCCTGGTCGCTCATCTACTGCCTCAGCCCCATGTCGATCAGTTCTCGGTCCATCTCACGGAGTGCTCGGTCCGGCCGGTTCCGCAGTTCCTCGGCGGCCGCCCACCGGAAGAAGATCACCGCGATGATCGCCCAGATGAACAGGCCCGCCCCGATCTTCATGATGAGGCCGGCGATCAGCTGGTCGTTCAGCGGGTCGATCCCCCACAGCTTCGGGAGCTCCGCGTAACGACGATACAGCGGGCGCGAGCCGAAGGTGAGAAACGTGGCCGGCACCGTCGGCACCACCGACTGCAGGAACAGGAACACGATCTTCATGGGGGCGGTGAGGCGCGGGACCTCGGGCAGGGGGCTCAGGATCGGCATCCAGATGACGAAGGCCGAGAGCAGGAGGGCGGCGTGGACGGCGAAGTGGAACGGGGCCGATCGCAGGGCGAGGTCGACGACCGCTGGCCAGTGGGTGAGCACGATCATGACGTTGAACAGCACCAGTGCCGGGAGGAACCGTGACCACCAGCGCACGATCCGCAGGAGCCGGCCCGGCAGCACGAGCCGCATCATCCACCCGGGCGTCCCCATGAGCAGCAGCGGCGCGGCCAGCAGGGTGTACAGCAGGTGCTGCACCATGTGGACGCTGTACATCGAGCCCTCGGCCACGTCGTGCACGGGCCAGTCCGAGGCCAGCAGGATCGTGGCCGCCCCGAGGGAGAACGAGACGATCTGGAGCCGGGTGACCGGAGGTCGCCCGGGCGGGACGAGCAGCGGGCCGCGCCGGACCGCCAGGATGGCGTAGGTCGCGACGAGGGCGGCGACGAGCAGCCAGACCTCGGGGTGAGGCTGCCACGCGGGGATCGCGGCGCCGACCATGACCGATCAGGTGTCCGCGAGACCCGAGAGGGTGAGCAGGACGATCGTGTACAGGATGAGCGAACCGATGAATCCGGTCATGAACAGGCGCCGGAAGATCTTGCGATCGGTCTTCAGGTGCATGTACCACCCGATGACGATGAAGAACTTCGCGATCGCGCTCACCACGAGGATCGCGGTGAGGACGGACTCGGAGACGGCCTCGTCGAGGTAGTACGCACCGATCTCGAACCCGGTGATGACGCAGAGGACCACGGCGATCATCACGTACTGGAACGGCGACGGGTGCGGGTGCTCCTCGCCCGGCAGCATCGGGAGGTCCGAGTGCCCGTGCAGCAGCGCGTGATCGTGCGCCGGTTCGAGTTCGGTGGTGGTCTCGGACACGGTTCCCCCTGCTACGGGATGAGGTACACGACGGCGAAGATCACGATCCACACCACGTCGACGAAGTGCCAGTAGAGCCCCGAGACCTCGACGGCCTCGGCGTCGCGCTGGCCGAGCTTGCCCTGCATGGCCATGCCCCAGAGGGACATGAGCCAGACGATGCCGACCGACACGTGGAGACCGTGGAGACCGGTCGCCACGTAGAAGATCGAACTCGAGACGTTGGTCCGGAGGGACATGCCCTCCCGGTAGAACTCGGTGAACTCGAAGACCTGGCCGCCGATGAACAGGATGCCGAACACCGCAGTCGCCATGACCCAGACCTTGAAGCGGCGCATGTCGTTGCGCTGGATCGCGGCCAGTGCCAGCACCATCGTGAGACTCGACATCAGGAGGATGAACGAGGTCACCGAGGTGAACGGGATGTTGTAGAGCGAACGCGGCGTCGGTCCCGCCAGGTTGCGGTTGCGGTACAGCAGGTACGTCGTGATGAACGCGCCGAAGAACAGGCAGTCCGAGGACAGGAACACCCACATGCCGAGCTTGGTGTTCGTGACCCCGGCGCTCGGGGCCGGGTGGTCCCCGTGGGTGTCGTGGGTGATCGGGAGTGCAGCCTGGGCCATGGCTCAGTCCTCCGCCGTGCCGGGCTCGATCGCCCAGCCGTACATGCCGAACAGGAGCAGCAGCACGCCCGGGATCGCCAGCCACGGGTTCTTGTAGACCGCGGCGTACCCGATCACCGGCAGGCCGGCGGCGAGCACGAGCGGGAAGTACGAGGGGGACGGCAGGTGGATGCTGGAGACGTCCACCGAGGCGTCCTCGCCGGAACCGCCGGCGGGCAGGCGGACGAGACGACCCTGGTCGTCCTCGGTGTACTTGCGGTGCCAGAAGTCGTCGCGGGCCTCGACCTGCGGGATCGCCGCGAAGTTGTACTCGGGCGTCGGCGACGGGATGCTCCACTCGAGGGTGCGACCGTCCCACGGGTCCGCCGGGGCGATCGGGCCCCGCTTCCAGGACCACACGGCGTTGGCAACGAACAGCAGGGTGGCCAGAGCGATGATGAACCCACCGGCCGTGACCACCAGGTTGAGCGTGTCCCAGCCCAGCCCCTCGGTGTAGCGGTAGGTGCGTCGCGGCATCCCGGTGAGGCCGAGGAAGTGCATCGGGAAGAACGTCAGGTTGAACCCGACGAAGAGCACCCAGAACGACAACTTACCGAGGCGCTCGTTCATCATGCGACCGAACACCTTCGGGAACCAGTAGACGATGCCGCCGAGGATCGCGAAGACGAGACCGCCGAAGAGCACGTAGTGGAAGTGGGCCACCACGTAGTAGGTGTCGGTCTGCTGCGTGTCGGCGGGCACGATCGAGTGCGTGACGCCGGACAGGCCGCCGAGGGTGAACATCGCGATGAATCCGAGCGAGAACAGCATCGGCACGTTGAGTTTCACCGACCCGCCCCACACGGTGCCGAGCCAGTTGAAGATCTTCACGCCGGTCGGCACCGTGATGAGCATGGTCGCCAGCCCGAAGGCCGAGATCGCCACCGGCCCGAGGCCCGTGGCGAACATGTGGTGGGCCCAGACGCCCCAGCCCATGAAGCCGATGGCGATGCCGGAGAAGACCACGACCGAGTAGCCGAACAGGGGCTTGCGGGACATCACCGGGAGGATCTCGGAGACGATGCCCATGCCCGGGAGGATGAGGATGTACACCTCGGGGTGGCCGAACAACCAGAACAGGTGCTGGTAGAGCAGCGGATCGCCACCGTTCTGGGCCACGAAGAAGTTCGTGAGGTAGTTGCGGTCGAAGAAGACCATGATGAGCGCAGCGGTGACGATCGGCAGCGCGAACACGGTGAGGAAGGCCACCACGAGCATCATCCACACGAACACCGGCATGCGCATGAGGGTCATGCCCGGCGCCCGCATGTTGAGGATGGTGACCACGAAGTTGATGGCCGAGGTCGTCGACCCGATGCCCAGCATGATGAGGCCGACGACCCAGAAGTCCGGCCCGTGGCCGGGCAGGTACCCGGCACTCATCGGGGTCGAGGTGAGCGGCGTGTAACCGAACCACCCGCCGTTCGGCATGTTGGCGATACCGGTGAAGAGGCTCGAGTAGATGAACAGCCCGCCGAAGAGGAACACCCAGTACCCGAACATGTTCATGCGCGGGAAGGCCACGTCACGGGCCCCGATCATGATCGGGATGAGGTAGTTGCCGAAGGCGACCGCCATCGGCATGCCGACCAGGAACACCATGGTCGTACCGTGCATCGTGAACATCGCGTTGTACTGCCCGGCGGTGAGCACGGTGCCGTTCGGGCCGGCGAGCTGGAGCCGGATGAGCAGGGCCTCGATCCCGGCGATCACGAAGAAGACGAGCGCGGTGGTCCCGTAGAGGATGCCGATCTTCTTGTGGTCGATGGTCGTGAACCACGACCAGAAGCCCGAGGTCTGCTTCGGGCGGCGGAACAGGTCGACCCCACCGGCCTCGGCCGGTGCGGACATCACCTCGGGGACGGCCGTCACAGCCTGACCTCCATCACTTCTGAGCCAACAGGTAGTCGACGATCACATCGGCCTCGGCGCTCGTCATCAACGGGAGCGGCTTGCCGTTCTGGGAGATCGGGGTCACGAAGGACGGCATCCCCACGCAGGTCGCCGGCGGTGGCAGGCGGCACTCCTGGGACTGCATCGGGATCATGGACGGCGCGTTCAGGATCCAACGCTTGAGGTTGGCGCGGTTCGTCCGGTACATGCCGCCGGCGAAGTACTGCCGGCTCGCGAGGTGGGTGAGGTTCGGGCCGTAGTTCGGCGTGGCCGAGTTGTCGAAGACGTGGCAGTTCACGCACTGGTACTTCTTACCCGTGAGGTTCGCGACCTCACCCTCGTAGGCCTGGGCCGGGCCCCGCTGCTGGTTCGCGATCCACTTGGCGTAGTCGGCCTTCGACTCGACCTTGACCCAGAACTTCATGTTGGCGTGGGAGAGGCCGCAGTACTCGGCGCAGGCCCCACGGAAGAGGCCCGGCTCCTCGGATGCCGTGATCGTGAGGATGTTGGTGCGACCGGGGACCACGTCCCGCTTCCCGGAGAGCTCGGGCACCCAGAAGGAGTGGAGCACGTTGTCGGAGGTCTCGGAGAAGGTGATCTTGGCGCCCACCGGCACGTGGAGCATGGTCGAGGTCACGACCTTCTCGTCCACCCCGAACTTCGGCTGGTTCGCCTTGTACTGGAACTCCCACCACCACTGCTTGCCGATGACCTCGACCTGCAGGGCCTCGGCCTTGGGCGGGGTGTCGGCGAGCTTGAAGATGAGGCTGATCGTGGGAACGGCGACCGCGGCGAGGAGCAGCGCCGGGAGGATGGTCCAACCGATCTCGAGCACGGAGTTGCCGTGGGTCTGCTTCGGACTGCGCTTGCCCTCGTTGTCGCGGTAGCGGAGGGCCACGAAGAGGGTGGCGAGGATGACGCCGATGCCGATGACGATCGCGATGACCCAGATCGGGTTGATCAGGTTCGCGATGTCCTTCGCGTTCTGACCCTTGGGCGACAACGAGTTCTGGCCGTTGTCGTTCGCACAGGCCGCCAGCACGGACGGGACTGCGAGGAGGAGTGCGATCCGCCGCACCCGGCTCCACCCCAGCTTCTGCCTCATTCCGCCATCCCCGCGTCAACCGGAGCCGGAGGCGCTGATTCCCCCGGGCGATGGTTCCCTGACGCCGGCAGGACACTAGCGCTGCGGCTCGCGAGATCGGCAACTTCTGGACCCCTGACGGAGAAGACGCGCGTTGCGCGTCCCGGGACCCGACGCGCGTGTGTCCTCGGGCACTCCGCAGCCGCTCGCGCCGCCGTCGTCAGAGGCCGAGGCGGTCGAGCGCGTGCGCCCGACGCTGCCAGTCCCGATCGACCCGGACCCGGGTCTCGAGGTGGACCCGTGCGCCGAGCAGCTGCTCGGCCTCGAGCCGGGCCGCCGTGCCGGCGTCGCGCAGCACTTGGCCGCCCCGCCCGATGACGATCCCCTTCTGCGAGTCCCGCTCGACCCTGATGACCACCCGGAAGCGCAGGATCTCCTCGCGGTCCGGATCCGCCTCCGGCACCTCGTCCTCGTCGAAGGGCTCGGCGGTCACCATGATGGAGTGCGGCAGTTCGTCCCGGGCGATCGCGAGCAGGCGCTCCCGCACGAGTTCGGCCACGAGCACCGCCTCCGGCTGATCGGTGACCACCCCGCCCGGGTAGTACTCGGGCCCCTCCGGCAGGCGCGAGCGGATCTCGGCGACGACGGCCTCCACCCCCTCGCCGGTGCGGGCCGAGAGTGGGACGAAGGCGGCGAACTCGCCGAGGTCGCTCGCCTCGAGCAGCCGCTCGGCGACCCGCTCGGGCGCCGCCGCATCGGTCTTGTTCACCACCAGGATCGCCGGCGTCCCGCTCTCGGCGACCAGCCGGGCGATGAACCGGTCCCCGGGGCCGATCGGGGCGTCGGCCTCCACCAGCAGGCAGATCACGTCCACCTCCCGCAGCGTCTCCACCGACCGCAGGTTGCAGCGCTCGCCGAGGAGGGTGCGTGGCTTGTGGATCCCGGGCGTGTCGAGCAGCACGACCTGGCTCGAGGGCTCGTTGAGCACCCCGCGGATCTGGGTGCGCGTGGTCTGGGGCTTGTTCGAGACGATCGACACCTTCCGGCCGACGATCGTGTTGACGAGCGTCGACTTCCCGACGTTCGGACGCCCGACGAGACTGACGAACCCGCTGCGGAACGTCGGGGTCCCCGACGGGAGGTCCGCGACCGGCTCGGTCACGCGTCGTCCTCGACCGGCGGTCGGACCGGAACGATCGACACGGTCGTGATGCGGCGACCGTCGATCCGGTCGACCCGGAAGTCGAGGCCCTGGAACCGGAACGACTCGCCCTGTTCGGGGACGCGGCCGAGCACGTTGAACACGAGACCCCCGAGCGTGTCCCACTCCTCGTCGGGAAGCTCCGCGTCGAGCGCCTCGTTGACCTCGTCGATCGGCGTGCGCCCGGGCGCACGGATGCCGCCGCCCACGATCTCCTCGAGCTTCGGCTCGTCGGCGTCGTACTCGTCACTGATCTCGCCGACGATCTCCTCGACGAGGTCCTCGAGGGTCACGAGACCTGCGGTCCCTCCGTGCTCGTCCACGACCATGGCCATGTGGAACCGCTGGGTGCGCATCTCGCCGAGCAGTTCCGCCACCCGCTTCTGCTCGGGCACGAACTTCGCCGGCCGCATCGCGACCCGCAGGGTGATCGCCCCCTCCCCCATGCGGGCCCGCCGCACGAGGTCCTTGAGGTACACGATGCCCACGATGTCGTCGGTCGTGCCCTCGAACACCGGGAGCCGGGAGTACCCACCATCGATGGCGGTGCGCACCGCGTCCTCGACGGTGGCGTCGACCGGCACCGCGACCATGTCGGGACGGGGGCACATCACCTCGCGCACCACGGTATCGCCGAACTCGAAGATCGAGTGGATGAGCTCGCGCTCCTCGCGCTCGATGGCGTCGGTGTCCGCCGCCACGTCGGCCATCGTGCGCAGGTCCTGCTCGGTGACGAACGGGCCCTCCTTCAGGCCCTTGCCCGGGAGGATCACGTTGGCGAGCCCGATGAGCCCCCGCGACATCACGCGCAGCGGCCAGAACGTCGTGATCGCCCAGAGGAACCCGGAGACCCGCAGGGCCGCCCGCTCCGGGTGCTGGATGGCGTAGGTCTTCGGCGCGACCTCGCCGAGCACGAAGTAGAGCAGGATCTGGATGACGAGGCCGATGACCAGACCCCAGGCGCCGGCCTGTCGTTCGAGCACCGCACCGAGCAGCGACGCGCTCGTGAGCTGCGACACGAGCACGAGGAACAGCAGCGAGTTGAGCGTCGCCTCCGGCTGCTCGAGCATCTTGACGAGCCGACCGGCGCCCTTGCGACCCTCCTCCTCGAGCGCGATGGCCCGGATGCGGTTCATGCGGGTGAACGCGGTCTCGGCGAGCGCGAGCAGCGTCGCGAACACGAACAGCACGACGACGAGCGCGATCATGAGCGCCTCGGCGTTCACGGGGACACCGCCACGCGGGCGTCGGGGCGCGCTGCGGGACCCATCAGTCCGCCGGCCGTTCGTCGGGCGTGAAGCGCTCCACCTCGGCGAACCGGGCCAGCAGCTCCCGCTCCCGTCGCTGCATCGCTGCGGTCTCCTCAGGTTCCTCGTGGTTGTACTCGAGGAGGTGGAGCACGCCGTGCACGACGAGGAGGGCCACTTCCTCCTCGGTGGACGCACCGTGCTCGGGGGCCTGGCGCGCCGCGACGCCCGGGCAGACGATGACGTCGCCGATCACCGACGGCGGTTCGCCCGCCTCCGACGGTGCCCCGGGGCCCCGCCCGCCCTGATCGGGCTGGCGGCCGGCCACGACGATGTCGTCGTCCATCGGGAACGCTAGGACGTCGGTCGGGCCCGATCCCTCGTGGAACCGCACGTTGAGGTCGGTCATGGTCTGCTCGTCCACGAAGATGAGCGACAGCTCGGCGTCGCCGGGGACCCGCTCCTCCTCGATGACGAGCCGGGCGAGCCGGGTGAAGCGCAGCACGTCGATCGGGACCTCGCGCTGCTCGTCGGCCCCGAAGACCTCGATCACGGCGCGACCCGCTCGTAGGCGTCCACGATGTCCTGCACGATGCGGTGCCGCACGACGTCGACGCTCGCGAGGTCGCAGAACGCGAGGCCCTCGATGCCCTCGAGGATCGGGCGCACCGCCAGGAGGCCCGACCGGCCGCGGCCGTCGGGGAGGTCGACCTGGGTGACGTCGCCGGTGACCACGATCTTGGATCCGAACCCCAGCCGGGTGAGGAACATCTTCATCTGCTCGGCCGTGGTGTTCTGGGCCTCGTCGAGGATGATGAAGGAGTCGTTGAGCGTGCGCCCCCGCATGTAGGCCAGCGGTGCGACCTCGATGACCCCCTTCTCCATGAAGCGACCGACCGCCTCCGGCTCGAGCATGTCGTAGAGCGCGTCGTAGAGCGGACGGAGGTACGGGTCCACCTTGGCGAGCATGTCACCGGGGAGGAACCCGAGGCGCTCACCCGCCTCCACGGCCGGACGGGTGAGGATGATGCGCTGCACCTGCTTGGCCAGGAGCGCCTGCACCGCGAGGGCCACCGCGAGGTAGGACTTGCCCGTACCCGCCGGACCGATCGCGAAGGTCACGGTGTTCTCGCGCACCGCGTCCACGTAGCGCTTCTGCCCGGCGGTCTTGGGTCGCACGGTGCGTCGACCCTTGACGACCTCGGTCGTCAGCACCGCGGTCGGGCGTTGGTCGTCCTTCACCATCTGCACCGTACGCCCCACGGACTCGCGATCGAGGTCGTGCCCCTGCTCGAGGAGCACCACGAGCTCCTCGAAGAGCCGGGCGACCCGCTCGGCCTCCGCGCTCGGGCCCTCGACGGTGATCTCGTTGCCGCGGACGTGGATCGCGACCGGGAAGGAGGTCTCGACCAGACGGAGCAGCTCGTCGCGCTGACCCAGCAGGTCCACCATGAGGTGGTTCCCCGGGACGAGGACCTTGATCTGGGTCGTCGGCGCGCTCACGTCGTCCCGAGGGTACTGCGACGCGGCGCCGGGCGGGCGCTCAGGCGTTGGCCCGGAGACCGAGTTGATCGAGGCGCTGCGGGAGGTCCTCGGCCCGGCGGCCGAGGACGGCGGCCAGGACGCGCAGGTCGTCACGGCGGATCGTGAGCAACCGACCGTTGAAGTCCTGACGCTGCAACTGGATCGTCGCGGCGTAGCGGGCGAGCACCGCGGCCTCGGGGTCCTCGATGTCGGCGAGCTGGGTGAGATCGATGGTGAAGCCGTTCTGCGACGCCTCCGCCTCGGTCAGGTCGATCTCGACCTCGGCGTCGCGGGGCAGCAACGTGTCCGGCGGTACGTCGTAGACCTCGGCGAGGCGCATGAGCCGGGGCACCGAGATGGCGCGCTCACCCCGTTCGTAGGCACCGAGCACCGAGGCCTTGAACTCGGTCCGGGACCGCGCCTCGACGTCGTGGAGCGAGAGCCCCTTCTGGCGTCGGATCGACCGAAGCCGCTCCCCGACTCCCGCTTCGCTCATGTGTCCCATCGCCCCCGTGGACTCGCCCATGGCGGTCTGCACTCGACCACCCTCCGCAGCAGGACCCTAGACGGGAACCCTCACGCGATGCGGGGATCCTAGGGGAGGCCTTCCGATCCGCCCACCCCTGGGTCCGATCGGGCCGATCGGGCAGCCACAGAGCGTCACGAGCGACGACGCGTGGAGAGCACGGCGGCCACGGCGATCGGGGCGGTGTCGGCCCGGAGGACGTGCGGACCGACCCCGAGTCGCGCCACCGGCACGAGGTCGACGAGGTCCTCGGCGACCAGACCTCCCTCGGGTCCGACGAGCACGGTCCATGCCCGGTCCGGGCCGGCGAGCGCATCGATGGGGTCGCCGTCGCGGTCCGCCACGACGATGCCAGACCGCCCGGCGAGGGAAGCCACCGGCGCCGGATCGACGACCACGGGCAGCGTGGCGCGCCGGGACTGGGCCGCGGCCTCGCGGGCGATGCGCCGGAGCCGCGCGCCCTGCTTCGCGGCCCGCTCCCCCGCCCACCGGACGACGCTGTGGCGCGTCGTGATCGGGAGGATCTCGTCGACGCCGAGTTCGGTGAGCGCCGCGACGACGCGTTCGGGCTGGTCACCCTTCGTCGGCGCGAACGCGACGGCGAGGCGCGGCGCCCCGTCCGGCTCCTGCTCGATCGGCCCCGCGACCCGGACGAGGAGCACCTCACCGGACACGTCCTCAACGATGCCGGCCCGCCAGCGCCCGGCGCCGTCGGCGACGGTGACGACCTCGCCGGGACCGAGCCGCCGGACCCGCGCGAGGTGCCGGCCATCCGGTCCGTCGATGCGGATCACCTCGTCGGCGAGCCGCTCGGTGTCCACGAAGGCATGCGCGGCGGCGGGAGTCGCCGCGCACCACCGGGGTGGCGGACTCACTGGAACGCCGAGCGCAGCCGCGAGAAGAACCCGTGCTCGGCCGCGTCGGTGATCTCCTCGCCGCGCCGGGCCGCGAAGGCGCGCAGGATCTCGGCCTCCTCCTCGGTGAGCCGCTGCGGGATCTCGACGTCGACCTGCACGAGCAGGTCCCCGCGGCCGCGGCCCTGCAGCACCGGCACGCCCTGGCCCCGCTCGCGGAACACCGTGCCGTGCTGGGTCCCGGCCGGGACGTCGATGTCGAGTTCGCCCTCGAGGGTCGCGATCGTGATGGTGGTGCCGAGTGCGGCGCTCGTCATCGGGATGCGGCACACCTGCACGAGATCGTTGCCCTCGCGCCGCAGCGTCGGGTGCGGTCGCACCCGCACGGTGACGTAGAGGTCACCCGGCGCACCGCCGCGCGGCGCCGCGGGTCCGCGGCCGCTCAACCGCAGCCGCTGGCCCGAGTCGATGCCACGGGGCACCTCGACCTCGAGGGTGCGCGTGCCCCGCACGACGCCGCCGCCCGCACAGGAAGCACACGGGTCCGGTACCACGGTGCCGAGCCCACGACAGGTCGAGCACGGCACCGCGGTGACGAGTTGCCCGAGGATGGACCGACGGACCTGACGCACCTCACCCGCACCGCCGCAGGAGCCGCACCGCTCCGGGTGCGTGCCGGGGGCGCAGCCCGAACCGGCACAGGTCTCGCAGGCGGTCGCGAGGTCGACCTCGACCCGCTTGGTCACGCCGAAGGCCGCCTCCACGAGATCGAGGTCGATGACCGCCTCGGCGTCCGGGGCCCGAGCCGGACCGCCACCCCGACGACCACCGAACCCGTCGCCGCCGCCGAAGAACGCCTCGAAGATGTCGCCGAACCCGAACGGATCGCCGGGCCCACCGGCGCCACCGGCGCCGGTGTCTCCGAAGGTGTCGAAGCGCCGGCGCTTCTCGGGGTCGCCGATCAACTCATACGCGCGGGTGATCTCCTTGAACCGCTCCTCGGCCCGTGCGTCCCCGGGGTTCGCGTCGGGGTGGCACTCCCGGGCGAGGCGTCGGTACGCGCGCTTGATGTCGTCCTGGGTCGCGTCGCGCCCGACGCCGAGGAGCGCATACGGATCCATCGTCAGTGCGAGAGGAGGTTGCCGAGCTGGGCCGACACGGTCGAGACCGCGGCGAGCGCCTGCTGGTAGTCCATCCGGGTCGGACCGAGCACACCGACGGTGCCGGCCACCTCGCCCTCGATCGTGTAGGGCGCGAGCACGAGGGAGCAGTCCCGCAGCTCGTCGATCCGATGCTCGGAGCCGATGCTGACGCTCACCCCCTGGTCGAGGAGGTCACGCACGAGGGACACCACGACGACCTGCTGCTCGAGGAGTTCGAGCAGCGTCGCCGCCGATCGCGCGGTGGCGAACGCGTCCTGCTCCGCGGCGATGCGACTCGCCCCGCCGACGTAGAGCGGATCGTGACTGGCCTCGGCCCGCCGGTGCAGGGCGAGGTGCGCGGCGCCGGCGAGCGTGTCGGAGGCCGGGTCGCCGCTCGGGCGCGGCGCGGGCGGCACCTGCAGCGTCGCATCGACGAGCGCAGCGGCGAGAACCTGCTCGGCGAGCGTCACCTGGTCGTTCGACAGATCCGGATCGACGGTGAGCATCTCGCGCTCGACCGCACCGTTCGAGAGCACGGCGATCGCGAGGACCTGCCCGGGCTGGAGGAGCACGAGGTCGACCCGACGCACCCGGGCCGACTCGGTGGGCGGTCCGACGACCACCGCGGCGTGCCGGGTGATGCGGGCGAGCAGCCCGCTCGTCTCGTGCAGGAGGTCCTCGAGGGCGGCGTGCGCGCCACGGAAGAACTCGGACACCGCGCGCTGCTGCTCACCGTGGAGGCCCTGGATGGCCGTCGGGTCCGCGAAGCGGTCGACGAAGTACCGGTACCCGCGGTCCGTCGGGATCCGACCGGCCGAGGTGTGGGGCTGGGTCACGTAGCCGTCGCGCTCGAGGGCCGTCATGTCGTTGCGGACGGTCGCGCTGGAGACCCCGAGGCCGGCCGAGCGCGCCACGGCCTGGCTGCTCACCGGCTGCGCCGTCTGGATGTGCTCCTCGACGATGGCCCGCAGGACCTCGCCGCGCCGTTCGTCGACGTCCACGACCCTCCTCGGGTGCTGCCGGGTCCGACCGATCACGCGTTGGCAGTCGAGTGTACCGACTGCCAACCCGACGACCCCGGCGGTGCGCTCCGTCAGGCCGGACCCACGGCCCCGGCGAGCATGAGGCGGGTGGTGACGTCCGAGGCGACGAGACGGCCCCGCGGGGTGAGCACGATCCGGTCCCCCGAGCGCCGGACGAGGTCACCGGCCACGAGGTCGGCGAGGGCCGCATCCGCACGCGGGTCGACCCGGACGCCGAACCGGGTCCGGAGTCCGAGACCGAACGCCTCCTCCGCCGCCGCATCCGGGCCGAGCGCCTCGTCGCCCGATGCCGGATCGGCGCCCGCCGCAATGCGCTCGAGGTACCGCTCCGGGGTGCGGACGTTCCACCACCGCCGGCCCGCCCGGAACCCGTGGGCGGCGCATCCGGCCGCGCCCCACTCGCCCCCGAGCCAGTACCCGAGGTTGTGTCGGCACTCCTCGCCGGGACGGGCCCAGTTCGAGATCTCGTACCACTCGTACCCGGCCGCGGTGAGCGAGGCGTCCGCGAGCAGGTAGGCGTCGGCCTGCGCATCCTCGTCGACGTCGGGCGCCGCGCCGCTCGCCACCCGCCGTCCGAGGGGGGTGCCGGGTTCGACCGTGAGCGCGTACACGCTCAGGTGCTCCGGCTCGAGCGCCAGCGCGCCCTCCAGCGTGCGGCACCAGTCCTCGAGGGTCTCCCCCGGCGTGCCGGTGATGAGGTCGAGGTTGAGCCGTGCGAACCCTGCGGCCCGCGCGAGGTCGACGGCACGGGCCACGTTGGCGGGGTCGTGGGTCCGACCGAGGGCGCGCAGCACGTGCGTCGACATCGACTGCACGCCGAAGGAGAGCCGGTCGACGCCGGCGGAGCGGTACGCCGCCAGACGCTCGGCGTCGACCGCGTCGGGGTTGCACTCGACCGTCACCTCGGCACCGGGGATCCGAGGGATCGCGTCGAGGACCCGTGCCACCTGGGGACCGTCGAGGAGCGACGGCGTCCCGCCCCCGAGGAACACGGTGCTCGCCACCGGCGCGCCGGCGAGTCGCTGGCGTTCGAGGTCGATCACCACCGCCTCGACGTACGCGTCGATGAGGTGGGAGCGATCGGCCCAGGTCGCGAAGTCGCAGTAGTCGCAGCGCACCGAGCAGAACGGC
This sequence comes from Actinomycetes bacterium, assembly GCA_046074845.1. Classification (GTDB taxonomy): domain Bacteria; phylum Actinomycetota; class Acidimicrobiia; order IMCC26256; family IMCC26256; genus IMCC26256. Next base: position 28,422 of record JBJTOY010000062.1, on the reverse strand, counting down.
ACGTGGACGTAGACGCCGTACGCATCCGTTCCGATCGGGGGCGGAGCACTCACGGCACCATCCTCGCCCAGGGGCGCACCCGAGGACACGAAAGATCCGGGCCGACCGGCGACCCCACGGCGGCCGCGGCCGAGGCGGGGATCAGAACGTGCCGACGACGACCGGCGCCTGCGTCGAGGACACCACGCCGGGGCGGGCCTCGTCGGTGATGGCGAAGCCGAACGTCGAACCGCTGAACCGGAACGGGACGGTCGAGGGCGAGTTGCCGAGGACGCCGGCCGAGATGGCGACCGGGTCATCCTCGTCACCGACGAGCGCCCAGAGCTGGTAGGTCCGGTCCGCGGGGAGGCGCTCGAGGTTCGACTCGGTGACGAACCCGGTGCCGTCCGGCAGCAGCACGACCCGCGCGCTGCGGCCCCCGATCTGGGATCGCATCTCGGTGATCCGGGCCCCGGGCGTGCGGGCGGCGAGCGCAGCGGCGCTCTCCGTCGCGTTGCGGTCGAGCGCGGAGGTCAGCTCCTCGACCTGGCGACCCTGCCGACCGATCTCGAGACCGAGCAGGGCCACGAGGAGCAGGGCCGCGGCGGCGAGGCCGGCCACGACGCGCATCGCGAGCGTGCGCCGCGGCCGGGCCGCGTCGATGGCCCGGACCTCGGCGACGGGCACGACCGGGTCCTCGGCGCGGGCCCGATCCGGCACCGGCGGCATGCGCAGCGGCGGGAGGTCGTCCATCGGCACCGGCGCGGGGAGGACGAGGCGCCGCGGCTCCTCCTCGAGGGAGGCCACGATCGAGTGCCAGAGGCCCGAGGGTGCGTCTGCGCCCGCGAAGGCGAGCATCGACGCGGTCTCGCGGTACTGCGCCACCTCCTCGCGCGCCTCGGGGTGCTCGTCGAGGTAGCGCTCGATCTGCTCGGCCTCCTCGGCGTCCACCGCGTCGAGGGCGTAGGCGCCGAGGAGTTCCTCGATCTCGGCCGGGGTGCGTTCACGCGCCACTGCCGACCACCCCCGTCTCCACGAGGGCCGAACGCAGCCGCGTCAGCCCGGAACGGATCCGGCTCTTGATCGTGCCCTCGGGCTGGCCGAGCATCGCTGCGACCTCCCGGTAGGTGTGGCCGCCGAAGTACGCGAGTTCGATCGCCTCGCGTTCGCCGTCGGCCAGGGTTGCCAGAGCGACCCTGATCTGGTCGCCGACCGCCATGTCGATGACCTCGCGCTCGAGGTCGTAGCCGGACTCGGCGTTCAGTCGCGCCTCGCGCTCCTCGCGCCGACGCCGCGAACTCTCCGACCGGATGAGGTCGACGGAGCGCCCGTGGGTCTGGGCCAGCAGGTAGGAGCGCAGGGTGCCCCGGTCCGGGTCGAACTTGTCGGGGTCGTTCCAGAGCCGGAGGAAGACCTCCTGGACGACCTCCTCGGCCATCGACCGATCGCCCACGAGGCGCTGTGCGAGGCCGAACGCGGCTCCGCCGTGGCGGCGGTAGGCCTCGGCCAGGGCTTCCTGGCTGTACCGACCGATCGCCACGACGAGTTTGGCGTCGCTGGCCTCTCGGAGATCTTCGATGCGCATCAGTGTTGCCTACGGGGCGGAGTGGGACTCCGGATCACTCCCGACCATGGACGGCCATTCCGTGCGGGTCCCGACACCGAGCCCGCCCACCGAGCCCGCCCACCGGGGCGTGGCCTAGGTTCGGGGACATGGCGGCGACCCACACCGAGGCCCCCGAGGCCATCGCGGCCCGGGCCGAGGTCCGGGCGCTGCTCGCCGAGGTGGCGCCGGACGGCGCCTTCCCGCCCGACTGGAACCGCCGCATGGCCGCCGCCGGGTACGTCGCACCCCACTGGCCCGAGCCCTGGGGGCGCGCGGCGTCGCCGGCGGCCCAACTCGCGATCGACGAGGAGTTGCGGGCGGCGCGCGCCCCCCGCCCGATGAACCCGATCGGGATCGGCTGGGCCGGACCGACCCTGCTCGTCGCCGGGACGCCCGAGCAGCACGAGCGCTGGCTGCCGGGCCTGCTCGACGGATCCGAACTCTGGTGCCAGTTGTTCAGCGAGCCCGGTGCCGGTTCGGACCTCGCCTCCCTGCGCACGACGGCGGTGCGCGACGGGGACGAGTTCGTGGTGAACGGGCAGAAGGTCTGGACGACGATCGGGCACTTCGCCCGGTGGGGCATCCTGCTCGCCCGCACCGATCCGGACGCCGACGTGCACCGGGGCATCACCTACTTCGTGCTCGACATGACCTCGCCCGGCGTCGAGGTCCGACCCCTCGTGCAGATGACCGGCACGCACGAGTTCAACGAGGTGTTCCTGACCGACGTGCGCGTCCCCGCCGCCAACGTGGTCGGCGAGGTCCACGACGGCTGGCGGCTCGCCAAGGTCACCCTCGGCAACGAACGGGTGTCGCTCTCGGGTGAGGGGGCCCTCTGGGGCCGTGGCCCGACCGCGGGCGATCTCGTGCGCATCGTGCGCGAACACGGCGGGATCGACGACCCGGTGCTGCGACAGCGGATCGCACGGGTCCACATCGAGGGCGAGGTGCTGCGCTACATCCGCCTGCGCAGTGTCGCCGCGGTGCTGCGCGGGCTCGAGCCCGGACCCGAGGCGAGCGCCCGCAAGGCCCTCGCCGACGAGCACGGCCAGCACGTGATGCAACTCGCGCTCGAACTCGCGGGGAGCGACGGGCTCCTCGCGACGCACGGGCCGCTCGGCGATCCCGATCCCATGTGGGCCTACGGGTTCCTGTACTCCCCGGCACTCACCATCGGCGGCGGGACGAGCGAGGTGCAGCGGTCCATCCTCGGCGAGCGCGTGCTCGGCCTGCCCCGGGACGTCTGAGCCCGCCGCCCCGGGCCCCGCCGTCGGGCCCCGCGGGGTCGGGCGCCGGATCGGTGGTCGGATCAGTCGTCGAGGCGGAGAGCCGCCACGAACGCCTCTTGGGGGACCTCGACCCGTCCGATCTGCTTCATGCGCTTCTTGCCCTCCTTCTGCTTCTCGAGCAGCTTGCGCTTGCGGCTGATGTCACCGCCGTAGCACTTCGCGAGGACGTCCTTGCGCTTCGCCTTCACCGTCTCACGGGCGATCACCCGGCCACCGATCGCGGCCTGGATCGGCACGTCGAAGAGCTGACGCGGGATGAGCTCACGCAACTTCTCCGTCATCCGCCGGCCGTAGTCGTAGGCGCGCTCACGGTGCACGATCGACGAGAACGCATCCACGGGCGTCCCGTTGAGGAGGATGTCGACCTTGGCGAGCTGCGAGCGCCGGTAGCCGGCCGGCTCGTAGTCGAGGCTCGCGTACCCCTTCGTCCGGGACTTGAGGTGATCGAAGAAGTCCATGACCACCTCGCCGAGCGGGAGGTCATACTGCAGTTCGACGCGCTCCTCCGAGAGGTACTCCATCTTCTTCATCTCGCCGCGGCGCTGCTGACACAGTTCCATGATCGGGCCGACGTACTCGGTCGGCGTGAGGATCGTGGTGCCGACGTAGGGCTCCTCGATGCTCTCGACCTCGTTCGACGTCGGCATCGCCGACGGGTTGTCCACGATGCGCACCGACCCGTCGACCATGTTCGCCCGGTACTCCACGTTCGGGGACGTGGCCACGAGCGAGAGGTTGTACTCGCGCTCGAGTCGTTCCCGGACGATCTCCATGTGCAGGAGCCCGAGGAAGCCGCATCGGAACCCGAAGCCGAGCGCACCCGATGTCTCCGGTTCGTAGGTGAAGGAGGAGTCGTTGAGCCGCAACTTCTCGAGCGACTCACGCAGTTCGGCGTACTCGTCGCCATCGACCGGGTACAGACCGCAGAACACCATCGGCTTGGGCTCGAGGTAGCCCTCGAGCGCGGAGGCCGGGTCACCCGCGTTGGTCACGGTCTCGCCGACCCGGGCCTGGCCGACGTCCTTGATGCCGGTAATGAGGTACCCGACCTCGCCGGGACCGAGCGAGGCGACCGGCGTCGGGACGGGCAGGCGCACCCCGACCTCCTCAGCGATGTGCGGCGCGTTGGTCTGCACGTAGCGCAGCCGCGCCCCCGAGTCGAGGTGGCCGTTGAACACCCGCACCGACGAGATCACCCCGCGGTAGGCGTCGTAGTACGAGTCGAAGATGAGCGCCTGCAGCGCCGCCTCGGCGTCGCCGACCGGCGGCGGGATGCGCTCGATGACCGCGTCGAGCAGTTCGGGGACGCCCTCACCGGTCTTCGCCGAGATGCGCAGCACCTCGGCGCCCGGGATCCCGAGCACCCGCTCGATCTCGCCGGCGATTCGATCGGGCTCCGCCGCGGGCAGGTCGATCTTGTTCATCGCGGCGACGATCGTGAGGTCGTGCTCGAGCGCCAGGTAGCAGTTGGCGAGCGTCTGGGCCTCGATCCCCTGGCTCGCATCGACGAGCAGGATCACCCCCTCGCACGCCGCGAGGCTGCGCGACACCTCGTACCCGAAGTCGACGTGGCCCGGCGTGTCGACGATGTTGATGACGTGGCCCCGCCAGTCGAGGCGCACGTTCTGGGCCTTGATCGTGATGCCCCGTTCACGCTCGATGTCCATCGAGTCGAGGTACTGGGCCCGCATGTCCCGGGCGTCGACGGCCCCGGTGATCTCGAGGAACCGATCGGCGAGGGTGCTCTTGCCGTGGTCGATGTGGGCGATGATGCTGAGGCAGCGCAGCTGCTCGAGCGGGGTCACCGCCGCATTCTCGCCGCTGGACCCCCGCCTCGGGGAACCTCACCCGCTCGCCGGGGCCGCCGCGGGCCCGCCGGGACCCGGAGGGGCGCGCTCGGCGGACCCCCTGCTAACCTCCGCAGGCCCCGCACGCAGACCAGAGAGCGATCCAGGCAACCATGGCGAACATCGCGAGCCAGAAGAAGCGCAACCGCCAGAACGAGGCGCGTCGCGTCCGGAACAAGGGCGTGCGCTCCGAGCTGCGTACCCGGGTGAAGACCGCTCGCACCGCCGTCGCCGAGGGTGCCGAGACCGCGCCGGAGGCCGTCAAGGCCGCCCAGAAGCGCCTCGACAAGGCCGGGCGCAAGGGCGTGATCCACAAGAACGCCGCCGCCCGTCGCACCTCCCGCCTCATGCGGGCTGCGGCGAAGCAGGCCTCCTAGCGCCTGCCGCCACCCCCGCGGCCGCCGTGCCGCGAACGTGCCGAGAGGTCGGCGAGACGGGCCACGAGCACCTCGATCGAGGTCCGCGGGTCGAGCGCGCTGGCGCCCTTCATCTCGAGGTCGGCCCGGTGCAGCAGCGCGACCGCCCGTCGCAGACCGTCGGAGCCCAGACCCCGCACCGCCTCGACTGCCTTCTTGGTGGGGAAGGTCGAACCCTTGCCCCCGAGCGCCGCGTGGGCCTGGGCCGCGGTCGTGATCGCCGGGTCGTCGAGGCGCAGGAGTCGTCGGTAGCGCGCCGTGAGCAGCCCGAGTACCTGCAGCGGATGCATCGGTTTGGGTTGGCGCGGACTCGTCACCGTGAGGAGTCGGTCCAGGATCGCCAGCGCCCCGGCCGTGTCCCCCTGCTCGATCGCGTTGGTGAGGGTGTACGCGGGCACCGATCCGGCCTCACCGAGGTACGGCTCCACCTCCTCGACCCCGAGGCGCATCCCCTCGCCGTAGGTTGCGGCGAGGACCTCGACGAGCGCGCCGACGCGACCGGCGTCCTCCCCGAGGTGGTCGGTGACGAGCGCGGATGCGCGGCCGTCGAGTTCGACGCCCGCGGCCGCGAGCGAGGTCTGGAGCACGTCGAGGGTCTTCTCGGAGTCCGGGCCCACCGTCCGACCGTGCTTGATCGCATCCGTGAGCCCCTTCACGACGCGGCCGCCCCCACCCGCGACCAGGACGAGGTCGGTGGAATCGAGCGGATCGGCGAGGTAGGCCAGCAGCGGTGCCGCCTCGTCCGTCGTGAGGTGCTCGTAGTCGCGCAGCAGCACGATCCGGCGGGCCGTCATGAACGGCGGGCTCTGAGCCGCTCCCACCGCAGCGGCCACGATCGCCTCGCGCCCCTCGGCACCGCCGCCGTCGTCACCCCGACCGGGGACCGTGAGGTCCTCGACCGCGAGGCTCCGGTCGTCGCCGGCGAGGAGTTCGTCGAGCAGTTCGGCCAGGGCTCGTGACCGGAGCACCGGATCCGAACCCTTGACCGCGTAGAGGCTCACCGCGGCCGTCCCGCGTCCACCCCGCCGATGGTCGCGAGCACGGCCGCCGCACGGACCGCGGATGCCACGTCGACCACCCGCAGCACCGTCGCGCCCCGCTCGGTTGCCAGCGCGGCGAGCGTCGCCGTGGCATCCGGGCCCACTGCGGCGATCGACGCGACCACGGCGCGACCCGCGGCGGCGAGATCGGCGAGGGCGGCGAGGCGACCGAGCAGGTCATCGGCCGCGTCAGGATCGAGCTCCCCCACGTCGATGCACACAGCGTCGGAGAGCCCCCGTCCGATCGGGACGTGGGCCTCGAGCCCGCACTCGGCCGCCAGTGCGACGAGCTCGTCGCGCGCCGGACCGGTCGCGTCCACCCGCAGCCCGGCGGCGCCTCGCTCGATCGCTGCGACGGCGGCCTCGGCGTCCTCGACCGCAACGATGCAGGGGACCCCGGCCGGCGGAGGGCCGGCGACGAGGACCTCGAACGGGATCTCGACCATCGCAGCGCCGGCGTCGACGGCGGCGCGGACGGTGGCGGGATCCGCGCCGGCCTCCCCGAGTCGCGCGACCACCCGCGGGGTGCGGTGCGGGGGTGCGGGCGCCGGCGACATCGGGGCGACCCTACCGCCGGCCCCGGACGCCGATCCCGGACCGCAGCGCGCCGAACCCGACCCATGCACCGGCGACCGCCGCCGTGATCCCGACTCCGAGCGTGAGCCCCCGCGCGTCGAGCGATCCCGGGTGTCGTGCCCCGAGCGCGGCCACACCCTCGACGATCCGGAGCGCGACGAGCGTCGGCACCTGACCCAGGCGCGCCGGTGCACCGCCGAGGAGCCCGCCGATGAGGCCCGCCCCGATCCCCCACACGGTGATCGGCACCACGAGCGGCGCGGCGACGAGGTTCGCCGGGATCGCGACGAGCGGGATCGTGCCGAAGGTCCCGACCAGGACCGGGGCCACTCCCGCCTGCGCCGCGGTCGTGACCGCGATGGTCTCCCGGACCGGTCGGGGCCCGGGCAGCCGGCGTGCGATCGGCGCCGCGAGGAACGCGATGCCGCCGGTGGCCGCGCATGACAGGCGGAACCCGACCGAGTGCAGGAGGAGCGGGTCGAGCAGCACCAAGGCTGAGACCGCGAGCGCGAGCACGCGCGCGCCACGGACCGGGCGGCCCAGGACCGCACCGACCAGCCCGACCGAGGCCATCGCGACCGCACGCAGCACCGACGGTTCCCACCGCGTGGCCGCTCCGAACAGCGCGAGGACGGCGATCCCGGCGAGGCACCGGAGGAACAACGGTGCGCGGCGGGTGATCGGACCGATGAGGGCGAGGACCGCGGCGACGTTCGCGCCGCTGACGACGAGGAGGTGGCTCATGCCCGCGGCGCGGAACGTCGCGACGGTCCCGTCCGGGATCGCGCGCTCATCACCGAGCAGGAACGCCGCGAGGAGCCCGCGCTCGCGCGCCGGCAGGCCGGCCCCACCCCGGGCCACGAGGGTGCGGATGCCGTTGGCCGCGCGCAAGCCCGGGGCGCGGGGCGGTGCGAGGTCCTCGAGGTGCCCGTCGTCGAGGCGCGCGACGAGGTGGCGCCAGCGCAGACGGGCGTCGTACCCGTCGAGCGGGCCGAGCCGCCCCCGGACCGCCACCCGGTCCCCGGCGACGAGCGCGCGCAACCGCGACGTATCACCCGCCGACGCGACGACGAGGACCGAGCGGCCGCCGGCCGCGCGCGGCGGGCCGCGCTCGGCCGTCCACGTCTCCGCCCGCACCGTGACCGTGACGCGCCACGGGGCGGCGACCGGGTCCCCCACCACCGAGCCGGCGAGGGTGCCCCGGGCACGGTCGGCGACCGGTCCCTGCAACGGGTTCCGATCCAGGCCGTCGAGGGCGCGGACCGAGGCTCCGGCGGCGAGGGCCGCGAGGCCGAGGAGCACCGCGGCGCCGGCGGTACGACGCCGACCGTTCAGGACGAGCACACCGCCGGCCGCGACGAGCAGGAGGGCGATGAGCACCGGGGTCCGGGGTCCGGCACTCGACCGCTCGCCGGCCAGGACGCCGAGCACCACCGCAGCGAGGAGGAGCGCGGGCGTCGCGCGCACCATCACAGCGCGACGAGCGGCGTGAGCTCGGCGAGCCGCGCCGTCCCGATCCCACGGACCGCGTCGAGGTCGGCGACCGATCGGAATCCCCCGCGGGCCTGGCGCTCCCGCAGGATCGCCGCCGCGAGCGACGGCCCGATCCCGGGCAGGGTCTCGAGTTCCTCGGCCGTGGCCGTGTTGAGGTGGACCGGTCCGTCGGGCGCATCGTCGCTCGCCGGATCGGAACCGAGCGCCGGCGGCGCGGCACCCCGCACCGGGACGAGGATCCGCTCACCGTCGGCGACCCGCGCCGCGAGCGCGACCGCGTCGAGGTCGGCGTCCGCCCTCGCCCCGCCCGCCGCCGCGATCGCGTCGGCCACCCGATCGCCCTCCCGCAGGCGGACCAGACCCGGGGACGTCACCGCGCCGGCGACCTGGGCGACGATCTCCCGCGTCGTGGCGGATGCACGCGCGTGCGCCGCCGCTCGATCGGCGCGGGCCAGGAGGCCCGAACGGTCCTCGGGTCCGCCGTGGGGCGCGCCCAGACGGACCCAGACGAGGGCCGCGAGGAGCGCGATGAGCCCGAGGGCGCCCGCGAGGAACCTCGGGTCGTGGCGGTACGCATGGAACCGCTCCGACCACGGCACGCCGGTCGCCGGCGGGCGGGTCGGTGGGGCGGGGTCCGATCCGGGCGGGGAACTCGGGCGGGTGGCGTCGATCGGTTCGATCGGGTCGATCGCGACGGGCGGCTCGATGGGCATGGTCCCTCCCTCGACGGGGCGCGCCGATCGGATCGGTCGCGCGTCGACAGTGGAGGGGAAGGGCGGCCGCCGGGGGCGGCGCGGGTCGGAGCGGGATCGGCGGGGTGCGGACCCGGTGCGGTCGACCGGTCCGGATCGTAGCGACCCCGTCGGACGTCAGCGACCGGTGAGCGTCCGGGCCTCGACCTCGGCCGGGATCGCGGCGTACGCCGCCCCGTGATCGAGCCCGGACCGGCGCCCACGCACGTACGCCGCGAGGTAGCCCCTGAGGAACCGGAGTGCACCGCGTTCACGCCACTGCCGCACGTGGACGAGCTCGTGGGCCAGGAGGCCGAGGTCGTCCTCGCAGCCGCGCCGGAGCAGGATCCAGCGCCCGAGGGTCATCCCGGCCACGCCGGGGGTCAACCACGGGACGACCACGATCCGGGCGCGACGTGCGTCGAGCGCGGCGACGTGGTCGCGGGTCGCGCCGATCGCGACCGGATCGAGGCGCCGCACGCGTGCCACGGCCGTCAGCCGACGACGAAGTTGACGAGTCGACCCGGCACGGCGACGACCTTGCGCACTGTGGCCCCGGCCAGCAGCGCCGCCACCTTCTCGTCGGCCCGGGCTGCGGCCTCGAGCGCGGCCGGGTCCGCGTCGACCGGGACGGTGATGCGACCGCGCACCTTCCCGTTGACCTGGACCGGCACCTCGACCGCCTCGACGACGAGGAGCGCCGGGTCGGCCTCGGGGAACGGCTCGTAGGCGAGCGACCCCGCGTGTCCCATCCGGGACCACAGCTCCTCGGCGACGTGGGGGGCGAGCGGCGCCACCATCAGGGTGATCGCCTCGGCCACCACCCTCGGCGCGCCGCCGGTGGCGGCGACGACCTGGGTCAGGTGGTTGTTGAGCTCGAAGAGGCGCGCGATCGCGGTGTTGAACGACATCTGCTCCATGTCAGCGCGCACGGCTGCGATCGTGTGGTGCAGCATCCGCAGCGTGTCGTCGTCGGCGGGTGCGTCCGACACGTGGAGGTCCCCGGAGTCCTCGTCGACCAGGTTGCGCCAGAGCCGTTGCAGGAACCGGTGCACGCCGACGATGTCGGTCGTGTTCCACGGTCGGCTCGCATCGAGCGGGCCCATGAACATCTCGTAGAGCCGCAGCGTGTCGGCGCCGTACTCGGTGTAGATGTCGTCGGGAGTCACCACGTTGCGCAGGCTCTTGCCCATCTTCCCGTACTCACGGTTCACCGGCTCGTCACCGAGGAACCACTCGCCGTCGCGCTCCACGACCTCGCCGGCCTCCACGTACACGCCACGCTGGTCCGTGTAGGCGTAGGCCTGGATGTATCCCTGGTTGAAGAGGCGCTGGAAGGGCTCGACGGTGGTCACATGGCCGAGGTCGAACAGCACCTTGTGCCAGAAGCGCGCGTACAGCAGGTGGAGCACCGCGTGCTCGACCCCGCCGACGTAGAGGTCCACTCCCCCCGCCGCCGGCGACCCGTCGGCGCGCACGCCGTCCATCCAGTACCGCTCCACGCCGGCGTCGACCAACGCATCCTCGTTCTCCGGGTCGAGGTAGCGCAGGTAGTACCAGCAGGATCCCGCCCACTGCGGCATGGTGTTGACCTCGCGCCGGAAGGTGCGCGGGCCGCCGCCGTACCCGGCCCAGGCCGGGCCCTCGAGATCGAGGGTGACCTCGACCCAGTCCTCGGCCCGGGCCAGCGGCGGTTCGGGCAGCGCGTCGGGGTCCTCGGAGGTCCGGGGCGCGAAGTCCGAGACCTCGGGGAGTTCGACCGGCAGTGCCGACTCCGGCAGCGCGATCGGGAGCCCCGTCTCGTCGAACACGATCGGGAAGGGCTCACCCCAGTACCGCTGGCGACTGAACAGCCAGTCGCGCAGCTTGTAGGTGGTGGTCGGCGCCCCGAGCCCCTCGGCGGCCAGCCACGCGTTGATCGCCGCCTTCGCCGAGGGCGTGTCGAGCCCGTCGAGGCTGACCCCGTCGTTCGCGGAGGCCATCGCCACCCCGACACCGGTGAACGCCTCGGGCCAGTCGGTGGCGTCGTCGGCGGCCACCCCGTGCGCGGCCAGCCACGCGGCGTCCGGTCGCACGACGGGGACGATCCCGAGGTCGAACTCCCGGGCGAACGCGAAGTCGCGTTCGTCGTGCGCGGGCACCGCCATGATCGCTCCGGTGCCGTAACCCATGAGGACGTAGTCGGCGATGAACACCGGGATGCGGGCGCCGTTCACCGGGTTGACCGCGAACGCACCGGTGAACACGCCGGTCTTGACGTGGCCCTCGGCCTGCCGCTCGAGCTCGGACTTCTGTGCCGCGAAGTCGCGGTAGGACCGCACGGCCGCCGCGGGTCCGACCCCGTCGCCGAAGATGCCGCGCCACGCTATCGGGACCTCGGAGTGCTGGTCGTCGAAGAGCGCGCCGGGCCACTCGGTGGGCGTGATGGCGTCGACGAGCGGATGCTCAGGGGCGAGCACCATGTAGGTGGCGCCGAACAGCGTGTCGGGCCGGGTCGTGAACACGGTGATGCCGAGGTCCTCGTGGCCGTCCACGCCGAAGGTCACCTCGGCGCCGGTGCTGCGACCGATCCAGTTCCGCTGCATCAACTTGATGGAGTCGGTCCAGTCGAGCAGGTCGAGGTCGTCGAGGAGGCGCTCAGCGTACGCGGTGATCCGCATCGTCCACTGCTTGAGTGGTCGGCGGAACACGGGGAAGTTGCCGCGCTCGGAACGCCCGTCGGCCGTGACCTCCTCGTTGGCGAGCACCGTGCCCAGTCCGGGACACCAGTTCACCGGGGCCTCGGCAAGGTACGCGAGGCGGAACGAATCGACGAGGCGTCGCCGCCCGGGGTCGTCGAGGTCGGACCACGCGACCCCGTCGCCGTGCATCGTCGCGTCACGGGTCCCGGCCTCGAACTCAGCCACGAGCTCGGCGATCGGACGGGCCCGGTCGGCGGACTCGTCGTAGAAGGCGTTGTAGATCTGGAGGAAGATCCACTGGGTCCAGCGGTAGTAACCGACGTCGGTCGTGGCCACACCCCGACGCGGGTCGTGCCCGAGGCCGAGGGCCCGGAGCTGGCGGCGCATGTTGGCGATGTTGGCCTCGGTGGTCACCCGCGGGTGCTGGCCGGTCTGCACCGCGTACTGCTCCGCTGGGAGCCCGAACGCGTCGTAGCCCATCGCGTGCAGCACGTTGCAACCGGTCATCCGCCGGAAGCGCGCGTACACGTCGGTCCCGATGTAGCCCAGCGGGTGCCCGACGTGGAGGCCGGCCCCGCTCGGGTACGGGAACATGTCGAGCACGTAGAGCGGCGTGCGGTCGGCCACCGCGGCGAAGCCATCGGCGAGCTCGCCCGCAGGATTCGGCGCCCAGAAGGTGCGCTCGGCCTCCCAGCGGTCCTGCCACGCGCGCTCGATCGAGGTGGCGAGCGCGGCGTCGTAACGAGCGCGCGGCGTGCGGTCGGAGGCGGCGGTGTCGGTCATCGGGCGCCGAGCGTACCGGCGGCACCCCACCGGCCCTCGCCCCGTGACGGACCGCCGGGGGCCTGCTGCTATCCTCCTGCGCTCTCGGGGCTGTAGCTCAGTTGGCAGAGCGCTTCCATGGCATGGAAGAGGTCAGGGGTTCAATTCCCCTCAGCTCCACTCCGAGCGCATCCCGCAGGCCGCCTCGGCCCGGAGCGCCCGGCGATCCCGCCGGTACACTCCGCGCTCTATGCGGGGGTTGCGAACACGCTGGCGACGCATCATCCTCGGCGAGGTCGTGGCCGGTCCCGCGATCGCCGTCGGGCTGGTGGTCGCCGGGCTGTCGTTCGTCATCGAGGCGCCCCTCGAGGCCGACGGTCTGACCCTCGGACTCCTCGCCGCCCTGGCCACCGTCGCCACGTTCCTGTTCGGCGTGCTGCTGGCGTTCACCATCGAGCGCACCCGGCTCCGCCTCAGCGCCGTCCACGACCTCATCCGGCGCGGGGACGCCAACCTCCTCGCCATCCACCAGCTCGTCGAGGTGTTCCCCGACCAGCGCGACGCAATCCGGGCCCGGATCGACGCCCAGCTCATGGCGCAGATCGACTACCGACTGGCCGAGTTCTCGATGTCGACGGCGACCTTCCTCGAGCTCTCGCGCGCGGTGATCGCACTCGAGCCGCGCACGCCGCAGCAGGAGATCGCCTACTACCACCTGCTCCAGCAGACGAACGACATGTCGATGTCGCGGGCGCTCATGGAGGCCGCGATCGGCCAGTCCCTCTCGCGCCTCGAGTGGACCACGCTCCTGCTGCTGCTCGGGGTGATGCTCTCGATCATCGTGGAGCTGCCGAAGGGTTCGATCGTCGGCGCGGTCGTGGCCGGCGTCCTCTCGGCCACGCTCGTCACGCTCATGACGCTGCTGCGAAAGCTCGACCGGCTGCTCTGGCACGAGCGGGCCTCGATCTGGGAACCGCAGACCCGACTGTTCCGCAACCTCGGACTGCTCCCCTACGTGCCTCGGCGGGTGATCGACGCCGGCCGTTTCGTCCCGACCGGGCGGGTTCGGGTCGTCGACTACGTGAGCGAGTACCCGGACATGTCCGAGAAGGTCGTCACCGAGACCGACTTCGGGTAGGCGCGGACCCCGAGCGCGGGTCAGCCCTGCACGAACACGGCGAGCGCGACGGTGGCCACGAGGCAGAGCACGAGCCCGACGCCCTGCAGCACCGGGCGCGGCTCGGACGGGACCTCGGGGACCGGGGCCGAGTGCCCGTGCCCGTCGTCGTGACCGTCGTCGTGACCGTGACCGCTCATCCTGGGTCCCTCCTCGTGGATCGACCGCCGCATCCTAGGGATGGCCCGAGGCCCCGGACGGGAACCGGTCGGAGGCGCGCGAGGAGCCGTCCCTAGACTCGCTCCCCTGTGATCGGCGTCGTGGACTACCGGGCGGGCAACGCCCCCAGCGTGATGTTTGCCCTGGCGCGCCTCGGCCTCGGGGCGCGCCTCGTGGCCACGCCCGCCGACCTGGGCGCCGTCGATCGCATCATCCTGCCCGGGGTGGGGGCGGCCCGGGCCACGATCGACTCGCTCGCCGGGACCGGCCTCGTCGACGCGCTCGGCCGGCGCGCCCTCGACGACGGCGTGCCGTTCCTCGGCATCTGCATCGGACTCCAGGTGCTGTTCGATCGCTCGGAGGAGGGCCCGGCCGAGTGCCTCGGGTGGCTCCCGGGTGAGGTCCGCCGGTTCCCCGACTCGGTGCGGGTGCCCCAGATCGGTTGGAACCTCGTCCGCGCCGCCCGCGCCCACCCGCTCACCGACGGCCTGCCGGCGGAGCCGTACTGCTACTTCGTGAACTCGTACCACGCGGTCCCCGCCGACCCGGCCGCCGTGCTCGCCACCACCGACTACGCGGGCGAGTTCGCCTCGATGGTCGCCCGCGGCAACATCGCCGCGACCCAGTTCCACGCGGAGAAGAGCGGCGAGGTCGGCCTCCGCATCCTCCGCAACTTCGCGACCTGGGACGGTGCCTGATGCTCACCAAGCGGCTCATCGCCTGCTTCGACGTGATCGGGGGTCGGGTCACCAAGGCCGTGCGCTTCCAGGACAACATCGACGTCGCTCCGGCCGAGGATCTCGCTCGCTCGTTGTACGAGGACCAGATCGACGAGATCGTGTTCTACGACATCACCGCGAGCAGTGAGCGTCGAAAGATCGACCTCGATACCGTCCGGCGTGTCGCCGAGCACGTCTTCGTGCCCTTCACCGTCGGCGGCGGCATCCGTGACGTCGACGACATGTACGAGGTGCTCAAGGCCGGGGCCGAGAAGATCAGCGTCGACTCGATGGCCGTGCGCGACCCCGACATCATCCGGCACGGGGCCGAGGCGTTCGGACGCCAGTGCGTCGTCCTCTCGACCCAGGTGCAGCACGTGGGCGTGCGGGACGGCATCCCGAGCGGGTACGAGGTGTTCATCGACGGCGCCCGCACCGCCACCGGACTCGACGCGATCGACTGGGTGCGGCGCGGCGAGGACCTCGGCGCGGGCGAGATCGTCGTGAACAGCATCGATCGCGACGGCACCGGCGACGGCTACGAGCTCGACATCACCCGTGCGGTCGCCGATGCGGTGAACGTCCCGGTCATCGCGAGCGGAGGGGCCGGCACGGTGGACCACATCGCCGACGGGCTCACCGCGGGTGGCGCGCAGGCGGCGATCATCTCCTCGATGCTCTACTCGCCGCGCCTCGAGCACAATCCGAGCGTGCGGGAACTGAAAGACGCGCTCATCGGCCGCGGCGTGCCGATGCGTCCCTGGGTGGACTGAACCCGCGCCCACCGGCGCGGGTTCAGACGGCCGGCGCCTCGGCCCCGCGCCAGATCGTCGCCGCGTCGCTCCACAGCCGCTCGAGCGCGTAGTACTCCCGCGTCTCGTCGAGGAACACGTGGACGATGAAGTCGCCGTAGTCCATGAGCACCCACCCGGCGTCGTCGAGGCCCTCGACGCTGCGCGGGGTGGCCCCGTGGAGCACCCGGAGGCACTCCTCGACCTCGTCCACGATGGCTCTGACCTGCCGACCGTTCGACGCGCTCGCGACGACGAAGGCCTCCGTGATGCCCAGGATGTCGCCCACGTCGAGGACGAGCACCTCGTTCGCCTTCTTGTCGGCCGCGGCCTCGGCGGCCGCGATCGCACGGGCGTGGCTGTCGAGGATCCCGCCGGACTCCGGTGCACTCATGGTGTGGTCGCCTCCGGGACGAAATCCGGACCCACGATGATCGTGATGTCGGTGATGCCCACCGCGCGGCCCGCCTTACGGACCGTGCCGACCCCGACGGCGTCGAGGATCACCTGAGCGGCGCGCCGATCGCGGTCCCGGTAGTAGACCACCTGCGTCGCCCCGACCCCGAAGCCCGGCCAGTTGCCGGTGAGGCGCACATCGGCCCCGGCCGGCACCACCCGGGCTGCCACCGCTTGGGCGAGCCCGACCGTGCCGACCCCGTTGAGGATCTCGACCCGCGGCCGGGCGCCCTCGATCCCGAGGCGCGCGTCGGGGAACGCACGGGCGACGAGTTCGGGCATGGACGCGCTCCGGACCCGCAGCCGCTCGTCGCCGCTCGTCCCGACCGAGTCGACCGGGAGGGTGTCGAACGACGGCGTGCCGGTGGTCGCGACCTCGATGAGCGGCCCGGCGATCTCGGGGGCCGCGGCCCGCGTGGCCGCCGCCACCGCGGGGTCCCGCAGCCGGTCGAACCACGCGGTGAGCACGGCCTGCACGGTCACGAGGTGGTCGACCTCGCTGCCCTCCTCGTCCACGGTGAGCAGGCGTAGCGCCTCCTCGGCGGTGGCCCGCACCCGGCCGGCCGGGGTCTCGGGCCGGGTCCCGCCCGCCGGCGTGACGTCGTTCGGCAGATCGATGACCAGCGGCGCCGCCGGTGCGAGCGCCGAGGCCCAGGTCGCGTCACCCCCGAGCACCGCCGCGCCGGTGCGCACCCCCGAGAGGTTCTGCACCGTCGTGGTGAGCAGCGCCGCGCTGCCGAGCGAGGGGACCTGGGCGAGGGTCTGGATCCCGAGCGACGGCACCTCCACCTGGGTCGCGCCGGGCATGAGCAGCACCGAGCCGTCCTCCCCGGAGCGTCCGAGCACGAGGATGACGTCGGACGAGCCGTCGATCGCAGTGTGGCCGACGAGGGCCGCGGTGGTCTGGAGCGCCGGGAGATCCGCCGGGTTCCCACCGGCGGCGCGCCCGTCGTCGTCGCGACGGAGCCACACCCCGACACCGACGAGGAGGCCGAGCACGACCACGATGGCCGGCATCGTGATGAGCCAGAACCGTCGGCGTTCGGCCCGGGCCTGCCGGCGGGCCCGCGCGACCGCACGCCGTCCGCCGGCCTCGGACCGTGCGACGGGACCGCGCTCGTCCGGGGGCGACGGGGACGCCGGCGGCCGTGCGGGTTCCGCACCGGGACCGGCCCCGCCGGACCGCTGCGCTCGGCGTTCGGCCCGGGTGAGGGTTCGGTCGACTCCCGCCGGCGGCGCGTCCGTCATCACCGGCGAGTGTAGATGCCCCGATCGGCGAGGTAGTGCGCGGTCGCCGCCGGCACGAGGTCGTCGATCGGCGCGCCCGCGGCGATGCGCTCGCGGACCGCCGTCGACGACACGTCGATGCGCGGGATCGGCACGTGCTCAACCCGCCATCCCGGCCCCGGGGGATCTGCCCGCTCCCCCTCCCGTTCGACCACCACGACGGTGGCGAGGTCGCGGGTGTCCTCGAGCCGTCGCCACGTTCCCATGTTCGCCACGGCGTCGGCCCCGAGGACGAGGTAGAGCACGCGTCCGGGCGCCGCGAGGGCCTCGAGCGTGTCCGCGGTGACCGACGCCGCGTCCCGCCGCACCTCCACGTCGCTGACCTCGAGTCCCTCGACCCCCTCGACCGCCAGGCGCGCCATCTCGAGGCGCTCGGCCGGCGTGGCCACGACCCGCCCCCGCTTCTGCCAGGGGTCACCGGCGGGGACGACGAGGACGCGGTCGAGACCGAGGTGCTCGCGCACGGCCCGGGCCGCCGCCACGTGGCCGACGTGGATCGGGTCGAAGGTGCCCCCGTACACGCCGACCCGCTCCGCCACGCCACCGAGGCTAGACGCCGCCCCCGTTCACCCCGCCGTAACGGTTCCGACATCCTTCGGGTCCGGCCGTTCCGTACCGTGGACGTCATGAGCCTGGTCGAACCCGTCCCCGAGCCCGACCGCACGCCGGCCGTCCACGCGCTCATCAGGGTCTGGCTCCCGGACCGCCCCGGTGCGCTCGGCCTCGTCGCGTCCCGGATCGGTGCGATGCGCGGCGACATCGTCGGCATCGACGTGCTCGAGACCGGCGACGGGGTCGCAGTGGACGAGTTCGCGGTGGCCCTCCCCGACGCCGCGACGATCCCGCTCCTCGTCCGCGAGATCGAACAGGTCGACGGCGTCTCGGTCGAGGAGGTACGGCGCGTCGGCGCGTTCCCCGACCCGCGGGTCGACGCCCTCGACTCCGCCGTCATGATCTGCGAGGCCGGTTCGATCGACGACCTGTGGCGTCGTCTCGCCACCCACACGCGGGGCGAGTTCCTCGCCGACTGGACCGCGGTCCTCGTGGACGGTCGCCTCGCGCTCGGCGACGGCCCCACCCCACCGGTGCAGACCCTCGCCGCCTACGCCGCAGGAGCGAGCGAGTCGCCGGCGGTGCTGCGCGGTGACGCCGGGCCGGCGGACCTCGCCGTGGCCGCGCTCCCCGACACCGACGTGGTGCTCCTCGTCGGGCGGGACGGCCACGCATTCCGCCAGCGCGAGCGGCTCCAGCTGCTCCGCCTCGTCCGGATCGCCGCCCGGATGCTCGCCCTCCTCACCCCGGCCGGCTGAGCCGGCCCACCCCGCCGGCTCCGGGTGGGTCCCCGCGCGCTCCCGTCGCTACGGTGCCGACCGTGACCGTCGGCATCGTCGCCCTCACCCGTGACCTCCGGGTCCACGACCACCCGGCACTCGCCGCGGCCCTCGCCGAGCACGACGCCGTGGTCGTCCTCTTCGTCCTGGACGAGCGCGTCGCCCGGGTCGGCTTCCGCCCGGCGAACCGCGCCGCGTTCCTGCTCGAGTCCCTCGCCGATCTCGACGCGTCACTGCGAGCGCGCGGCAACGCCCTCGTCGTGCGCCGGGGTGTGTGGGAGGAGGAGATCCTGCGGGTGGCCGCCGCCACCGGGGCCTCCGTCGTGCACTGCTCCGAGGATGTGAGTGCGTTCGCCCGGGGGCGGATCGAGCGCCTGCGGATCGCGGGCGCGGCGGTCGGGGTCGAGGTCCGCGCCCACGACGGCGTGACCGTCCTGGGTGCCGGGGCGGTGCGCCCGACCGGCGGCGACCACTTCAAGGTCTTCACGCCGTACTACCGGCAGTGGCTCGCGGCACCGTGGCGCACGGTGGCTCCGACACCGAGACGGATCCCGTGGGTCGATGGTCTCGAACCCGGCCCGATCCCGACGCTCGCCGACCTCGGCGCCGGTCCGACCTCCCCCGCCCGGGTCCCCGGCGGCGAGACCGTGGCCCGGGCCCGGTTCACGGCGTGGCGGCGCACCGGGCTCGCTGGCTACGGCGATGCGCACGACGACCTCCCGGGCGCCGCGACCTCCCAGATCGCGCCGTACCTCCACCTCGGGTGCCTGTCCCCGCTGGAGCTCGCCCTCGGCGCGCAGGGCCGGGACGGCGCGGAGCCGTGGATCCGACAGTTGTGCTGGCGCGACTTCTACCACCAGGTCCTCGCGGCCCGACCCGATGCGTCCTGGGCCGACTTCAAGGATCGCAACGATCCCTGGATCGAGGACGAGGCCGGCCTCGCGGCGTGGAAGGAGGGCCGGACCGGGTTCCCGGTGGTCGACGCGGCGATGCGCCAGCTGCTCCACGAGGGGTACATGCACAACCGCGCCCGCATGATCGTGGCCTCCTTCCTCACCAAGGACCTCGGGATCGACTGGCGGGTCGGGGCGCGCCACTTCCTCGAGTGGCTCACCGACGGGGATCTCGCGAACAACAACCTCAACTGGCAGTGGACGGCGGGGACCGGGACCGATACGAACCCACACCGCATCTTCAACCCGACGGTGCAGGGGCAACGCTTCGATCCGAAGGGCGTCTACGTGCGTCGCTACGTGGCCGAACTCGCCGACGTGCCCGGCGGTGGCGCGGTGCACACGCTCGGCCCGCTCGAGCGCGCCGCCGTCGGCTACCCCGAACCGATCCTCGACCACCACGAGGCGATCGCCGAGTACCGCGCGCGACGCGGCGTCTGACCCGCACCGGGTCGTCACGCTCGCCCACCGAGCGCACGCGCGCCTCCCCCGGGCCACGTCGCGCCGGGGCGCGATCCCCTAACCTCACGCCGTGGTCGACATCCGCGAAGCCCGCCGGACGGACATGCGCGCCGTCGGCCGCGTGCTCGGCGCCGCGTTCTACGACTCGCCGATCACCGAGTGGATTCTCCCGATCCGGTTGATGCGCCCGATAGCCCTGCGCGTGTTCTTCGGCGCCGGCGCACGCGACGCGTTCCGGAACGGTCGGGTCTGGGTGGCCGAGGACGGCGGGCGGATCGTGGGTGCCGCGGTCTGGCTCCCGCCGGGCGCCTACCCGGTGTCGGGGGCGCGTGACCTGCGCGCCTCGCTCCCGATCCTCGCCCTCGCCCCGTTCGCGCCGGCCTCGCTCGTCCGGTCGCTGCGGTACCAGGCCGCGGTCGCCAAGGTGCACACGAAGGACGAGCACTGGTACCTCGTGTCGATCGGCGTCGAGCCGAGTCGGCGCGGCTCCGGTCTCGGCTCCCTGCTCATCGCGCCGGGCCTCGCCGCGGCCGACGCCGAGGGGCTGCCCTGCTACCTCGAGACCGAGAAGGAGCGGAACCTGCCCTTCTACGGACGGCACCGCTTCGACGTCAGCCTCCACATGGCGCAGCCGACCGGCACGGCACCGCAGGTGTGGTGCATGGAGCGCCCGGCCGACTGAACGCGCGTCAGACGTCGACGCTCGAGGCGACGAAGCGCTCGAGTTGGCGGAGGTTGCGGCACTCAAAGACGCCATCGCAGTGGACGCCGTACTCGCCGACGATCGAGTCGCCGGTGTTCCAGTAGCCCTTCGGCTCGGGGTTGAGCCAGAACATCTTGCGGGCCCGCTCGCGGATCTCCTTGAGCACCGCGGCCTGGGACGCGTGGTAGTTGTTGCGTGCGTCGCCGAGGATGATCACCGTCGTCTTCGACGTGACCTCGCGCAGGTGCCGATCGCGGAAGATCTCGAACGCGTGCCCGTAGTCGGAGTGCCCGTCGACCCACACCACATCGGCCTCGGTGTTCACCCGGTGCACCGCCTCGGTGATCTCGTCGGCCTCGTCGAAGAACCGCGTGACCTCGTCGATGCCGTCGATGAACACCCAGGACCGGACCTTCGAGAACTGTCCGGCCATGGCGTAGACGAACTGCAGGGTGAACCGGGCGAACGAGGCCACGGACCCCGAGATGTCGGCGATCACGAAGATGTCCGGCTTCGAGGGCCGGGGGTTGCGGAACTTCGGCTCCACCGGCACGCCCCCGTAGGACAGCGAGTGGCGCACCGTCCTGCGGAAGTCGAGGTGCCCGCGCCGACGCCGCTTGCGGCGCTGCGCGAGCCGGGCGGCGAGCGCCCGCGTGAGCGGCTCGATCGCCCGCTGGAGCTGGTGCATCTCCTCCCGGGAGGCGTGCATGAACTCCACGTCCTCCGGGAGTGGCTTGCGCAGCGTGCGCGCCATCGCCTCGACCCCGCGGTCGGCCACGAGCCGCTTGCGGATCTCGGCCTCGACCATCTCACGGAACTTCTTGATGCGCGACTGCTGCTCCTCGGCGGCGAACCGCTCCGCGAGGGGGTCACCCTCGGGCACGTCGCCCGCCTCCTGCGCGGCCTGCATCATGCGGGCCGCCAGCGCCTCGAGATCGAGCTGCCGCAGCGTGCGGTAGAGGTAGTAGGTGCCCCCCACGGGACGCCCGGGCTCCATGCCGGCGAAGCGCGTGACCGCGAGCGCCGCAAGGTTGCGCTGCATCTGCTCGTCGGCCCGCATGAGCGCCTGCATGAGCATCTGCGCGAGATCCTCGTTGCTGACGCCCTCGCCGCCGCCTCCGCCGCCCGGCTGGTCACCCGCGCCGCCACCGGGCGGGGTCTCGCCCGCCTCCTCGTCACCGCTCCCGGGGGTGTCGTCGTCACCACCGATGCCGGGGCTGTACATGGCGAAGTAGACCTCGAACACGGTCTCGAACGCCTGCCAGTGTCGGTGCTGCTTCACGAGGGTGGCCCCGAGCACCGACTTGAGCGCCTCGCGATCCTCCATCGAGACGAACTCGACCGCGCGCATGGCGTCGATGTTCTCGGTCATCGAGACCGGCAGACCGGCGGCCCGGAGTTCGTGCACGAAGCCCTGGAGCACGTCCACGAGGCGACCGGTGCCGACCACCCCGGGGGGCATCTGGAACGTGTTGCGACTCATGACCTCGCCCAGCCTCGGCGACGTGAACATCGCGTCGCGCGCCATGGTGCGGATCCGATCACGTGCGCTTCGGACCGATCGACGGTCCGCCGTCGACCCCGAGTTCCTTGCGCGCCTTGGCGATGTCGGTCTGGTACTTCAGCAGCACGTGCAACGTCTCCCCGATGACCTCGGGATCGATCTCGTTGTGACCGAGGTAGAGCAGCGTGCGGGCCCAGTCGATCGTCTCCGAGATCGACGGGGCCTTCTTGATGTCGAGACCACGGATCGTGCGCGCGACCTGGGCGACCTGTTCGGCGAGTCGCTCATCGATCTCGGGCACCCGCACCCGGATGATCTCCCGCTCGCGGTCGAGGTCCGGGTAGTCGACGTGCAGGAAGAGGCACCGGCGCTTCAAGGCCTCGGAGAGCTCGCGGGTGTTGTTGGAGGTGAGCATCACGATCGGCCGTTGCCGACCCGTGATCGTGCCGAGTTCGGGAATGGAGACCTGGAAGTCGGAGAGGACCTCGAGGAGCAGCGCCTCGGTCTCGACCTCGACCCGGTCGACCTCGTCGATGAGGAGCACCACCGGGTCCTCGGAGCGGATCGCCTCGAGCAGGGGACGCTCGAGGAGGAACGAATCCGAGAAGATGTCGGTCTCGACGGTCGCCCAGTCACGTTCGTGCTCGCGATCGGCCTGGATGCGAAGCAGCTGCTTCTTGTAGTTCCACTCGTAGAGCGCCTTGGCCTCGTCGAGACCCTCGTAGCACTGGAGGCGGATGAGTCGCGAGCCGGTGACCTCGGCCACCGCCTTGGCGAGTTCGGTCTTGCCGACACCGGCCGGCCCCTCGACGAGGACCGGCTTCTCGAGCCGGTCCGCGAGGAACACGACCCCGGCGATGTCGGTGTCGGCGAGGTAGTCGACCCCGCGGAGCCGCTCGACGACATCGGGCACGGATGCGAAGCGTTCGGCCATGTCAGGTCCTCACGTGACCGTCGCCCCAGACGACGTACTTGTAGGTGGTCAGTTCCCGCGGGCCCATGGGGCCGCGGGCGTGGAGCTTCTGGGTCGAGATGCCGATCTCGGCCCCGAAGCCGAACTCCTCGCCGTCGGTGAAGCGCGTGGATGCGTTGACGATGACCGCGGCGGCGTCGACCTCACGGGTGAAGCGGCGGGCCGCGTCGAGGTCGGCGGTGACGATCGCCTCGGTGTGCCCGGAGCCGTGCCGGTTCACGTGGTCGATGGCCGCACCCAGGTCGGGGGCGATCGCCACGCTCATCTCGAGGTCGAGGAACTCGCGGCTGAAGTCCTCCTCCGTGGCGGGCTCGATCGACCCGACGATCGCCCGGGCCGCGGCGTCGCCGACGAGGCGGACGCCCGCCGACTGCAGGTCGGCGGCGATGCGGGGCAGGAACTCGTCGGCGATCGCGGCGTGCACCACGAGCGACTCGGCCGCGTTGCACACGCTCGTCCGCTGGGTCTTCGCGTTCATGACGATGGCCGCTGCCCGGTCGAGGTCGGCGGCCGCATCCACGACCACGTGGCAGTTGCCGTCGCCGTCGATGATGACCGGCACGGTCGCGTTGTCCCGGATGCTCTGGATGAGCGCCGGTCCACCGCGCGGGATGAGGCAGTCGACGTACTCGGTGAGCTGCATGACCCCGACCGCCGACTCGTGGGAGGGGTCGTCCACGAGGACGAGGCAGTCCTCGGGCAGGCCCGCGGCGGCGAAACCCGCCCGGAGCGCCGCGGCCACCGCGAGGTTCGAACGCAGGGCCGTGCCCGAGCCCCGGAGGATCGCGGCGTTGCCGGACTTCAGGCAGATGCCGGCGGCGTCCGAGGTGACGTTCGGTCGGTTCTCGTAGATGATCGCGACCACGCCGAGGGGCACCCGCACCCGGGAGATCTCGAGGCCGTTCGGGCGCCTCCAGCCGTCGATGACCTCGCCGACGGGATCGGGGAGGCCCGCCACCTGCCGGAGTCCGGCGGCCATCGCGGCGAGGCGGGCATCGGTCAGGCGCAGGCGGTCGAGCGGACCCGCCCCCATGCCGTCGGCCTCGGCCGCCGCGAGGTCGGCCGCGTTGGCCTCCCGGATCGCGGCCGCGTGGGCCTCGAGGTGCTCCGCGGCGGCGCGGAGGGCGTCGTTCTTGAGACCGGTGCTGGCGGTCGCCAGGACCCGGGCGGCGTCCCGGGCCCGACGCCCGAGGTCGGTGACCGAGGCGGGGCGGGACATGGGGGCGGAGTGTAGTGGTGGGCCTGCGGACGCCCTCCAACGGTTCCCGCCGCACCGGCGAGGACGGTGCCGCCCTCGCGCGCGAGTGCTTCCGGGCGCACGACGGAGGAGTCTGCGGCGTTCGGCGACACCGGCGACGGCGCCCGGAGACGCGACGAGGGGCTGGGCGTACGCCTCGGCCCCTCGTCGGCGCTCTTCCCACCGTGGGTCCGATGTCGCCACCGGACCCTCCCCCCGTTCCGGCGGGCGAGCGATCCGAGGTCATTGTGACCCCGGGCACACCCCCGGGCAAGTCAAGGCTGCGTCAACGCCGCGATCTCGGACGGTTCGTGGGGCCGCCGTGGGAACCCTCGCGCGCTGGGTGGGAACCGGGGCCGCCTCAGGCCTCGGGCACCACGACGAGGTCGTCGGCGTGGACCACCTCACCGGGCAGCCCCTCGGGCAGGTCGGCGGTGCGCCGCCCGGCCACGGCACGGATCGCGGCGCTGTCGAGCCGCGTGAGGCCCTTGGCGAAGGTGCGGCCGTCCGGACCGACGATGTCGACCGCCGCGTCCACCTCGAAGTCCCCGTCCACCGACCGGACGCCGGCGGGCAGGAGCGAACGGCCGCCCGAGGCCAGGGCCCGCCGTGCACCCGCGTCCACGACGATGTGCCCGCTCGACGGGCGAGCGAACGCGATCCACAGCTTGCGCCCGCTCAGCCGATCGGCCCGCGGCTGCACCGTGGTGCCGACGCCACGCCCGTCGAGGGCCGCCGCGATCACGCCGTCGGTGGAGGTCGCCGCGATGACCGTGCGCACCCCCGACCAGGACGCGATCTTCGCCGCGGCCAGCTTCGAGGCCATGCCCCCGCTCCCCCGGGCCGATCCCGCACCGCCGGCCACCGCCTCGAGCTCGGCGTCGACCGACACGATCTCCTCGATGAGCGAGGCGTCGGCATCGAGGCGCGGATCCGCCGTGTAGAGACCGTCGGTGTCGGTGAGCAGCACGAGCGCCTCGGCCCCGATCATGTTGGCGACGAGCGCGGCGATGCGGTCGTTGTCCCCGAACCGGATCTCGTCGTCGGCCACCGTGTCGTTCTCGTTGACGACCGGGATCACGCCGAGTTCGAGGAGCCGCAGCAGCGTCTCGCGCGCGTGCAGGTACTGGGACCGCTGCCCGAAGTCGTACGGATCGAGGAGCACCTGGCCCGGCACGATGCCGTGTGCGCCGAGGAGCCCGCGGAGGCGCTCCACGAGGAGTGGCTGGCCCACCGCAGCGATCGCCTGCAGCGTGCGGATGTCGGAGGGACGCGTGTCGAAGCCGAGGGCCGGCAGCCCCGCGGCGATCGCACCGGAGAGCACGAGGACCGGCTCGTGGCCCTCGGCGCGTGCCGCCGCGAGTTCGTCGGCGAGCTTCGAGAGCGCGCCGAGGTCGAGGTCGCCGCGCTCGGTCGTGACCGAGGAGGTGCCCACCTTGATGACCGCACGCACGCCCACCTAGAAGCCCTCCACGTACTCGAGCTCGACCCCGCCGATGCGCACGATGTCGCCCTCCCGGGCCCCGGCCCGGGCCAGGGCGCGCTCGACCCCCATGCGCCGGAACCGGTCGTGCACGTACTCGAGGGCCTCGATGTTCGTGAGGTCGGCCATCGCCACGACCCGCTCCGCGTTGCGGCCGCTCACGCGGTAGGCGCCATCGTCCTCCCGCAGGATCGAGAACCCCTCCTCGGCGGGCCGGTGCACGACGTAGGCCTCGCGCTCGACCTCGGCCGCTCGGGTCTCGTCGATGAGCGACCCGAGCCGACCGAGCAGGACCTCGAGCCCCTGACGGGTCACCGCTGAGATCTCGAGCACCTCGTCGCCCTCGATCGAGTGGGTCGCGACGTCGGCCTTGGATCCGACGACGATCCGGGGTCGTTCGAGCAGGTCGGGTCGGTACCGCTCGAGCTCGTCGAGCAGGATCGCCTCCTGATCCTCGGGCGAGCGCCCGTCGACCGGCGCGAGGTCGAGCAGCACCACGAGGACCCGGGCCCGCTCGATGTGGCGCAGGAACCGGTGACCGAGCCCGCGGCCCTCGGCCGCCCCCTCGATGAGCCCGGGGATGTCGGCGAGGACGAACTCGTGGTCCCGGAACCGCACCACGCCGAGGTTGGGCTCGAGGGTCGTGAAGGGGTAGTCGGCGATCTTGGGCTTGGCCGCGCTCACCGACGCGATGAGGGTGGACTTGCCGGCGTTCGGGAACCCCACCAGGGCGGCGTCGGCCATGAGGCGCAGCTCGAGGTCGAGCCAACGCTCCTCGCCGTACTCGCCCTGCTCGGCGAAGGAGGGGGCCCGACGAGCGTTCGAGAGGAACCGGGCGTTGCCGCGCCCGCCCCGGCCGCCGCGGGCCGCGAGCCACGAGTCGCCGTGGTGCACGAGGTCGGCGATCACCTCGCCGGTGGCGTGGTCGCGGATCGTCGTGCCCTCCGGCACCGTCACCGTGAGGTCGGCGCCCTTGTGACCGTGCCGCTTGTTGCCGGAACCGTGGGTCCCCGACTCGGCCCGTCGGTGCGGGTGGTCGCGGAAGGCGAGGAGGGAGGCGACGTTGCGATCGGCCCGGAGCCAGATGTCCCCGCCCTTGCCGCCGTCCCCGCCGTCGGGGCCCCCCTGGGGTACGTGGGCCTCCCGTCGGAACGCGACGCTCCCCGCGCCGCCGTCACCGCCGTGGACGTTGAGTTGGGCCTCGTCGACGAACCCGCTCATGTGGCCTCAAGGATAGGGATGGTGGACCGATCGGACCGGTGATGCGCGAGCCCCGGGCCGCACCGAACGAGAACGGCACGGCGCCGATGCGCCGTGCCGTGGGGCCTGGACCCGGGAGGAGCCTCGGATCAGGCGGATTCGGTCGGGACGACGTCGACGAGACGACGCCCGCGACGACGCCCGAAGACGACCGTGCCGGGCGCGGTCGCGAACAGGGTGTCGTCGCCCCCGCGACCCACGTTGAGGCCGGGGTGGAACTGCGTGCCCCGCTGGCGCACGATGATCGAACCGGCGGTCACCTCGGTGCCGCTGTAGACCTTCACGCCGAGCCGCTGCGCGTTGGAGTCGCGTCCGTTGCGGGAGGAGGCGGCGCCCTTCTTCTTCGACATCGCTCGTGATCCTTGGTCAGCCGACGGAGATCTTGGTGATCTCGATCGTGGAGTAGTGCTGCCGGTGGCCCCAGCGCTTGCGCTCGTTGGCCTTCGACTTGTACGAGAACCCGTTGATCTTCGGGCCGCGGGCCTCGCCCACGACCTTGGCCGTGACCTTGGCGCCCCCGAGCTTGGCCGGGGTCGCGAGGACGGCGTCACCGTCGACCACCAGCACCGGGCGCAGGGACACCTCGGTGCCCTCGTCCGCGCCGAGGCGCTCCACGTCAAGGGTCTGGCCCTCGGTGACGCGGTACTGCTTCCCGCCGGTGCTGATGACTGCGTACATGTCGCGCGTGGGTCCTCTGAGTCGATCTGGGGACCCGGGAGGCTACAGCATCGAGTGATCGACCGTGAAACCGCGGCCCTGGCAGGCCGGGCAGGCCTCCGAGAAGGACTCCACGAGGCCCTCGGAGATGCGCTTGCGGGTCATCTCGACGAGGCCGAGCTCCGAGATCTCGAACACCTGGGTCCGGGTCTTGTCCCGGGCCAGGGCATCCCGGAGCACCCGGACCACCTCGTCCCGGTTGCCCTTGACCTCCATGTCGATGAAGTCGATGACGATGATCCCGCCGATGTCGCGCAGCCGCAGCTGGTGGGCGACCTCCTCGGCCGCCTCGAGGTTGTTCCGGAACACCGTCTCCTCGAGGTTCGAACGACCGACGTTCTTGCCGGTGTTCACGTCGATCACCGTGAGGGCCTCGGTGCGCTCGATGATGAGCGAGCCCCCGGAGGGCAACCAGACCTTGCGCTCGAGCGCCTTGTGCAGCTGCTCGTGCACGTGGAACCGCTCGAAGATCCCGAGGTCGGGCTCGTCGTAGAACTCGACGCGCTCGGCGAGCTCGGGCGCGATCGCCTCGACGTACCCGCGCACCTCCTCGTAGAGCTCACGGTCGTCGATCACGATCGAGCGGTACTCGGTGTTGAACTCCTCGCGGATCACCCGCACGACGAGCGGCGGCTCCCGGTGCAGCAGGCACGGGCGGTTCGAACGCTTCGCCGCGTCCGCGATGGCCCGCCACTCCGCCTTGAGCCGCTCGAGGTCACGGCCGAGCTCCTCGGCCGAGGCGCCCGCCGCCGCGGTGCGCACGATGAGCCCCGCGTCGGCGGGACGGAT
>JBJTOY010000061.1:0-35819 GCA_046074845.1 Actinomycetes bacterium | reverse complement strand
CCGCAAGGACGAGGAGGTCGCGGCCGACATCGAGCGCTGGTACAGCGTGTTCCCGCGCCTCGCCGAACGGCGGCAGCAGCAGGCCGGCGGCATGAGCGGCGGGGAGCAGCAGATGCTCGCCATCGCCCGAGCGATGATGGCGCGTCCCCGCCTCGTGCTCCTCGACGAGCCCTCCCTCGGCCTCGCCCCGATCATCACCCAGGGCCTGTTCCGGACCCTCGGCGAAATGAACCGCGACCTCGGCACCTCGATGCTCGTGGTCGAGCAGAACGCGACGCTCGCGTTGGCGATCGCCGACCGGGGCTACGTGCTCGAGACCGGCGAGATCGTGGTCACGGGCACCGCCGCCGACCTCGCCGGCAACGACGACGTCCGCAAGGCGTACCTGGGGATCTGATGACCGTCTTCCTGAGTCAGATCATGAACGGGATCCAGAACGGCGTGATCTACGCGTCGCTCGGGCTCGCCATCGTGCTCATCTTCCGCACCACGGGCATCCTCAACTTCGCCCAGGGCGAGATGGCGCTGTTCTCGACCTACATCACGTGGGAACTCACCCGGCTCGGCCTGCCGGTCTGGCTGGCCATCATCGTGTCGATGACGATCGCGTTCATCGGTGGTGCGCTCATCGAGCGCATCGTCATCCGGCCGTTCGAGTCATCCTCCCCGCTCGTGCTCGTGATCGTGACGATCGGCCTGTTCCTCACGTTCAACGCGCTCGCCCAACTCCTCTTCGGCGTCGAGGCCAAGGCGCTGCCGCGCGCCTACCCCGACCGCAACTGGCTCATCGGTGGCGTGAGCCTCCGATCCGACACGCTCGTCCTCATCGGCGTGCTCGCCGTCGAGTGCCTGCTGCTCTGGGCCCTGCTCCAGCGCACGAAGATCGGCCTCGCCCTCCGTTCCGTCGCGTCGAACGCCGAGTCCGCCCGGCTCCTCGGCGTGTCCGCCGCGACGATGCTCATGCTCGGCTGGGGTCTCGCAGCGGCACTCGGGTGCCTCGCCGGCGCGCTCTTCGTCCCGACGACCAGCGGGCTGACCGCCGGCTCGATGCAAGGCATCCTCGTGTTCGCATTCGCCGGCGTCGCACTCGGCGGGTTCGACAGCCCGATCGGCGCGGTGGTCGGCGGCCTCATCATCGGGATCGTCGACGCGCTGACCCGCCAGTACATCCCGGCGCTCACCGGCATCGAGATCATCGTGCCGTTCGGCCTCATCCTCGTCGTGCTGCTCATCCGACCCCAGGGGCTCTTCGGGCACGTCAAGGTGGAGCGCGTCTGATGGCCGATCGCGGGCACCGGCAGCGTCTGATCATCGGCTCGGTGATCGGGGTCGCGATCCTCGGGTACCTGCTCTGGTTCCCGCAGCAGCAGGCGCCGGCCGACGTCCGCCTCTGGACGACGGCGCTCTACTTCGGGATCGCAGCCATGGGTCTCAACCTGCTGACCGGGTACAACGGGCAGGTCTCGATCGGCCACGGCGCGTTCTTCGGGATCGGCGCGTACACGACCGCGATCCTCGTGAGCGACCACGGGTTGTCCCTCGTCGCCACGATCCCCGTCGCCGCCGCCCTCGCCTTCGTGGTCGGGGTGGCCGTCGGCGTCCCGGCGCTGCGCGTCAAGGGCCTGTACCTCGCGCTCGTGACGCTCGGGCTCGCCGTCGTGTTCCCGGACCTCACGAAGAAGTTCGTCCGGGGCGTCGGCGGCACGAACCTCGTCCGGGTGCCGTCGGCCTCCCTGCAGCCCCCGGCCTGGGTCCCCGGCGGCCTCGCGTCCGACCAGTGGGGCTTCTACCTCGCCCTGACCGTCTCGCTGCTGCTCCTGCTCGGCGTGTGGCTCCTCGTGCGCGGACGGTTCGGGCGCGCGCTCATCGCCGTGCGCGACCACGAGGCCGCCGCCACGACGGTCGGCGTCGACCTCGCCCGCACGAAGGTCCTGGCGTTCGCCCTGAGCGCGCTGTACGCCGGCGTGGCCGGCTCGCTCTCTGTGCAGGTGACCGGCATCGCGAACGCGGAGAAGATCGGCACCTTCAACCTGTCCATCCTGTTCCTCGTCGCCGTGGTGATCGGCGGGACCGCAACCGTCGTCGGCCCGCTCATCGGCGGCTTCCTCGTCGTGATGATCCAGGAGTGGACGACGGACTTCGTGGCCGATCCGCCCGTCCTGGCCGATTTCCTCAGCGGGAAAGAGGTGCTGTCCCCCGCTATCTTCGGCGTGCTGCTCATCGTCCTGATGTACTTCCTGCCGGACGGGATCGTCGGCGGCTTCCGGCGCCTGCTCCGCCGGTTCGTCACGCGCCGCCGCGATCCGACCGGACCCGAGCCCCTCACCGCACCCGTCCCCACCTGATCCCTCCACCACCCACGAAAGGAAGCACCATGCCGCGAACCACCACCGGCCGCTCCGGCCGGCTCCTCACGATCACGGCGCTGTTCGCCGTCCTCGCGCTCGTCCTCGCCGCGTGCGGCGGGGGCCGCAGCGACGACAACGGCGGGGGCGGCGGATCGAGCTCCGGCGCGATCGACACCTCGAAGTGCCCGACCGACCCGAGCAAGGTCACGATCTCGGGCGACACCATCACGCTCGGGACGAGCATCCCGCAGTCGGGCATCTACTCGGCGTTCAAGGAGATCCTCGCCGGGTCGAAGGCCTACATCGACTACATGAACGAGGAGCTCGGCGGCGTCGAGATCGCCGGCAAGAAGTACAAGGTGAACCTCGTCGCGAAGGACGACGCGTACGAGGCGGCGAAGACCGTCGCCAACGTGCAGTCGCTCCTCGACGAGGGTGTCTTCGGTCTGTTCAACGTCGTCGGCACGAAGAACAACCTCGCCATCCGCGACCAGGTGAACGAGGAGTGCGTGCCGAGCCTGCTCGCCGCCACCGGTTCGCCGGCCTGGGGCAACCGTGACTACCCGTGGCTGCTCGGCACCTTCCTCGTCCCGTACCCGGACGAGATGAAGGCTCTCGTCGACTACCTCGAGGCGGAGAAGCCCGAGGCGACCATCGCCGTCCTGCGGGCGAACGACGACTTCGGTGCGGCGTACTCGGAGACCCTCGAGTCCCTCGTGAAGGGCACGAAGCTCAAGGTCGTCAAGGTGGCGCAATACGACCCCGAGACCCCGGACACGAAGTCGCAGGTGACGACCCTCGCGGCCACCAAAGCCGATGTGCTCGTCCTCGGGGCGACCCTGCTCGCCTGCCCGGACGCGCTCAAGAACGTCGCGGCATCCGGTTGGAAGCCGATGACCTACATGTCGGGCACCTGCACCTCGAAGACGCTCATGACGATCGCCGGCGAGGCCGGTGACGGCGTCATCAGCGTCACGTCGCTCATGGACCCGGCGAACCCCGATCTCGTCGAGAACGCCGCGATGAAGCTCTACAAGGAGAAGATCGCGCAGTACGGCGAGTCGACGACCGACCCGACGAACGGCATCGTCGCCTACGGATGGACGGCCGGCGCCGCGCTCCAGCACATCCTGGAGTCGGCCGGGGCCCCCAACCGCCTCGCCGTGATGGAGGCGGCCCGCACGACCACGATGCGGGGCCTCGGGCTCATGCCCGACGGCGCGGAGTTCATCTCGAACATCAAGAACGACTGGTTCCTCGGCGAGGACTTCACGCTGGTCCAGTACTCGCGCTCGGCCGGGTACTTCACGAGCATCAGTGAGCTCCAGGACCTGAACGGCGAGACGGCCTCCTTCACGCCGAAGAACCTCATCGACGGCTGATCCCGGTCACCATCGGTCCGAGAGCACGAGGGCCCCGGGGCGCATCCAGCGCCCCGGGGCCCTCGCCGTTCCGGGGCCGCATGCGGCCCGGCCGGGGCGATGGAGATCCGGCGGGCCGGACCGGTAACGTGCACCGACCATCGCTGGCGACCGGGGGGCCGAACACCGTGGCAAGGAACCGAGGACGACGGGCAGCCGGAGGCCTCCTCGTCGCGGCCGCCCTCCTCCTGAACGCCTGTGGCGGCTCGGAGTCGACCAGCGTCGTGGTGCGCAGCCCCGAGGACGTCCAGGTGCTGACCCCGAAGCAGGTCAAGCAGTTCAAGGCCCGCGCCGCCAAGGGCCAGCCGATCGGCACCGGGACCGGCGCGAACGGCGAGGTCCCCCAGAACGTCGACAACCGGCCGGTCGAACAGCGGCTGTTCGAGGCCTACGCGAACTTCTCGTCCTGCATCGCCGCGAACGGCGACAAGGTGCGCGGCAACCTGCTCGACCGATCGAACCCCGCCTTCCAGGATCCGGAGTACGTCGCCATCCTCTCGAAGTGCGCGTCGCGCACCGGGATCATCCAGATCCTCCAGGAGTTCCAGAGCGTGCGCACCAAGCTCTCACCCAAGCAGGTGAAGGAGCGCAACAAGGGCTTCCTGAAGCTCAAGCCCTGCCTCGAGAAGCGCGGCTGGGACATCGAGACCTCCACGAACGAGATCGGTCTCATCACCCCGACGAAGTTCTCCTCCCCCGACGGCACGATCAACAGCCGCGACCTCAACCAGTGTTCGGCCCAGAACGGGCTGTTCGACAACGACTGACCAGGAGCCCCCTCCATGTCGAAGCGTCCTCTCGCCGTCCTCGGCGCCGTCACCGTCACGCTCGCGCTGCTCGCCGGGTGCGGCGGCGATTCGGCCAAGGAGTCGGCGATCACGCCGCAGCCGGTGTCCCGCCAGACGCTGCAGGACATCCTGTCGGTGAACGGTGAGCTCCGTCGCGAGAAGACCCAGACGATCAACGCCCCGACCGACGGGCGCGTGAGCGAGATGAACGTCGACGACGGCCAGGAGGTGAACGTCGGGGACGTGCCGTTCGCCCTCGACGGCCGTGCCGCGGTGGCGGTGCCCGGCGACTTCTCGTTCTTCCGCACCCTCGACGTGGGCTCCGACGGCCCCGACGTGCTCCAGCTCGAGAAGATCCTCGCCGCCGACGGCTTCAGCCCCGGCCGCGTGGACCGCACCTACACCGAGCAGACCCGCTCGGCCCTGGCCCGTTGGCAGAACAAGTACGGGTACGGCGGAGCGAAGCCCGAGACCGACGAGACGGTCCAGATCGCGATCTCCGGCAACAGCGCGGGGTACCGCACCGGCCGACGCGGCTCCGCGGTGGCGACGATCCTCTCGACCGCCACCTCGGTGGACGCCGAGGGCTCGACCCGGGTCGGGCCGATCGCACCGGCGCGTCGCGGGCGGACCCGGGTGACCCTCGCGGGGTACCGCCGCGCCGGCACCCCGGAGAAGCCCATCATCGAGATCGACACGAGCACGCCGACCGTGCAGGAGAGCCCGAGCGGCGACACCGCGTGCTGGACGGTCACCGCCGACGTGGCGCCCTCCCGTGACACCGTCGTGCCCCTCCAGATCCAGGGTGACGCCAACGGCGCCGACAGCGCACGCGACGGCGACTACAAGAACCTCGAGGGCGACGTCACGATCCCCGCCGGCCAGACCTCGCAGCAGTTCTGCACCGAGATCTTCAACGACCGCATCGTGGAGGAGGACGAGGAGATCACCGTCGTCATCCAGGTGCAGTTCGGCAACGACCCGAACTTCGCCGTGGGCCCGACGGACCGGGCGACCGTCACCATCGAGGACGACGACACCGGGACGCCGGTCATCACGATCTCGGCCGACTCAGCGACGGTGAACGAGGGTCAGGGGGCGACCTTCCGGTTGACCTCGACCCTCGAGCTCAACCGCGGGCTCGACATCTTCATCCGCCTCGGGGGCACCGTCACCGTCGGTGACGACTACCGACCGCTCGCCCAGGACTACGTGACCCTCGGAGCCGGCCAGACCGAGACCACCTTCACGGTCACGCCGCGCAGCGACGACAACGTGGAGCCGGACGAGGTCCTCACCGCCCAGATCCTCCCGGACCCCGACATCGACCCGCAGCCGTACCAGATCGGTGCACCGTCCCAGGCCGCCATCACCGTGGAGTCCAACGACGTGCCCGAACTCAACATCTCGGGCGGTGGCTCGGTCCGTGAGGGTGGCACCACCTCGTTCACGATCACCGCGACCCAGCCGATGGTCGAGGACACCACCATCAACTTCCAGGTCGGTGGCTCGGCCACGCCGGGTCAGGACTACCAGGTGCTCTCGGGCATCGTCATCATGCGGGCCGGGACCTCCAGCGTCACGATCCCGATGCGGACGTTCTCCGACGACGTGATCTTCTACCCGTCCGACATGATCGTCGCGAACTGGCCCGCCCGCGTCGGCACCGTCGCGGTCGACGCCGGGGAGTTCGTGCTGCAGGGTTCGCCCGTGCTCGACCTCACCGAGCCCGCCATCAGCGTGAAGCTCAAGCTCTCCGGCACCGAGCGGGCCAAGATCGAGATCGGCATGGAGGCCCAGATCCAGCTCGAGGCCGGCGGCACCCAGTACCCCGGCATCATCACCGCACTCGACGACTCAGCCACCGTCGGTTCCGACAAGTCCGAGGTCTACGAGGGCATCGTGTCGGCAACCGGTGACCTGCCGAACGTCGACGGCGCGAGCGTGTCGATCGACATCACCCTCGCCGAGCGCAAGAACGTGCTCGCGGTCCCGATCGCCGCGGTGCTCAAGTCCGGGTCCGGCAACTTCGTGCGGGTCGTGACCGACGAGGGTCGCCTCCGCCGGGTGAAGGTGGAACTCGGGCTCGCCCAGGACGAGTACGTGGAGATCACCGACGGCCTCGAGGGCGACGAGCTCGTCGTGGTCTCGGTCACGAGCGCCGGCCAGTGACCGAGCCGAACCCGACGATCCCGGAGGGCACCGAGCCCTTCCTCGAGCTGACCGACGTCTCGCGCGTCTACGGCGACGAGGTCAAGGTCTACGCGCTCCGTGAGGTGTCCCTGCGGATCATGCCGGGGGACTTCATGGCCATCGTCGGCCCGTCGGGTTCCGGAAAGTCCACGATGCTCGGGCTCCTCGGATGTCTCGACCTCCCCACCTCGGGCTCGATCCGCATCGCGGGCGAGGAGATCACCACCCTCGACGACACCAACCGCACCCGGCTGCGCGGGCGCACCATCGGGTTCGTCTTCCAGCAGTTCCACCTCATCGGTCACCTCAGTGCGTTGCAGAACGTCGAGACCGCGCTGCTGTACCGCGGCATGAGGCCGAACGAGCGTCACGACAAGGCGATGGAGTCGCTCGAGCGGGTCGGCCTCGGCCAGCGGTGGGATCACCGACCGGTGCAGCTCTCGGGTGGTGAGCAGCAGCGGGTGGCCCTCGCCCGATCG
This sequence comes from Actinomycetes bacterium, assembly GCA_046074845.1. Classification (GTDB taxonomy): domain Bacteria; phylum Actinomycetota; class Acidimicrobiia; order IMCC26256; family IMCC26256; genus IMCC26256. Next base: position 28,590 of record JBJTOY010000061.1, on the reverse strand, counting down.
CTCGTGACCGATCCGATCATCGTCCTCGCCAACGAGCCGACCGGCGCGCTCGACTCCAAGAACGCCGAGAACGTCATGCAGATCTTCGAGTCGCTGCGCTCCCCGGAGCGCGCGGTGGTCCTCGTGACCCACGACCTCGGGGTGGCTGAGCGGGCCGACCGCAAGATCTCGATGCGCGACGGCGAGATCGTCGGCGACGACCGGAAGGTGCGAGCGTGATCTCGCGCAACTTCCGGGACCTCATCAGCGTGGCCATCGGCGGCCTGCTGGCCCGCAAGGTCCGAACGCTCCTGCTCCTCATGGGCCCGGTCATCGGCGTCGCCGCGATCGTCGCCGCGGTGGGCCTCACCGACTCCGCCAAGGGTGACCTCAAGCGCAAGGTCGCCCAGCTCGGCACCAACCTCATCACTGCGACCGCCGCCTCCTCGTTCGGTTCCGAACGCCCGAAGCTGCCGGTGGACGCGACCGAGCGGGCCGAACAGGTCGAGACCGTCGAGAAGGTCTCCGCCGTGGTGCAGCTCACCGACATCACCGTGAGCCCCTACGAGAAGGCGCGCCAGAAGTACGAGACCACGCCGATCCCGGTGCTGGCCGCCGACACCCGCCTGCCCTTCGTGCTCGAGGTGGACATGGTGAGCGGTCGCTGGATCAGCGACGCCGACGCCGAGATGGACTCCCGGACGGTGGTGATCGGATCCGGCCTCGCCAACGAGATCGGGTACCTCCCGGGCGAGAACCGCACGGTCGATCTGGCCGGCAAGCCCTACGGCGTGGTCGGGATCCTCGGCAAGGTCGAACTCGACCCGACGCTCGACAACGCGGCCTTCATCCCGTTCTCGGCCGCCGACCGGGACTTCGTCAAGGAGGACATCCAGCCGACGAAGCTCTACGTGCGCTCCGACGACGGCACCGAGCAGGCCACCGCCGACACGCTGCGTACCGCCATCTCGCTCGGCGGGCCCGATGAGGTGGCCACCGAGATCCAGGCCGAGGCGCTCCAGCTCGCCGCGCAGTCCGACAAGCAGCTGCAGCTCATCGTGGCCTCGATGGGCCTGCTCGCGATCATCGTGGGCGGGATCGGCATCGCCAACGTGATGTCGATCTCCGTGATCCAGCGCTCCACCGAGATCGGCATCCGACGCGCGCTCGGCCACACCCGCCGCACGATCGCCCAGCAGTTCCTGCTCGAGGCGATGGCCGTCGGGTTCCTCGGCGGCATCCTCGGGGTGCTCGTCGGGGCGTTCGCGATCCTCGTCGGGGTCTGGTTGTCCGGCTGGGTCTTCGTGCTGCAGCGCTGGATCCCGCCCGCCGGCATCGTGCTCGCGATGGTCGTGTCGGTCCTCGCCGGCCTGTACCCGGCACGGCGCGCGGCCAAGCTCGAGCCGCTCGAGACCCTCCGGCTCGGGTGACCGGGACCTCGACCCCGCTCCGTCCCCCGGCGGCCGCCCCGACCGCCCGCCACATCCGCGCCCTCGACGGCGTACGCGGCGCGGCCGTCATCGCCGTCCTGTTCTTCCACGGCGGGATGCTGCGCGGCGGGTACCTCGGCGTCGACCTGTTCTTCGTCCTCTCCGGATTCCTCATCACCTCGCTGCTGCTCGCCGAGGGATCGAGCACCGGTCGCATCGCGCTCGGACCGTTCTGGGCCCGCCGGGCCCGTCGCCTCCTCCCCGCGCTGTTCCTCATGCTCGCCGTCGTGGCGGCGTACGCGGCGTTCATCGCCGAGCCCAACGAACTCCAGCGCATCCGGGGCGACTTCCTGGCCACGCTCGCCTACGTGGCGAACTGGCGGTTCGTGGTCGGGGGCTTCGACTACTGGACGCTGTTCACCTCGCCGTCGCCCCTCGCCCACACGTGGAGCCTCGCGATCGAGGAACAGTTCTACGTGTTCTGGCCGCTCATCGTCACCGGGTTCGGACTGCTCGTCGCGCGCCGGGCCGGAGCCTGGGCCCGCACGGTGTTCGTCGCGTGCGCGGTGCTCACGGCCGGTTCGGCCGCCCTCGCCCTGTGGTTCTGGTTCGCCTCCGAGGCCACGGTCCGCATCTACTACGGCACCGACACACGGATCGCCGCCATCCTCATGGGTGCGGGGCTCGCGGCCTGGCTGATCTGGCGCGGGCCCGCCCGACGCGACGGGGCACGCCTCGCGCTCGAGGCGGCCGCCGCGGTCGCCGTGGTCATCCTCGCGCTGTGCTGGTGGCGACTCGAGGGGCGTGGGCTGTACGCCGGCGGACTCCTCCTCGCCGGCGCGTGCGCCACCGTGGTGATCGCCGCGGCGGCCCACCCGAGGCCCGGGCCGATCGCCCGTGCGTTCTCGTGGCGCCCACTCGTCGGGGCTGGGCTCATCTCCTACGGCCTGTACCTGTGGCACTGGCCCGTGTACGTGCTCCTCGACGCGCGCCGCACCGGTCTCGACGGCTGGGGCCTGCTGGCCGTTCGCCTCGCGGTGACCACGGCGATCGCGCTGGCCTCGTACCACTTCGTCGAGCAACCGATCCGCCAGCGGCGGTGGTCGACCGGCACCCTGCGCTGGCTCACCCCGGTGAGCGCGGCGCTGCTGATCGCCCTCGCGTTCGGTTCGACCCTGCGAGCCGCGCCCGATCGGCGCATCGCTCGGGTCGACGCCTCGACCGCCCGGGACGCCGCGTCCCGCGCCGCAGGGCAGACGGGCACGACCCGCCTCATGGTCGTCGGCAACTCGATCGGTTGGTTCCTCGGCGATGAGGGCTTCGAGCCCCGTGACGCGGTCGCGGGGACGACCACCCTGAACGCGGCCTTCCCCGCCTGCCACTTCCCGACGGTGGACCTCGAACGGGGAGCCGAACTCGGACGCGGCCACCCGGCCGTGGACTGCACCGTCAACTGGGACGGCGCGGTCGCGGTGTTCCGACCGGACACGGTCCTGTTCCTCCTCGGGGACGCCGGCTCCATCGCCGGGAACCGCGGGTCCGGGTGGTTCGCGCCCTGCGACGCGACGTATCGACGCTGGACGACGGCTGCGCTCGACGAGGCGCGTGCCACCCTCACCTCGACCGGTGGCCGCCTCGTGATCGCGACCGCACCGATCTCGCTCTCCTCCTACGCGGTGGGCGCGGTCGACCAGAGCGAGTGCCAGAACCGGACGATCCGACGCTACGCGGCCGCGCACCCGGGAGTCGGGCTCGTCGACCTCGAACGGTTCGTCTGCCGGCGGGGGCCGACGCGTTGCCTCACCCGAATCGACGGGGTCCTGCTGCGCCCCGACGGCCTCCACTACCGCGACGCGAGCGCCCGGCTCGTCGCCCGCTGGCTCACCCGCGAACTCGACCGCATCGGCATGCTCGGTCCGATCGGCGCGACCGGTGGGACCGGATCCACCGGCACGAACGGCGCGGCCGGGCCGACCGACTGAGCGACACCGACGACCGGCTCCCGGCATTCCCCTAACCTCCCGGCCATGGCCAGCACCGCCGAGCGCTCCACGGTCCGCGGGGTCTGCCACCACGACTGCCCAGACTCCTGCGGCTGGGTCGTCACGGTCGAGGACGGCGCGGCCGTCGAACTCCGCGGCGATCCGGATCACCCGTACAACCGGGGCGAGTTGTGCCCGAAGGTGAACCGGTACCTCGACCGGGTGCACAGCCCGGACCGCATCACCACCCCGCTGCGCAGGATCGGCCCGAAGGGATCCGGCGAGTTCGTGCCCATCTCCTGGGCCGACGCGCTCGACGAGGTGGCCACGAACCTGCGACGGGTCATCGACGAGCACGGGCCCGACGCCATCGTCCCGTTCAGCGGGGCCGGCAACCAGAGCCTCCTCGCCATGCTCGCGCCCTACCGCCTCTGGAACGCGCTCGGCGTCTCGCAGTTGCAGGGCGCACTCTGCGGGGCGGTGGCGGGCGCCGGCGTCGAGGTCACGAACGGCACGAAACTCGCGCTCGATCCCCTCGAACTCGCGCACTCGCGCCTCATCATCATCTGGGGCTCGAACACCCGGCTCACGAACCGACACCTCTGGCCGACGATCGAGACCGCCCGCGACCGTGGCGCACGCGTCGTGGTGATCGACCCGATCCGCACGCTCACCGCCGAGGTCGCCGATCTGTTCATCCAGCCCCGCCCCGGCACCGATGTGGCGCTCATGCTCGCCATGATGCACGTCATCATCGGCGAGGGCCTCCACGACGTCGACTGGGTCGGGGCGCACACCCACGGGTTCGAGGAGCTGCGCGAGCACGTCGCCGGCACGACGCCGGACTGGGCGGCCGCGATCTGCGGGGTTGAGGCGGCGGTGATCGAGGCGTTGGCCCGCGAGTACGCGACCACTCGCCCGGCCGCCATCCGCACGCTCATCGGCGCCGAGCACCACGAGCACGGCGGCATGTTCTTCCGCACCCTGGCCTGCCTCCCGGCGCTCGTCGGCGCGTGGCGGGACCGGGGCGGTGGGTTCGCCCGCAGCGTCGGGTCGTGGACCGGACGGGTGGTGGACGACGACGCGCTCATGGCCACCCACCTGCGCACCCGATGCGGCCGCGTGCTCGACGAGGTGCGCCTCGGGACCTGGCTCCCGGACCCGACCCTGGACCCGCCGATCCACGCGCTCGTCGTGTGGAACACGAACCCGATGGTGAGCGTGCCGAACGTGGAGGGCGTACGGCGCGGTCTCGCGCGCGACGACCTGTTCACCGTCGTGCACGAACAGTTCCTCACCGACACCGCCCGGTACGCCGATGTCGTCCTGCCGGCCACCACCCAGATCGAGCAGATCGACGTGAACCCGCCGTGGGGGCACCTGTACCTGACCTGGAACGAACCGGCGATCGCACCGGTCGGCGAGTCGGTGAGCGACACCGAACTGATGCGGCGCCTCGCCGCCGCGCTCGGTCTCGAGGATCCGGCCCTGCGGGCCGACGACCTCGGGATCCTGCGCGACGCGCTGCCCACGGTGGACCTCGATCGGCTGCGCGCCGAGGGCACGCTCAGGGTGCCCTACCCGGAGGACGGGCGTCCGTTCGGCGACGGGGCCTTCCCCACCGCCACCGGTCGGGTGGAGTTCGTGTCGGGCGCGGCCGTCGCCCTCGGCCAGCCCGCGCTCCCCACGTACCTGGGCGACGAGGAGGGTCGGGAGGCGCAGGACCGATGGCCGTTCCACCTCCTCACACCCAAGCACCACCAGCGGTTCCTCAACTCCTCGTACTCCCACCTCCCGAACCACGGGGGCCGCGAGGGCGGGCCGTTCCTCGAGTGCTGCGTGACCGACGCCGCCACGATCGGCGTGACCGAGGGTGCTGCGGTCCGGGTGCGCAACGACCGGGGTGCGGTGGTCCTCCCGGTGCGGATCACCGAGCGGCTCCGACCCGGCGTCGTCGCGATCCCGTGGGGATGGTGGGCCGAGGCCTCGGGCGGCACGGTCGTGAACGTGCTGACCAACAGTCGTCTCACCGACTGGGGCGGAGGCGTCGCCTACTCCGACACGCGGGTCGCGGTCGAGCCCGTCTGATCCCGCGCGTCGGGGTCGAGGATCTCGTGCGCGTGGCGGATCGTCCGATGCACGGGGTGCGGGAGCGGACTCGGGTGGTCGCGCACGGGCACGCCCTCGCCCGCATCGGCCGACCGCAGGCGTGCCGCGAGGTCGGTGAGTTCGACCGAGACCGGACCGACCGCGTCGTGGTCGTCCGCCGACGCGCCCTCGAGGTCGCGGAGCAGGCACTGCGCGGCGGTGCCGTGGAGCGACTCGAGGACGGCGTGGCCACGCTGCGGATCGAGACGGTGACCGCCGAGCTCGTACTCCGCCTCCGTGAGGTCGGCGGCGGCCCGGGTCCGGGCGTCGAGCACTGCGGCCACGGCGGCGTCCCGACCGTCCGGTCCCCAGGACCCGTCCCCCGCGAGTGCGGGCCCCGCGTAGGCGTCGAGGGCCGCCGAGTAGTCGGCGAGTGACCCGGCGAGACGACCCCCGGTCCGAGTCGGCCACACGAACGCCCCTGCGACCACGAGCGCACCCGCGCCCACCGTCATCGCGATCCGCAACGCGAACGCCTCGAGGACCGGGTCCCCACCGAGCACGAAGAGCTGGAGCACGAGCAGCGTCACCCCGGTCACCGCGAGCGTGTAGTTGGCGGCGAGGAACACGAGAGCGATCGCGCCACCGATCCCGATGCCGACCGCCAGCGCGACGTCGTGGCCCTGCAGGGCGGACGCGATACCCACCGCAGCGACCACGCCGACCACCGTGCCCACGACACGCGCCGCGACCTTCACCGTGGTCTCCCCGAGCGCCGGTCGGCTCACCCAGGCCACCGTCATCGGCAACCAGTACCCGTGCGGGAGGTCGAGCGCGACCGAGATCGTCGCCGCCACTGCGAAGACGACCGCGACCCGGATCGCGTGACGGGCCAACGGATCCGCCAGGTCGAGGTGGTCCCGTACGTCACGGCGCGCACCCTCGACCCGGGTGTGGAGCGGGTGGTGCGGGGCCCGTGCGCCCGCTCGGTTCCACGCCCGGACCGGCCACCTCGAGGTGACGGCCGTCGCCGTCCGGTCGAGCGCGTCCACCAGATCGGTCGCCGCAGCGACGAAGATCCCCGGCGCCCGATCCGCGTACCGCGTGAGCTCGGCCCGCAGGGCGTCGCACGCGACCGGGATCCGACCGCGCCGCACCGGCCACACGATCGCCGCCGCGATCCTCCCGGAGAGCGCCCGGGCCGCACGCACGAGGTCGTCGGTCGCCCGGGCGAGCTCCGCGTCGACCGCATCGGCACCCGGCACCATCGCGAGGAGCGCGAGGCGCGCCACCCCGGCGTCCGCGTGCATCCCCTCGAGCCAGGCCCGCACGTCGGCGATCGGGTGTTCGGCCCGGATCGTCTCCGCGATCGCCCGCTCGCGGGCCGCGTGGATCGGCGCGCCGATGGCCGCCGGGTCTCGGCCCGGGATGTGAGCCAACCCGCGGTGGAACTCCGCGATGGCCGCACGCGACCCACGGGATCGATGGAGCGCCCACGGCGCCACGGTCAACGCGGTCACGATCAGCCCGCCGGCGAGGTAGGTGACGGCGTTGCGCTCGGCCAAATCGAGTGTCGCCGGGGCACCCGAGAAGATCGCGAAGAGCACGAGCGAGAGCAGGCCGATGATCCCGGCCCGCGGTCCGAACGCCCCGGCGAACCCGCACACGAGCGCCACCGGGATCCCCACCCCCACGAGGAGCAGGGGGGTTCCCGACACCGCGCCGGCGATGAGCACCGTCAGCGTCCCGCACACGGTGCCGACAACCATCCACCGGAGCCGATCGCCGTCGGCACGTCCGGGATCGGCGATCCCCGCGAACAGCATGCCGATCGCCGCGGCCAGGCTCTCCGACACCCGGTCGGCCGAGACGGCCGCCAGCAGCATCAGCGTGATGAGCACACCCACCCGGACGGCGCTCGTGAGCACCACCCCGCCCCGGTCGACCACCACGGTGCTGTGCACGACCCGTCGGATCCACCCCATCGGCCGAACGGTAGCGGCCGGGATCGCGCCACCGGCGCTCCCGTGGCACGATCCTGCGCATGCGCATCGCGACGGTGAACGTGAACGGACTGCGGGCCGCCGCCCGCAAGGGTCTCCACGACTGGGTGGCGGCGTGCGCGCCCGACGTCGTGACACTCCAGGAGGTGCGGGCCCCCGACGAGATGGTCGCCGACCTCATGGGCGAGGGCTGGCACGTCGTGCACACCGAGAGCAGCGCGAAGGGCCGGGCCGGGGTGGCGGTCGCGAGCCGACTCCCGATCACGCGGACCCACGACGGCGCCGGTATCCCGGCGTTCACCGGCAACGGTCGGTGGATCGAGGCCGACATCCGGACCGGCAAGCGCAAGCGCCTCACCGTCATCTCCGCGTACGCCCACACCGGCGACGAGGAGTCACCGGCCAAGATGGCCGAGAAGTTGGCGTGGTTCGAGGCGGCAACCGCGCGCATCACCGAGCTGCGGGACGAGGGCGGCCACGTGCTGCTCACCGGCGACCTCAACGTCGCCCACCGCGAGGCCGACCTCAAGAACTGGAAGGGCAACCTGAAGTCGGCCGGGTTCCTCCCCGAGGAGCGCGCCCACTTCGACCGCTGGTTCGACGACCTCGGCTGGGTGGATGTGGTGCGCGCCGCCCACCCGGACCAGGACGGTCCGTACTCGTGGTGGTCATTCCGCGGCAAGGCCTTCGACAACGACGCGGGCTGGCGCATCGACTACCAGATCGCCACCCCCGCACTGGCGAAGCTGGCGACCGCCGCGTGGGTCGACCGGGCCCCGTCGTACGCCGAACGCTGGTCCGACCACGCCCCGGTGGTCGTGGACTACGCCCTCTGACGCGACACCGCCCCGGGCTCAGAACCCGGGGCGGATCGGAGTGCGCGCTCGGAGGGATTCGAACCCCCAACCTTTTGATCCGTAGTCAAATGCTCTATCCGTTGAGCTACGAGCGCAGGTGGTGCGGACGCCGAGTGTAGAGGACCCCGCCGGGGGTGGCCCATCCGGCCCCCCGGACGGCGCTCGCCCGGGTCGGCGTCCCGCCGCCCCTCCGTCACCCCGACGAGGACCGCGCCGTGCGCCCGTGCACCGGGACGCCGGGACCGGATGCGTCCCGTTCCCCGACGAGCACCTCGATGAGTTCGACCTGGGTCGTCACGCCGACCTTCGCGTACAGCGCCGACAACCTGTTGCGAACGGTGCCCGGCGCGAGGTGCAGGCGACGGGCGATCGTGGGCACCCGGTGGCCGTGACCCAGGAGGTGGAGGATGCGGACCTCGGTCGCATCGAGCCGGTGGGCCGCAGCGACCCGGTCGATCCGATCGCGTACCTCGTCCCCACGCTCCATGACCTCGTCGTCTGGCACCGGAGTGAAGAGCAGGTCGACCCGCGAGACGCGTCCGGCAGCGTCGAGCAGCGGGAACACCGTGATCTCGACCTCGATGGTCCGACCGTCCGCGCACCGCAGCCTGCGGTTCTCCGCCACGACCTCGGCGCCGGCGAGCACCTCCTGTCGCATGTCGGCAACGCGCGTCGGGGTCGCGGGTGCGACGGCGATGCTCGCCAACGGGCGGCCGATCATCGAATCGGCCGGGAAACCGAGGAGCTCGACCGCCCCCGCGGACCAAGCCGTCACGCAACCGTCACGGCCGATGCCGAGCAGCGCCCGGTTGCTGGTGCCGGGTCGTCGAGCATCGGGTCCGCTCACCACTGGTTGGAGGGTCATCGCGCCTCGCATCTCTCTGCCCGGAGCTCGAGTCGTACCGCAGGAACCCATTCTCGTGGTCCGCAGCATCGACACGCCACCGAGTGAACGAGTTTCCGCGCCGGACGGGATGGCGCCACTCGCTTCGTCCCGTTCGTCACCGACGGAACATCACGATCCGGACGCTCACCGTGCGTGGCACACTCGTTCCGCATGCTGCGCCTGACGATCGAGACCGGCCAGGAGGTCCACACCGCCGACGCGCGACCCCTCGGCCGCGTGCTCGATCTGGTCGTGCGCATCGATGCCCCGCACCCCACGGTCGACATGGTCGCGGTCGGTGCGCGCCGTATCGAGCACCTCGTCGCGTGGCGCGACGTGGCGTCGTTCGAGCACACGCTCGTCCACCTCCGTCCCGGTGCGGAACCGACGACGGTGCCCGACGGGGTCGTCCCACTCGCCGCCGACCAGCTGCTCCTCGTGCGGGACGTGCTCGACACACAGATCGTCGACATCGCCGGCCGCCGGGTGCAACGGGTCGGGGACGTGCTGCTCGCTCGCACCGATGGTGGCACCCTCGAGGCGGTCGCGGTCGACGTCGGGATCGCTCCCGTCCTGCGCCGCCTCGGCCTCCACCGCACGGCCGAACGCCTGCGGGAGGAGGCCGTGGACTGGGGCGACCTCCACCTCACCAGTGCACGCGGCCACGCGATCCAGTTGTCGGGCACGGCCGCCGCGGTCCACCGGTTGGATGAGCGTGAACTCGCCCACCTCATCGCCCTCCTCTCCACCGGCCACGCGGCCGACGTGATCGCGACGGTGCCGCCGGGCCGCGCTGCGGCGGCTCTCGACGCCTCGCACCCGGAGGTCGGCGCCCGGGTCGCGCTCGCACTCAACGACCGCACGGCGGCGACGGTCCTCGAGGAACTCCCGCACGACACACGCCACCACCTCCACGGGCTGCGACGGGACCGGGCCGTACGGCGCCGGTTCGAACGCGGCCGCGGGTGGCGTCGGTTCCTCCCGCCCCCGCGCGAGCACGGGGGGTCACCGTGACCACGACCGCGACCCCCCGCCGGTGGCGCCGCCCGGCCCATCGCGGCACCGCCGTCCTCCGACGCCGCTACCGCCTCGCGCTCCTGCTCGCGGTGGTCGGACCCGGCCTGCTCGCCGGTCTCTCCGACGACGACCCGGCCGGCATCACGACCTACTCGGTGCTCGGCGCGCAGTACGGCTACCGCCTGCTGTGGGTGCTCGCGCTCTCCACCGTGGCGCTCGTGCTGTTCCACACGCTCGGCGCGCGGATGGGGGTGGTGACGGGCCAGGGGCTCATCGGACTCGTGCGGCAACGCTTCGGCGTCCGACGGGCCGGGGCCGGTCTCGTCGCCCTCGTGCTCGCCAACCTCGGGACGACCGTCGCCGAGTTCGCCGGCATCGCCGCGGGCACGGAACTCCTCGGGCTCTCCCGCTACCTCGCGGTGCCCCTCGCCGCCCTCGTCGTGTCGCTCCTCGTGCTACGGGGATCCTTCCACCGGGTCGAGCACATCCTCCTGGCCCTGAGCGCCGTGTTCCTCGCGTACGTCGGCGCCGGACTCCTCGCCCATCCCGACTGGGGTGCGGCGGCCCGCGGCCTCGTGGTCCCGTCCATGCCCCTCACCCGGGATGCGATCCTCATCGCAACCGCCACGATCGGGACGACGCTCGCGCCGTGGGGACTGTCGTTCATCCAGTCCTACGCCGTGGACAAGAAGCTGACCGCGGCCGACCTCGGGTACGAGCGAGTCGACGTGGTGACCGGAGCCGTGCTCACCGGTGTCGTCGGCACGTTCGTCGTCGTCGCGTGCGCGGCGACCCTGTGGACCCGTGGCATCGAGATCGACTCCGCCGCGGATGCCGCCCGGGCCCTCGAACCGATCGCCGGCGACCTCGCCGCCACGCTCTTCGCGGTCGGACTCCTCGGCGCGGCGATGCTCGCCGCCTCGATCCTGCCGCTGTCGACCGCGTACTCGGTCTCGGAGTACCTCGGATCGGAGTCGGCTCTCGACGACCGGGCCCGCGACGCGCCGGTCTTCTACGCGACCTTCGGCGTCGTGACGGTGGTCGGTGCGGCGGCGGTGCTCATCCCCGGTCTTCCCCTCATCCCGGTCCTCGTGCTCACCCAGGTGCTCAACGCGGTCCTGCTGCTCCCGCTGCTCGTGTTCATGCTGGCGATCGCCCGCGACCGCGACCTCATGGGCGACGCGACCGCGGGGCGGGGCATGACCACGGCCTACCTGATCGCCATCGCGGTGATCGCCACCTGCGTGGTCGCCCTCCTCGTCCTCACGCTGACCGCCTGAGGGCCGCGCCATCCTGACGTCGGCGTCGGGTTCCGCACGCTCTCGCTAGGGTTGCCGGCGATGAGCAACCAGCACGTCTACATCCACGAGTTCATCGACATCATCGGTCACAACCGGGCCCGCTACATGCACCACATGACGGCTAACTGGTGTCCGGTCGCCCGCGAGGAGCGCAACCAGTCGTGCTTCGGCGTCTGGGCCACCGTGGGCGCCACGGGGCGGTGGCCCGAGGTCGTGAACCTGTGGGAGATCAGCAGCTGGGAGGGCCTCGCGGCCGACTTCGAGCACGAGCTCGTCGGATCCGGCGCCCAGGACCCATCGCTCGTCGAGTGGTGGGCCGCGGCGGCCTCGTTGCGTCGGGGTGGCGTCGACCGCATCGTCGTCCCCGAGCCGTGGAGCCCGTCGATCGACGAGCACACCGCGGCCGGCACGCGCGGCGCGGTGTACGCGCACGAGGTCGTGACCACCGCCCCCGGCGAGGTGCAGCGCTACCTCGACGCGCTCCACGCTGAGGGGGTGGCCGCCCACGCCGAGCAGGGGCTGGTGCCGATCGGCGCGTTCCATACCGCGATGCGGGCCCGCGACGAGGCGATCGTGATCTGGGCCATCCCCGACTGGCCGACCTGGGCCGCCTTCGAACGCACCTGGGACGACGACCGGACCCGCTGGGGGTGGCGGGTCCGCAGCGCCGACCTCGGGGCGCGGACCGAGCGCACGCTGCTCGTCGACGCGCCGCTCAGCCCCCTGCGCACCGGCCGCCAGCCGCAGGTCGACGACCGGCGGCCACTCGACGAGTTCTGAGGTGGGCCGCGTCGTCGTCACCCGGCGTCTGCCCGTTGGCGGGCTCGACCCCCTGCTCGCGGCCGGGCACGAGGTGGTCACGAACGACGAGGACCGGACCTTCGATGCGGAGGCGCTCGCTGCGGCCGCGCACGGGGCCGACGCGATCGTCTGCCTGCTCACCGACCGGATCGACGCGGACGTGCTCGAGGCGGGAGCCGCGGGCGGGCGCCTGCGGGTCGTCGCCAACGTCGCCGTCGGGTACGACAACGTCGACGTGGCCACCGCGTCCCGACTCGGCATCACGGTGACGAACACGCCCGGCGTGCTCACCGAGACCACCGCGGACACGACCTGGCTGCTCATCCTCGCGGCGCGTCGTCTCGCCTCCGACGCCGAGGCGGACCTGCGGGCCGGGCGGTGGGCGGGCTGGGGGTTCGAGGACCACCTGGGCCTCGACGTCCACGGCGCCCGCCTCGGCCTCGTCGGGTACGGGCGCATCGGCCGGGCCGTCGCACGTCGCGCCGCCGCCTTCGGGATGGAGGTCGTCCACCACACCCGCCACGACACCGGCGAACCGGGCTGGACCGCGGACCTCGACGACCTGGTGGCGACCTGCGACGTCATCAGCCTGCACGTGCCACTCACCGATACGACCCACCACCTCTTCGACCGTGAACGCCTCGCCGGCCTGCGCGACTCGGCCACGCTCGTGAATACGACCCGAGGCCCGGTCGTCGACGAGGAGGCGCTCGCCGACGCGCTCCACGCCGGCCGCCTGTTCTCGGCCGGACTCGACGTCTACGAGCGCGAACCCGCGGTGCACCCGCGCCTGCTCGGCGCGCCGCGGACCGTGCTGCTCCCCCACATCGGCTCGGCCACCGTCGGCACCCGGACCGCCATGGCCCGCCTCGCGGCGACGAACGCGGCCGCCGTCCTCGCCGGGGAACGCCCACCTGACGTCGTCACCCCGTAGGCGGACGCGACGACGGCCCCCTCGCGGGGGCCGTCTCGATGGCGGAGGGAGAGGGATTTGAACCCTCGAGGGGGCTTTACACCCCCTACTCGCTTAGCAGGCGAGCACTTTCGGCCACTCAGTCATCCCTCCGAGAGCGCCCGAGTGTATCCGGCACACGAGCCGAGATCGCCGGGCGGGCGTCGGTGCCGATCAGTCGTCGGCACCCTGGTCGCGCAGGTGCCCGCCGACGTGCCCGACGATGAGACGGCGCACCGGCGGACCGCCCGCGACGCCCGGGGTCTCGTCGAGGGCGCAGTAGATGCGCAGCAGCTGCTTGCCGCCGCTCATGCGCAGGTGCGGGCCGAGGACCACCTGCCGACCGTCGACCTCACGGAGGTAGTCGGCCGCGAACTTCTGCTTCGCGGTGTCCGACACCCCGCCCGCCCAGTCGAGGCCGATCCCGCGCGCGGTGGCGGTGAAGGACCCGGTCAACGCGCCCGACGCCCACTCACTCGCGAGGAACTCGAGGCGCGTGAACGCGGTCCACACCTCGTTGGTCCGGTCGTACTGCCACTTCCGGGCCGACTCGATCGCCTCCGGCAGGATGCGCAGGTGCGGCAACTCCCGCGCGCGCTGGACCACCGTGACGAGCGGTTCGGCCCGGGGTGGCTCGTCGGTGACCTCGCCGGCGTGCGCACGGGCGATCCAACGATCCCGCATGGTGTCGAAGTCACGCTGCACGCGGTCGCGGTCCGCCTCGACCCGGGCGAGGTGCTCCCGGACCCGTTGCAGTTCGCCGAGGGCCTCCTCGAGCAGTTCCTCCTCGACCTCGTCCTGCGGCACTGCCGGCGCGGGCGGAACCGGGAACGGGCTCGGCGCGGGAGCCGGGACCGGTTCCGACACCGTGGGGGCGGTGACCACCGGTTCGGGCGCGGCCGTCTCCTCGGCCCGCGCCGCGCGCTCGGCCCGGCGCCGCTCGATCGTCCGGCGCACCTCGGCCGCCTCGAGTCGGGCGACGAGCGGCGGATCCGGCACCCGCAGCGCGCCGGCCGTGAACACCGCGTCGACGACCGCCCCGATGAACGAGGGTTGGGGCCGACCGTCGTGGCGTACGACGTCGGAGCCCTGCCACCCACGGTTGCGCGCCGCGTCGAGCGAGCGGAACCGCGGCCAGTAGAGGCGGGCGCCGCCGCGCGGCACCGCGTGGACCGCGCCCACCTCGCGGTTGAACTCGTCGGTCGCGCCCGCCCCGTCGAGCAGGTGCACGTGGGCCAGGCCGGCGATCCGGAACGCGATCGTCTTGGCCACCGACGTCGTGCGACCGTCACCGGTGTCCGATATCACGAGCACCGGCAGGTGGCGCAGCGAGGTGAGGAACGCATCGAGCGCCGGTGCGTCGGCCGCAGTCGTGACCTTCGGACCGATCGAGAGTCGGGCCATCGCGTCCTCGAACGCGATGGGACCGATGAGCTCGGTGACGATGCCGGGCGCCTGGCGCGGGTTGTCCACCGGCGGGGTCAGCGTCGCGTCGACCGAGCCGATGGCCTCGCGCACGACCACCCAACCCCGCTCGTCCTCCACTCCGATGATCGCCTCGGTGCGCACGCGCAGCGCCGGGTCGGGGTGCGGGCGCTCCCAGAGGATGATCGTCGCCGCGTCCTCGCTCTGGTCGTCGCGGAGACGACGGATCCGGACGCGATGGTCGGGGGCCGGCGCCCAGTCCGTGAGGTCGTCGTCGGTCCAGTCGTCACTGCCCGCGTACTGCTCGAACAGTCGGCGGGCGATGACGCGGGCGTTGAACGCGTCCGTACGCGTGCGCGCGCCGGACTCGTAGACCATGTCGAGCCTGCACGCGTAGACCTGCCGCACCGGACGCCCTCCTCGACGGCGAGGCTACCCGGGCCCTCCGGACCCCCTCCCGGGCCCCACGGGGCCCCGGATCAGTCACCGAGCGCGAGGCGCTCGAGGCGCTCCAAGGTGCGCTCCATGTTGGGCGCCACCTGCCGCTCCATGCCCGCGATCGAGTAGAGGCGTCGCTGCTTCGATCGGGTCGGGTCCCAGGTCTCGGTGACGAGGGTGCCGCCCTCGACCTCCTCGAACTCGTACCGCCAGATCACCGGCCCGATGTGGCGACCGATGAACGAGGGGCCGTCGAGACCCGGGGTCCAGGCGAAGCGCCGCCCCTCCTCGTACTCCACGACGGTGTTGACCATCTTGTACGGGATGACCATGCGCATCGACATGCCGAACGTGTCCCCGAGTCCGACCTTCGCCGACGGGAGCGGCGAACTCCTCACGGTTCCCGATCCGTCGAACGCCGGGTGCTTCGACGGATCGGCGACGAGGTCGAAGAGCACCTGGGCCGGGGCCGGGATGAGCCTGCTCACGGTCTGCACGGTCGCGGTCATGGACCGTCCTCTCTCGGGTCGGCGGGCTCAGGACGCGGCCAGCAGGCGGCCGAGGCGGGCAAGGGTCGGCGTGGCGGCACCGAGGGTGAACTCGTTCTCCTTGAGCCACAGGAAGTACCGATGGATCGGGTAGTCGACGTCGATCGAGATGCCACCGTGCACGTGCAGCACCGCGAAGCCCACCCGACTGCCGCCCTCGGCCGCCCAGTACTTGGCGGTGGCGACCTCCTCGCGGGCCGCCTCCCCGAGCGCGAGGTGCGATGCCGCCCCGAGCATCGTGAGGTGGATGCCCTGGGTGTCGATGAACGAGTCGGCCATCCGCTGACCGACCGCCTGGAAGGTGGCGAGCGGTCGGTCGAACTGCTTGCGGTTCGTGACGTGCTCGGCCGCGATGCGGATCGCCTCCTGCGCGCACCCGGCACTGATGGCGCACAGTGCGACGGTGGCGTGATCGAGGATGGAGCGCAGCGTCGTGCCGTCGTCGAGCGTGCCGCCGAGCAGCGCGTCGGCGCCGAGACGCACCTCGGTGAGGGTCACCTCGAACCGGGGCTCGTGCGACATGGTGTCCTGACGCCCGAGGGTCACGCCGGCCGCCTTCGGGTCGACGATGAACACGCCGATGCCCTCCGGCGTCGATGCGGGTACGAGCATCGCGGCGGCGAGGTGTGCGGCCGGAACGGTCGACTTCACACCCGAGATCGTCCAGCCGTCACCAGCCCGGGTCGCGGTGGTGACCGGAACCTCCGGGTCCGCTCCGAACTCCTCGAACGCACCGGTGAGCACGGTGGTCCCGGCGACGACGCCGGGGAGGTGGGCCTCGCGCTGTGCGTCGGTGCCGTACCGCGAGATCGGCAGCGCGCCGGCGGCGAGGGTGGCCCACAACGGCATCGGCACGACCCGTCGGCCCTGCTCGGCCAGGACGAGGCACAGTTCGAGGAAGCCGAAGCCGAGACCGCCCTGGGCCTCCGGCACCGCGACGCCGAGCAGGTTCGCAGCGGCGAACTCGGCCCAGGTGTCACGGTCGAACCAGTCGTCGCTGGCGTCGAGTTCCTTCAGGCGCAGCAGCGTCCCCTTGTCGGTGAGGATCTGGGCCGCCAGACCCTGCAGGGCCTGCTGCTCGTCGGTGAGGGTGAAGTCCATCGGTCGCTCCTGGATGCGTGCGTCGGGTCGGTGGTCGCGTCGCGGCTCAGCGCGGCGACGGGGGCATGCCGAGACCGAACAGCGCGATGAGGTCGCGCTGCATCTCATTCGTGCCCCCACCGAAGGTGAGGATGTGCATGCTGCGGGTGCGGGCCTCGATGCGGCCCTGCACGACGGCCGCGGGCGAACCGCCCTTGACGACCGCGTTCGATCCCATGATCTCCATGAGGGCCCGGAAGGCCTCGAGGTAGAACTCGGTGCCGTACACCTTGATGCTGGATGCGTAGGCGGGGTCGAGGGGCAGGCCCGCGGTCGCGTCCGCGGCGACCTTCCAGTTGATGAGCCGCAGGTACTCGAGTCGGGCGTGCACCCGGGCGAGGTTGAGCTGCACCCACTCCTGGTCGATGACCCGGCGGCCGTCGGGGAGCCTCGCCTCCTTGGCCCAAGCCGAGACGTCCTCGAGTTGCCGCTCCACGATGCCCGAGGAGCACAGCGTCACGCGCTCATGGTTGAGCTGGTTCGTGATGAGGTTCCAGCCCTTGTTCTCCTCGCCCACGAGGTTCCCGACCGGCACCCGCACGTCGTCGTAGAAGGTGATGTTGGTGTTGAGACCACCCATGTTCTTGATCGGCTCGACCTTGAAGCCCGGGGCGTCGCTCGGGACGATGAGCATCGAGATGCCCTTGTGCTTCTTCACGTCCGGGTCGGTGCGCACGGCGAGCCAGACGTAGTCGACGTCGGTCGCCAGGCTCGTCCAGATCTTCTGGCCGTTGATGACGTACTCGTCGCCGTCGCGCACGGCACGGGTCTTGAGCGACGCGAGGTCGGTGCCCGCCTCCGGCTCGGTGTAGCCGATGGCGAAGTGGATCTCGCCCGCGAGGATCTTCGGCAGGTAGAACGCCTTCTGCTCCTCGCTGCCGTACTGCATGATCGTCGGCGCGACGGAGTTGATGGTGAGCATCGGCACCGGCGCCCCGGCGCGCATCGACTCGTCGAAGAACACGAACTGCTCGATCGGCGTGCGGCCCTGGCCGCCGTACTCCTTCGGCCAGCCGATGCCGGCCCAGCCGTCCGAGGCCATCTGCCTCCAGAGCTTGCGGGCGAGCGGCCCGACCCCCTCGCTGCGGGAGAGCTCGTCCTGGATCTCGTCGGTGAGCATCGCCTCGTAGTACGAGCGGAGCTCGTCGCGGAGTGCTTTCTGCTCGTCGGTGTATCCGATGTACATGGGGTCGTCCCTCTCAGGTGGGCGGTCGCTCGAGGTGCTCGCGATGGCGGAGGGAGTGGGATTTGAACCCACGGAGCTCTCGCTCAAGGGTTTTCAAGACCCCCCCGTTCGGCCTCTCCGGCATCCCTCCGGGATCGCAGAGTACGCCCCGGACCGGAACGCGTTCTACCTCGGTGGTCGAGGGTCCGTGGGCCGGTCAGGCCCGGGGCTCGACCCGGGAGAAGCCGGTGTGGGGCACGAGCACGTCGGGGACGGCCAGACCGCCGTCGGCCTCCTGGAAGTGCTCGAACAGGAACAGCAGGGTTCGCCCGACCGCGCAGGCCGTCCCGTTGAGGGTGTGCACGAGCCGGTTGCCCTCGGCGTCGCGCACCCGGGTCCCGAGGCGCCGGGCTGAGTAGTCGAGGTAGTTCGAGCACGACGTGAGCTCGCGGTACCGGCCCTCGCTCGGCAGCCAGACCTCGAGGTCGAACTTGCGGGCCGCCGGCGCGCCGAGGTCGCCAGCCGCGATGTCCACGACGCGGTAGGGCAGGCCGAGCCCGCCGACGATGCGCTCCTCCACCGCGAGGATCCGCTCGTGCTCCTCGGCCGAGCGATCCGGGTGCGCCCACACGAACATCTCGACCTTGTCGAACTGGTGCACCCGGAAGATGCCACGGGTGTCCTTGCCGTAGGTGCCGGCCTCCCGACGGAAGCAGGAGGAGAACCCCCCGTAGCGCAGCGGCAGCGCCTCGGGATCGAACAGGTCGCCCCGGTGGAGCGCCGAGAGCGGCACCTCGCTCGTGCCCACGAGGAACAGCTCGTCCTCGGGGAGTTCGTAGACCTGGGCCCGGTCGGTCGGGAAGAACCCGGCCTCCTCCATGGTCTGCTCGCGCACGAGCACCGGCGGCACCACCGGGGTGAAGCCCTCACGCACGAGTTCGGCCATGACCCACTGCACCAGCGCGAGCTCGAGGAGCACCGCCTCGTTCATCACGTAGGCGAACCGCGACCCGCTGGCCTGCGCGCCGCGCTCGCTGTCCACGAAGCCGAGCGCCTCGCCGAGCGCCGCGTGATCGAGCGCGGGCGCCGCCGGTTGCGCACCAACCGTGCGCAGCACCGTGCCGTCGTCCTCACCACCGTCGGGGGTCTCGGCCGACGCCGGGTTCGGAATCTGGAGGGCGAGGGATCGCACCGCCTCCTCGGCCTCGGCGAGCCGGGGCTCGAGGGCGCTGAGCCGATCCTTCAGCCCGGCCGCCGCCTCGATGCGGGCCGGTCGATCCTCGGGCGCCGCCCGGCCGATCTCCTTGGATGCCGCGTTCTGCTCGGCCCGCAGCGTCTCGACCTCGGACAGGAGGCCCCGCCGGAGGTCCTCGGCCGCGAGCGCCTCGTCGATGAGCCCGGGGCGCACCCGCTTGCGCTCGATGCCCGCGCGGTACCCGGGCTCGTCGCGCAGCCGTCGGATGTCGATCACGCGTCGGCCCCCGGCGGACGGATGCGGGCGTGCAGGCCGTTCATCCAGGACTCCGCATCGCGCAGGGCCCGGGTCGCCGAACGTCGGCGGCGGCTGGCGGCCTCGCCCGCGACCGGGTACGATCCGAGGAACTTCACCTGGGCGGCCGAGGCCGCGATGGTGCGGAGGCAGTCGGCGACGATCGGCTCGCCGACGTGGCCGACGAAGTCGATGAAGAAGCAGTAGTCACCGAGCGAGTGCTTGGTGGGCCGAGACTCGACCTTCGTGAGGTTGATGGTGCGCGCCGAGAACTCCTGGAGGATGGCGAGCAGCGAACCGGGTCGATCGGCGCGCTGGAAGCACACGATGCTCGTGCGGTCGTGACCGGTCGGGGCGGGGATCCCGTGACCCACGAGGACGAACCGGGTCTGGTTGTGGTCGTGGTCCTCGATCCGCGTCGCGAGGTTGCGGAGCCCGTACTCCTTGACGGCCGCCGCGTTCGCGATCGCCGCGAGCCCGGCCCGCTTCGATCCCGCGACCTCGCGGGCCGCCTCGGCGGTGGAGTTGGCCGCACGGATCTCGGCGTCCGGCAGGCGGCGGGCGAGCCAGGCCCGGCACTGACCCACGGCCATCGGCATGGTGAGCACCGTGCGCACGTCGGTGAGTGCGGTGCCCTCGCGCGCCGCGAGGTTGAGCGAGATCGGCAGGTCGATCTCACGCTGGATGAGCAGATCGCTCTCGAACCCGAGGGCGTCGAGGGTGAGGGCGACCCCTCCCTCGATCGCGTTCTCGATCGGGACGAGACCGAGGTCGGCCTCCCCCCGCCCCACGGCCGCGACGACCTCGGGCACCGAACGAACCGGGACGTGAGCGGCGGCCCGCAGATCGGCCTGGGTGCGCAGCGCCTCCTCGGTGAAGGTGCCGGCGGGGCCGAGGTACGCGACGCGGATGGGCGGGGTCACGGACGAGAGCGTAGACGGCACCCACCGGCGCTCCCGCCGGTAACGTCGGACGCCGTGGAGGACTGGACGCTCGAACGGGCCGTGGCCGCGCTGCCCCGGGTCACCGAGGTGCTGGAGCGCGTGCGCGACCTCGCGGATGCGTCCCGTCTCGTGGGCGCGCTCCCCGGCGTGACCCCGAACGGCCACGGCGTGTCCGCCGCGGAACCCGAGCGGCCCGCCGCGATCGACCCCGTCGCCGAGGCCCAACTGCGCGAGGCGCTCGCGACCCTCACCGAGGAGGGCATCGTGCTGCGCGACCCCTACCGCGGCCTCATCGACTTCCCGGCCCGCACCGTCGACGGTCGGGAGTACCACCTGTGCTGGCTCCTCGGGGAGCCCACCATCGGCTGGTGGCACTGGCCCGAGGCCGGGTTCGCCGGCCGCACTCCCATCGGGGCGGCACCCGCATGAGCCTCACCGACTCCGCGGCCTGGACCGCCCTGGCCGAGCACCACGCGACGCTCGCCACCACGCACCTGCGCGATCTCCTCGAGGACGCGGGCCGCATCGAGGTGCTCACCGCCGAGGCCGCCGGGGTGCACCTCGACCTCACCCGGCAGCGTCTGACGGCCGAGTCGTTGGGACTGCTCGTCGAGGTCGCACGGGATCGCGGCGTCGACGCGCGCCTGCGCGCGCTGCAGACGGGTGCGATCGTCAACACCACCGAGGCGCGGGCCGCGCTCCACACCGCACTGCGCGCACCCCTCGGCACACCCATCGAGGTCGACGGACACGACGTCGTGCCCGGGGTGCACGCCGTGCTCGACGCCATGCGCTCCTTCGCCACCGCCGTACGGGACGGGTCCCACCTCGGGGCGACCGGCGAGCGCATCCGTACCGTCGTGCACCTCGGCATCGGCGGTTCCCACCTCGGACCCGCAATGGTCACGACCGCGTTGCGCCCGTACACCGATCCAGACCTCGAGGTCCGGTTCGTCTCGAACGTCGACGCCGCCGATCTCCAGCGCGCACTGACCGGTCTCGATCCGGCGAGCACGCTGTGCATCGTCGCCTCGAAGACCTTCACGACGGCCGAGACGCTGGCCAACGCTCGCGCGGCCCGGGCCTGGATCGTCGGGGCGCTCGGGGAACGCGCGGTCGCCACGCACTTCGTGGCCGTGTCCACGAACCTCACGGCCGTCGGGGCCTTCGGCATCGATGCGGCCCGCACCTTCGGGTTCTGGGACTGGGTCGGCGGTCGCTTCTCGGTGTCCTCGGCGATCGGCCTCCCGGTGATGCTCGCGATCGGCCCGGACGCGTTCGACGACCTGCTCGCCGGGATGCGGGCGATGGATGAGCACGCGGCCACCGCGCCCCTCGAGCGCAACCTCCCGGTGCTGCTCGCGCTCACCGAGGTGTGGAACACCGACCTCGAGGACATGAGCACCCGCGCCGTCATCCCGTACGCGGCCGACCTCGCGCTCCTGCCCGCGTTCCTGCAGCAGCTCGAGATGGAGAGCAACGGCAAGTCGGTCGACGAGCACGGCGATCCCGTCCTCGCCGGCACCTCACCGATCGTCTGGGGAGCCGCCGGCACCGACGCGCAGCATGCGTTCCTGCAGTTGCTGCACCAGGGCACGGTCATCGCGCCGGTGGACTTCATCGTGGTGGCCCGGGCGCACGAGCCGCTCGGCGATCACCAGGACGTCCTCGTCGCCAATGCGATCGCGCAGGCCGAGGCCCTCGCCCGCGGTCGGTTCGCCGACGAGGTCGCAGCCCAGGGTGTCGACCCGGCGCTCGTCCCGCACCGGGTGTTCGCGGGCGACCGACCGTCGACCATCCTCATGCTCGACGAACTCACCCCGGCCACCCTCGGGGCGCTCATCGCCCTCCACGAGCACAAGGTCGCGGCGGCCGGCGCGCTGTGGGGGATCGACTCCTTCGACCAGTGGGGCGTCGAGCTCGGCAAGGTGCTCGCGGCCACGATCCTCGCCGAGGTGCGCGACGGGGTCGACGCCCCGCACGACCTGGCGACCGCGGCCACGATCAGTCGGTACCGAGCACGGCGAGGCTGAACGTCGCCCGGTGCGGCGCGCCGGGTCGGGCCGACGCGTACGAACCGTCGGCGAGTGCGCCGGTGCGCGCGGCCATCGGCTCGAGCGACACGAACGGCTCACCGGCCGGCATCCAGACCTGCAGCGCGTCGTAGCCCGGCCCGAGCGCGATCGTGATCGAACGTCGAGCACCCGTCACCGTCGCGCTGCGGTCCTCGCCGAGGACGACGAGCGTGTCCACCGTCTCGGGCCCGACCGGCTCCGGGGCACCGCCGGGGAGGCGGACGGTGCAGGCCTCACGGTCCGCGTCGGGCAGCACGATGTAGGGGTGCCACCCGAAGCACGCGGGCACGAGCCCGCGGTCCGTCGCGAACAACGTGGTCGTCACCTCGAGGGACGCTCCCGTGAGGCGCCAGACCACCTGGAGGCGTGCCGCGAACGGGAACGCCTCCGCCGTCACGGGATCGTCGTCGAGTTGGATCGCCGCCACCACCATGTCGGCGCGTTGATCGAGCACGACCCACGGTCCGCGCCCCGTGATCGTGCCGTGCAACGGGAGTCCATCCGCGTCACGTTCGATCGGCAGGCCCGCGAGGTCGACCGAACGACCCTCGGCCTCGTAGCGGTCACCCGGGAGTCGGTTGGCCCACGGCGCGAGCAGCGCCATGCCGCGCACGGTGTCGACCCGGACGATCTCCTCGCGCCGGGCCCGAGACGGGGCGAGCAGCTCGTGGCCACGCCAGCGCATCGACGTCGTCGACATCCCGGCATTCGGGTCGAGGTCGAGCTCGACGTCACCGTTCACGAGGTGGATCACGCGCGCCACTCGATCCGGATGACCGCGTGGTCGCGACCCTTCACGACGACTGCGTCTGCGTCGGCCGCCGTCGGCGCGATGTGGTCGACGAGGTTCGGGTGGTTGATCGCGGCCCAGAACTCGACGGCGAGCGCGCGCTGCTCGGCCTCCGGGAGTCCGGCCCACCCCCGGTAGAACGAGGTCTCGTCCTCGCGGGCGGTCCGGCACTCGCGCACGAAGCGCTCCGAGTACCACGCGATGAGGTGCTCCTCGTCAGCGTGCAGGTACAGGGCGATGTCGAGGTCGCCGGCGAAGCGCAGCACGTTCACCCCCTCGACGATGCACACGTCCGGGGTGCCGACCGACCGCCGCTCGGCGACCACGTCGTAGACGTCGTGGGAGTAGACCGGCGCCGTCACGTCCGGATCGCCGGTGCGCACCCGGCCGAGGAACTCGACGATCGCCGCCTCGTCGTAGGACTCCGGGAAGCCTTTGCGCGCGAACAGGTCGCGCTCGATGAGCACTGCGTTCGGGAGGAGGAAGCCATCGGTGCTCACGACCTCGACCCGGCGCGGGGCCAGGGCGCGAGCGAGCGTGTCGGCGAAGGTCGACTTGCCGACCGCGACCGAACCCCCGAGCCCGACGACCAGCGGCGACCGTTCGGCATGGGCGGCCGCCAGGCGCTCGACGAGCGGGGTGAGCGGGGCGGCCTCCACGGGGCCGATCGTAGGGGCGTCACCCCGTGACCCCTCCGGGCCCCCAGCCGGCCCGCTCGGCCCCCGACCGGGCCGGGCCGCGGGTCCAGGGGCCGGGAAGGGCGCAGGGGAACGTCCACCCGAGCAGATCCGGTTCCCCGCCTGGGCCCATTGGCTCAGAGTTGTCTCAGCGTTGTGAAAATCGTCAAGTCCTGTGGCTGGTGGGCCGATCACCGTGGTCCCAGCGGGCACCAGCTCCGGTGCCCCACGAGATCCGGAAGCGACCACGACGATGTTCGGTACCACGGCCCAGCGCACCATCCGGCGCCTCGCCACCGTGACGATCGCCACCACCGTTGCCCTCGGCGGTCTCGCCGCGGCGGCCGCCCCGGCGGGTGCGATCAGCCCCATCGCCCAGAAGCAGGCCCAGGCCGCAGCCATCCGCGCCCAGATCGACGCCGAGTCGATGCGCGTGGCCCAGCTCGCCGAGCAGTACAACGGCGCCCGCGTCGCGGTCGAGGCCGCCAAGGCCAAGGTCGCCGCCGCCGAGGCCGGCGTGGCCGCCGCGGCCGCCCGCCGGGACCAGTTGAAGTCGGTGCTCGCCCGCCGGGCCGCCTCCCTCTACCGCGGCGCCGGCAACCAGTCGCCGTTCGCGAACGTCGATGCCACCAACATGGTGCGCACCGCCCGCATCGCGCAGTACGGCGACGTCGCCGCCAAGAAGGACCGGACGCTCCTCGCCGAAGTGCGCGCGGCCCAGGCCCGTCTCACCGCCGAGCGCGCCGCGGCCGAGTCCGCCCGGGCCGCGGCCTCCGAGCAGGCCACCGCCGCCAACGCCGCCTACACCGCCGCGGCCGCGGCCGACCGGGCGCTGCGCAACCAGCTGGCCCGGATCGACGCCGAGACCCAGCGACTCATCGCCCAGCAGCGGGCCGAGGCCGCCCGCGTCGAGGCGGCCCGCGTCGCCGAGCTGCAGCGGATCGCCGCCCAGCAGCGGGCGGCTGCGGCCCGCCCGGGCTCGCCCGCCCCGACCACCACCACCCGGCCCCGGACCGGCACCTCCGGCACCCCCGGCTCGCCGATCACGACCTCGACCACCGTGAGCCCGGCCCTCACCGGTTCGCCCTTCGGCCCGCCGCCCGCGGTGTCCCCCAAGGCTGCGGGTGCGGTCGCGTACGCCCGGGCCCAGATCGGCAAGCCGTACGTGTTCGCCACCGCCGGCCCCGACACCTTCGACTGCTCGGGCCTCACCAAGTCCGCCTGGGGTTCGGTGGGCGTGCGCATGGCCCACTACTCCGGCGCCCAGGCCGTCGCCTTCCCGAAGGTGGCCTACCAGGACCTCCAGCCCGGCGACCTCGTGTTCTTCTACGCCGACCTGCACCACGTCGGCATCTACATCGGCGGCGGGATGATGATCCACGCCCCGCAGACCGGCGACGTCGTGAAGATCTCGTCGGCCTGGCGGTCCAACTTCATGTGGGGCGTGCGCCCCTCGTAGTCCGTGATCGGGGATCAGCCCACCCGATCCGTCGACATCGCACCCGTGGCCCCTCCCCGGAGGCCACGGGTGCGATGCTGTCCGGGCATGGACGAGCGCGCCGCACCCGATCCCGCCGGCACCGCCGACCCCGCGTACACGGCTCGGCTGCGCGACCTCGAGGGGCGCGGGTGGAAGCAGCGCCTAGACGTCCAGCGTCCGTACCGCTGGAACCTGCGCCGCCTCCACCCCGGTCGGGTGCTCGACGTCGGCTGCGGCATCGGCCGGAACCTCGCCCACCTCGACGGCAACGGCGTCGGCGTCGACCACAACCCGACCTCGGTCGCCACGGCCCGGGAGCGAGGGCTGACGACCTACACGCCCGAGGAGTTCGCCGCCTCCGCCGACGCGGTGCTCGGCGGCTTCGACTCCCTGCTCGTCGCGCACGTGCTCGAGCACCTCGATCTCGCGACCCAGCGTGACCTCCTCGCCACCAACCTCCCGTACGTGCGCGAGGGCGGACGGGTGATCCTCATCACCCCGCAGGAGGCGGGCTTCCGCACGGACGCCACCCACGTGCGGTTCGTCGACCCGGTCGCGTGCGACCTCGCGCTGCGCGAGCACGGCTGGAGGGTCGTGTCGCGCCAGTCGTTCCCGTTCCCCCGACCCGTCGGCCGGGTGTTCCCCTACAACGAGTTCGTCGTCGTCGGCGAGCGCGATCCCGACGCGTGACCGGGACCCCATCGATCACCTTCGCGATCCCCTACTACGACGGGATCGACTACCTGCGGCGCGCCATCGCCAGTGTGCAGGCCCAGACCCGCGACGACTGGGAGTGCTTGGTCGTCGACGACGCGGGTCCGGAGTCGGCCGCCGCGGCGGTCCTCTCGCTCGGTGACCCGCGGGTGCGCTACGAACGCAACGCTGAGAACCTCGGCCTCGGCGGCAACTGGAACCGCGCGCTCGACCTCGCAGCGGCGCCCCTGGTGACCCTGCTGCACGCGGACGACGAACTGCTCCCGGGGTACGCGGACGCCGTCCTGCGGGCGCACGGCGAGCACCCGGACGCGCTCGCCGTCTACACCCGGGCCACCGTCATCGGACCGGACGGCGATCCCGTCTTCTCCTTCCCCGACCGGGTCAAGCGCGTCATCGAGGGTCGATCCCGTCGGATCTCGGTCGTGCAGGGCGAGCCCGGCCTCGAACGACTGCTGCGCGGGCAGTTCATCTTCTGCCCAACCCTCTGCTACCGCCGCGATGCCCTCGGGCCTTACCCGTTCTCGACCGGGTGGCGCATGGTCCTCGATCTCGATCTGCTCGCCGGCGCGCTGCTCGACGGACGCCGTCTGGTCGGCGTCCCCGACGCGCTGTACGCGTACCGCCGACACACCGCCAGCCAGACCGCCACCCTCACCGCGTCGACCGAACGCTTCGACGAGGAGATCACGATCTACGACGAGATCGCCGGACGCGCCGAGGCCCTCGGCTGGTACCGGGCCGCTGCGGTCGCGCGGGCCAAGCGGATCATCCGCCTGCACCTCGCCTACCGGATCCTCGGCGATCTCCTGCACGGTCGCCGGACGGCCCTGCACACTAAGCGCGCCGCGCTCCGCCGGGCCCGTCAGGGCTGAGGCAGCTCCGACAACGGTCGGATCCGGAAGTCGAGTCCCGCCGTGGTCGCGATCACCGCGCGCAGGATGAAGCGGATGGCGGCGAGCGGCTTCGCCGAGGCCTCGCCGGCCTGCCGCGGCCGGATGTGGATCGGCGTCTCGACGATCCGGTACCCGCCCCGCGCTGCGACGAGCGCGGCCTCGAAGGTGTCACCCAGGAAGTGCACCGGGTACGACGCTGCGAACTCACCGAGCAATGGCTGCGCGATGCAGCGGAACCCCGAGGTGGTGTCGTTGATGCGTACGCCGCCGGAACGCCGCACGATCCCGGACAGCACCCGCATGATGAGTCGACGGGCCCGACCCACCTCGTACGCGTGCGCGCCCTCCACGAACCGGCTGCCGATGACGAGGTGGGCCCCCGAGGAGTCCTGCACCTCCAGCAGGCGGCGGATCTCGGTCGGCGGGTGCTGGCCGTCCGCGTCGCACTGCACCACGCGCCGGTACCCCCGGTCCACGGCGAAGCGGAATCCGCACCGCAACGCCCCACCGACCCCGAGGTTGACCGGCAGTTGCAGCACCTTGGCGCCCGCGGCCCGGGCGACGGCGGCGGTCGCATCGGAGGAACCGTCGTCGATGACGACGCAGTCGAGCCCGACCGCGAGGAGATCCCGCACCACGTCACCGACCGCGCCCGCCTCGTTGTAGGCGGGGACGACCACGAGCGTGTCGTGCGCGGTCATGAACCCGGGGCTTCGGGACCGCGCACCTCGAGCTCGTCGATCCGCTCGCGCAGCAGCGCGATCGCCTCGGTGAGATCCCGCTGTTGTGCGGTCAGGCCCGAGGCCGTGATCGAGAGTTGGATGCAGATGAGCAGCAACGTCCCGGTGGCGAGGAACAGGAGCACCCCGGTCGCGGTCATGCCGAACCAGTTCGCGATCGGCTCGATGAGCGGGGTGAGCAGGGCCAGCACGATGACCACGGCCGCCAACAGCACCCACCCCACCGTGTACCGGACGGTGAGGAGTCGGCGCCGAGCGATGGCGAGGACGAGCACGCCGAGGACGACGCCGCCCGCGATGATGAGCAGTTCCTGCTTCACGCTGGTGATGCTAGGCCCCTCGGACCACTGCTCCGTGCGAACGCGTCAGCGGCGCGGGCGTGCCATCCAGTCATCACGCATCGGCGCGAGGTTCGGGTTGTAGTACGGGTCGTTCCGGATCGGCGTGGCCCAGCGCTCCCGCATCACCCGGAGCTCGTCGGCACCCACGTCCGGGTCACGGGTCATGGACTCGAAGTGGTAGAGCACCGCGTACGGCGTCCAGAGGATGCGGTACCCGCGGGACCGGATCTTCAGCGAGAAGTCGACGTCGTTGAAGTTACCCGCCAACTCCGGGGTCATCCCGCCGACCTCGTTCCAGACCGACATGCGAACGAGCGCGCAGGCCGCGGTCACACCAGACACTTCGCGTTGGCAGGCCAACACCGAGGACGCACCGAGGTGGTCGCCTGGGTACCCGAAGTAGGCGTGGAATGGATTGCCGTTGTACACGTG
>JBJTOY010000060.1:0-17902 GCA_046074845.1 Actinomycetes bacterium | reverse complement strand
GCGACCGTTCATGCGCAGGCCGTCGAAGGCCTGGGGTGACGTGACCTCGTGCACGAGGTGCAGGTCGATGTAGAGCAGCGTGGGTTCGCCCTCGGCCGCCCGCACGACGTGGCGGTCCCAGACCTTCTCGCTCAGCGTCCGACCCATGGTCCTCTCCCGTCCTCCGTGGCGCACGCTGCGCCCTGTCCTGCACCCGTTGGTCGATCCTGCATCGCGTCGTGTGCTGCGCGAGCACTGCTGCTTGCCTTATGTCTCAATATGTGAGACAGTCATCCCATATGACGGACAGTGTACGCAGCGTCGGGGTGCTGGACAAGTCGGTGGCGATCATCGACGCGCTCGCCGCGGGCCCCGCATCGTTGGGTGCGCTCGTGGAGCGCACGGGGCTGGCCCGTCCGACGGTGCACCGTCTCGCCGTCGCGCTCGAGGCCCACGATGTGCTGCGGCGGGACCGGCAGGGCCGGTTCCGCCTCGGCCGGCGCGTCCGGACCTGGGGCCACGCGGCGACCGGCGACGCGTCCCTCATCGACGCCGCGGCGCCGGTGCTCGCCGAGTTGGCCGAGACGACGGGGGAGAGCGCGCAGCTCTACGTGCGCGACGGGGACTCCCGGGTCTGCGTGGCCGCGGCCGACCGACGCGCCGGATTGCGGGACACCGTGCCGGTCGGCGCGGTGCTGGCGCTCGATGCGGGTTCGGGGGCCAAGGCGTTGCTCGCCTGGACCCCGGCGAGCGCGCGACCCGGTCGGGTGGACCCGGCCGAACTCGCCGCCGTGCGCCGCCGGGGCTGGGTCGCCTCGGTGGCCGAGCGTGAGGCGGGGGTGGCCAGCGTGAGCGCCCCCGTGCTCGACGGGCCGGGCCGGGTCGTCGCCGCGATCAGCGTGAGCGGTCCGCTCGACCGGTTGGGTCGCGCGCCCGGGCGGCGGTTCGGTGCCGCCGTCGTGGCCGCCGCACGAGCCCTCGAGGCGGCGGCGGGGCTCGCCGGGGCCTGATCGGCCCGCGGGTCGGAGCCCGAGGTTCACCACCGCGAAACATTTCCGAAACGAACGGTCCCTACGGTCGGTCGCCGTGGATGTCGTTCTCGTTCGTTGGCCGGAGGAGGCCGAGCACCTCGTGGAGCTGCGGGCCGCCGGCGTGCCCCGCCTGCTGCTGGTCGGACCGGCCTCCGCACCGCCGGAGTCCACGGATCCGCTCGAGGACTGGGTGCGCCTGCCGGCCGAGGACCGCGACGTGCGGGCCCGGGTCGCGACCCTCGAGTCCCGGGCCGCCCTCGGCGGCGTCCGGCCCTCACTCGACGAGGACGGTCTGCTCCGGTACCGGGACCACTGGGTGTCGCTCTCCCCGGTCGAACGGCTCCTCGCCGGCGCGCTCGTCGAGCGGTACGGGGCGGTCGTCGGGCGCGAGGCGCTCTCGAAGCAGGCCTGGCCGGACGGCGCCCCCACCCGCAACGCGCTCGACGTGCACATCCTCCGGCTCCGCCGCCGCATCGCCGAGCTCGGTCTCGAGATCCGCACCGTCCGGTCCCGCGGGTACCTCCTCCAGTCGGCCGCGACCGGTCGCGCCGGTCTCGCCTCCTGAGGCCCCGGACATGGTCCTCGCCAGCGCCGGCGGCAACGTCACCACGATCCTGCTCGACATCCTCATCGTCCTCGTCGCTGCGAAGGTCGCGGCGGAGTTCGCCGAACGGGTGGGCATCCCCGCGGTCGCGGCCGAGATCGTGGCCGGCATCCTCGTCGGCCCGTCCGTGCTCGGCCTGGTGGCCGAGAACGACGTGCTCCTCGTCCTCGGGGAGATCGGCGTCATCCTGCTGCTGCTCGAGGTCGGGATGGAGATGGACCTGCGCGAACTGCGGGCGGTCGGTCGGGCCTCCTCGAGTGTGGCCGTCGTCGGGGTGGTCGGCCCGATGGCGCTCGGCTACGTGGCGATGCAGGTGCTCGGCGAGTCCACGAACACCTCGTTGTTCCTCGGGGCCGCGCTCGCTGCGACGAGCGTCGGGGTCACGGCC
Organism: Actinomycetes bacterium; assembly: GCA_046074845.1. Lineage (GTDB taxonomy): Bacteria > Actinomycetota > Acidimicrobiia > IMCC26256 > IMCC26256 > IMCC26256. The sequence continues at coordinate 15,900 of JBJTOY010000060.1, read as the reverse complement.
CGGGTCTTCTCGGACCTGCGCGCCCTCGGCACGGTCGAGGCCCGTACCGTGCTCGGGGCCGCGGTGGTCGACGACGTCCTCGGCCTGCTCATCCTCACCGTGGTGGTCCGGATCGTCACCGGCGGGTCCGTGTCCGTGCTCTCGGTCGTCGCGATCATCGCGGTGGCCGTGGGCTTCCTCGTCGTCACGACGGTGCTTGGCAGCCGCTTCGCGCCGTCGATGTTCCGTGCCGTGCACCGGTACGCGCGCTCGCCCGGCACCCTCGTCGCGCTCGCGCTCGCCTTCTCCCTGCTGTTCGCCGAGTTCGCGAGCGCCGCGAAGCTCGCCCCGATCGTCGGGGCCTTCGTGGCCGGTCTCGCCCTGAGTCGCTCCGAGCAGCGGGAGCGGATCCAGCGCGAGCTCGCACCGGTCGGCCACCTCTTCGTCCCCGTGTTCTTCCTCGGCATCGGTATCAACGTGGACGTGTCCTCGTTCGCGAAGCCCGAGGTGCTCGGGATCGCCGGTGTGCTCTTCGTGGTCGCGATCATCGGCAAGTTGCTCAGCGCCCTCGGTGCGATCGGGGCCCGCGGCGACAAGTGGCTCATGGGTTTCGGCATGATCCCGCGCGGCGAGGTCGGCCTCATCTTCGCCACGATCGGCCTCTCGAGCGGGGTGCTCGGCGACGACCTCTACGCCGCGCTGCTCCTCGTCGTGATCGTCACGACCGTGCTCGCGCCGCCGCTGCTCAAGGCGCGGTTGCGCACGATCCAACGGCGGCGCGGCGCGCAGGCCGCGGCCGGCGAGGCGATGCCGGCCGGCGGGTGGCTCCGGGTGGACGACGGGACCGTCGAACTCGCGGCACGGCCGCCTGCGGAGGCTGCGCTCACCGTGGCGTTCGACGCGGCCACCGCGCTCGAGGCGGCGCGGGCCCCAGGGGAGGCGCTGCTCGATTGGCTCGGCGGCCTCGGGGACACTGCGCTCCCGTGGGACGCGGGTGCGACCCGTCGCCTCGTCGCGGTGCTCGAGTTCGGCGGCGACCGTTCGTGGCGGTTCCTCGAACGGACCGGCGTGCTCGAGCGCGCGCTGCCCGAACTCGCCGAAGCACTGCGCCTGCGGCGATCGGATCCCTACCTCCTCGACGCGGGCCAGACGCTGCGGTTCGAGCTCGTCGAGCGCGTGCGGGACCTGCCGCGTGAGGACGAGGTCGCCGGGCGGGCCTGGGCCCGTATCGAGGAGCCGGGCGCGCTGCTGCTGGCCGCCCTCGTCCTCGACACCGCAGGACCCGACGTCGAATCGACGCCGCTGGCCCGTGCGTTCGCGGCGCGACTCGGGCTGTCGGCCGAGGATCAGCGAGCGCTCGTCACCCTCGTGAACGACCAGGGCCTGCTGCGAGCCCTCGCCATGCGGGCCGATGGCCTCAGCGAGGACGCGGTCCTCCCGGCCGCGAGCCACCTCGGCACGAGCGAACTCGTCCGGTCCCTCTACGTGCTCAGCGTCGCGCTCGCGCCGCTCGATGCGGTCGAGCGGCGGCGGCTCGACGAGATCCTCGGACTGCTGCTCACCGTGGTGGAGCAGGAGGCCCTCACCGGGTCGGACGCGCGCACGCTCGTCGACCTCCGTCGGGCCGAGGCGATCGCGCTCGCCGGTGGTCGGCGTCGGGTCATCGAGCGCATCGAGCACGCGCCGCAGGGGTACGTGCTCGCGCAGGACGCGGCCTCGATCGCGCGCCACGCGGCGCGGATCGAACCGCCGCCCGGTCGGTCCCAGGCCCGGGTCGCCATCGACCCGATCGGGTCCGGCCGTTGGCGCGTCGAGGTCGTGAGCCGGGACACGCCCGGGTTGCTGGCCCGGGTGTCGGGGGTCCTCGCCGACCACGGGCTCGACGTGCTCGAGGCCACCGTCGCGACCTGGGGCGACGGCGCGGCGCTGGAGTCGTTCACCGTGGAGCGGCCGCCGCTCGATCCGCCACGGCTCGACCCGGAGGCGCTCGCCGATGTCGCCGGTCCCGATCCGGTGGCGCTCGAGGCCTCCATCGCGGCCGCGTTCCCCGTCGCGCTCGTCTCCCCGCCGAACCCGGACGCCACCGTGGCCTTCGACGATGCGGCCTCGCCCTGGTACACGCTGTGCGAGGTGCGCAGCCCCGATCGTCGCGGGCTGCTGCACATGATCACGGTGGGGCTTGCGGCCGCCGGGGCGAGCGTGCACTCGGCCCGCCTCGTGACGCTCGACGGCCAGGCGGTGGACCGGTTCGAACTCACCGACGCCGATGGTCGCAAGCTCACCCGGGAGGCCAAGGTCGCGGTGCGGGCGGCCCTGCTCGACGGGGTCATGCCCACGCGGGGCCGGCGGGCCCGGCGACGGGCCGCGGCGGCGCCCGCCGCGCTGGGCTGATCCGGTCGGGACCGGCGCGCGTCAGTCGGCGAGACGGATCGAGACGATCTCGACCTCGACCGTCTTCTTCGCCGGCGTCTCGTAGCGGTAGGGGCCGCCCACCGGCTTCTCGATGAGCACCTTGCCGAGGGGGGAGGATGAGCTGAGCACCTCGAGGTCGTCGCGCCGTTCCTCGATCGACCCGAGCAGGTACGTCGTCGTGTCGTCGGCGCCGACGAACCGGATCTCGACGATCGTCCCCGGCACCGCGAGTTCCGCGTTCGCAGCCTCCACGATCACCGCGTCGCGCAGGATCGCCTCGATCTGACGCACCCGGGCCTCGTTGAGACCCTGCTCGTCCTTCGCCGCATGGTAGTCGGCGTTCTCCTTGAGGTCACCGAGCTCACGGGCCTTCTCGATGCGGTCGGTGATCATGATGCGGCGCGGGCCGGTGCGCTCCGCGAGTTCCTCGCGCAGGCGTTCGGCCGCGGCCGGGGAGAGGGTTGCGGGCTCGCTCATGGGGCCAGAGGGTACCCGAGTCCTCCGGCGGATCCCCGGCGGACGGACCACCGGTCACAACGGGTGCGGATCCGACGAACCGCCCGGAGCGTTCCGGGGCCCGAGGTCGACCGCGCTCAGCGTTCGCCGAGGTAGGAGGCCTCGAGCAGGTCGGGTCGGCTCGCCAGTTCGGCGCCCGTCCCGCTCGCGACGTCGCGCCCGCGCGACATGACCACGGCGCGGTCGGCGACCGCGAGCGCCATCGGCACGTGCTGCTCCACGAGCAGGACGCCGGCGCCGGTCTCGTTCGCGATCGTGCGCAGCATCGGGAGCAACCGCTCCACGATGATCGGGGCCAGCCCGAGGCTCATCTCGTCGACCATGAGCAGGCGCGGTTCGCGCACCAGCGCACGGGCGAGGGCGAGCATCTGCTGCTCGCCCCCCGACAGCAGCCCGGCGCGCCGGTCGGCGAGCGGCGCGAGCGCCGGGAAGAGGTCGAACGCCGTGGACGAGGTGCGCCCGCGGGCGAGGCGCAGGTGCTCGCGCACCGTGAGCCCCGGGAACAGGCCGCGGTCCTCGGGCACGAGCGCCACGCCGTGCCGGGCCCGCTTCCAGGTGCGGGTGAGGGCCGAGCGACGGACCCGGCGCCCGCGCCCGTGTTCGTCGTGGGCGACCTCGTCGAGCACCAGCAGGGTTCCGTCGATCGGGGGGAGGAGCCCGGCGACGGTGAGCAGTGTCGTCGTCTTGCCGGCACCATTGGCCCCGAGCAGGGCCACGACCTCGCCCGCGTCGACGGTGAGGTCGAGGTCGTGGACGACGGCCACGCCGTCGTACCCGGCCCGCAGCCGCTTCGTGACGAGCACCGGATCGCTCACGAGTCACCCCCTGCGCCGGTCGGGCCCGAGGGGGTCGCGGTGCCGAGGTAGGCCTCGACGACGCGTGGATCGTCGCGCACCTCGGTCGGCGTGCCCGTCGCGATGATGCGTCCGAAGTCGAGCACCGCGACCCGATCGCACACCGACAGGACGAGCGACATGTCGTGGTCGACGAGCAGCACCGCCACCCCTGATCCCGCGATCGCACGGATGCGCTCGCCGAGCGCGGCCGACTCGCCGGTGTCGAGACCGGCCGCCGGCTCGTCGAGCAGCAGCACCGCGGGTCGCCGCACCAGTGCACGGGCCACCCCGACGAGACGGGTCCGACCGGTCGGGAGCTCCGCGGGCATCACGTGAGCGGCATCCGCGAGCCCGACCGCCTCGAGGGCCCACCGCACGTCCTCGTGGTGTCGGTCGCGGGGCCGCACCGCATCGAGGAACGGGCTCCACCAACGCGGGTCGGAGGCCGCGACGCGCAGGTTCTCCTCGACCGTGAGCTCGTCGAAGAGTTCGACCGACTGGAAGGTGCGCCCGAGGCCGGCCCGGGCCCGGCGCTGCGGCGGGAGACCGTCGAGAGGGGCGCCGGCGACCCGGACGCGGCCCCGGGCCGGGGTGAACCCGGTGACCGCGTCGATGAGGCTCGTCTTGCCGGCGCCGTTGGGTCCGATGAGCCCCACGATCTCGCCGGGTGCGACGGAGACCGAGACGTCGTCGACCGCCAGCACGCCGCCGTAGGCGACCGTGAGACCGTCGATGGCGAGGGCGTGCCGGGTCACGGCGCGACCTCGGCTGTGGTGGTCCGTCGTCGCTCGTCGATCCGGTGCCGCAACCCGGCGACCGCCCCCGAGATCCCATCGGGTTGCACGATCGTCACGACGATGAGCACGACGCCGCTCAGCGCGACCTGGTACTTGGATCCCACCGACCCGTTGCCGCCGAGGGTCTGGGTGAGGAGTCCGCCCGCGGCCATCGCACCCGCGATGAGCGCCCCGGCGATCCGGCCGACCCCGCCGAGGTACAGGAGCGCGAGGGTGGCGAGCGCGCCGAACACGAGGAACACGTCGGGGGAGAGTCGGGTGAGCTCGTAGGCGGTCAGGACCCCGCCGACGCCGGCCAGCGCCGAGGCGACGCCGAACGCGAGCAGCTTCATGGCGGTCACGTCGATCCCGGCGGCCGCGGCGGCCCGTTCGTTGGAGCGGACCGCCAACCAACGCAGTCCCGTGGTCGACCGCCGCAGGTTCGCGACGAGGAGGATGCAGCACGCGACGACGACGATCACGAACAACCCGAACTGCCAGCGGGGGAACGCCGCGCCCCGGGCGTCGATGCCGAGGTCGATGCCGAAGATGCTCGGCGACACCGTCTCGATGCCGCCCACGCCACCGGTGAGCGCCTCAGAGGAGAACACGAGGGCCTGGATGGCGGTCGCCGCGCCGAGGGTCGCCACCGCGAGGGTCGCGCCGCGGACCCGCACCGCGGGGTACCCGGCGAGCAGGCCGCCCCCGACCGCGATCGCAATGGCGAGCAGCGCCGAGAACGGGAAGGCGATGTGGGCGTCCGCGCTCAGGCGCGCGGTCGTGAATCCGGCGATCCCGGCGACCGCGAGCTGGGCGAGGGAGATCTGACCGACCCAGCCGGTGAGCACCACGCTCGAGAGCGCGACCACCGTGGCGATGAGGGAGACGATGAGCGCGAGGCGCCACGCGCCGCCGAGGGTCAGCATCATGATCGTGACGACGGCCGTTCCGATGAGCGTCCACCGCACCGGATGCCTCGGGCTCGGCGCCGCCGGGTGGTACCGCTCCTCGAGCGCACCCCGCGTGGGGAGTGCGTTCCCGCGCAGCGTGATGGCCACGAGGATGATGAGGAACGGCACCGCCTCCGGGATGCCGGTGCGGGGAAGCCACGAGGGGAGCCAGGTCTCGACCGTCGCGAAGTGGGTCAGTGCGGCCTGCACCATGCCGATGGCGAGCCCGGCGCAGGTCGTGAGGACGAACGAGGACATGCCGCCGAGCAGTGCGGCGGCGAGCGCCGGGACCACCAGCAGGGAGGTCGACACGACGTCGAGCTGCTTGGTCACCGAACCGATGAGGATGACCGCCACCCCGGCGAGCACGGTCGCGACCATCCAGTTGACTGCCGCCACGCGGTCGGGGGAGATGCCGGTGAGCACCGCGCCCCGCTCGTTCTCGGCCGAGGCGCGCGTCGCGAGGCCGAAACGGGTGTACCGGAACACCGCGGCGAGGACGAGCGCGGTGCCCATGGCGAGGGCGGCGAGGACGAAGCGGTTGGTGGGGACGGCGACGCCGAGGACCCGCACCGCGCCGGTCGGGAGCAGGTCGCCGATCTGGAACAGCGCCGATCCCCCGCCCCCGCCGAAGCGCAGGCGCACCATCTCCTGCAGGTAGAGGAGCAGGCCGAGCGACGCGACGATGCGCGCGAGTGGCGGCGCGGTCCGCAGCGGTCGGAACACGAGCCCGTAGATGAGCAGTCCGAGGAGCGCGGCGAGCACCACCGTGACCCCGAGTGCCGTCGCCACGGTCGGCCGGTCGACGAGGTGGATCCGGGCCGGCAGCCCGAGGACCGGCAGCACGAGATCACCGCGCTGGCGCAGTTCGAAGAACACGAACGCGAGGTAGGTGCCCGTCGCGGCGTGCGCGAAGTTCACGACCCCCGAGGCGCGGAAGGTGAGCACGAGCCCGATCGCCAGGGCCGCGAGCACGCCGCCCGCGCCGAGCCCGACGAGGAGGTACCCGCCGTAGGTGCCGATGGTGCGCCCCTACCTCGACGGGACGAGCGCGCCGACGTCGATCCAGCCGCTGCGCTGCTCGAGTCCGTCGGCGGTCTTCTGCACGATCACCTGCTGGGGCGAGCACATGGCCGGGAGGCCGGGCAGTTGCTCACCGTCGCAGGTGTACGGATGCCCCATGAAGGATGGGTGGTCGACCGCGGCACGGAAGGCTCGCAGGATCGCGGGGCGGTCGGTGGCCCGCGCCCCGAGCGCCACCATCTGCTGGTACAGGTTCATCACGGACCGGAACGACACCGTGCCGGCCCCGGCCGGATCGAGGTCGGGCGCGTACTTGGCCAGGACCAGGTCGTACAGCCGGGTGTCGGGGTCGACCTCCCCGGGCTCGGGGAGTTCCTGCTCGATGTTGAAGTACGCACCGCGGGTCGCCTTCGCCCCGGCGTTCTCGAGGATCTTCGGGGCGGCGCACGCGCCGGTGAAGAACAGCGCCGCCTCCACCCCGAGTTGCTCGGCCGCCCGGAACGACGGGACGCAGCCGGTGTCGGCGGTGCCCACGATGATCGCATCCGCGCCGCTCTGGGCCGCGGCGGTCATCGGCGTGAGGAAGTCGGTGGTGATGATCGGGAACGGCACCATCGTCACCCGCGCGCCGAGGCGCTGCGCCGCGCGCTGGGCGGTGCGGGCCGCGTCGGTGATCGGTCCGTAATCGCTGTACATGATCGCGACGTGGGTCGCATCGAGGTCACGGATCGCGAAGTCGACGAAGCCGAGGAACGCGCCCCAGATCCCGCCGCTGAACTGGAACGAGGTCGGCACGGTCGCCGAGGCGGTGCTCACCGGGATGCCGCCGACGAGCGGGATCCCGTTGTCGCTCAGCACGCGGATGCCGTCGCCGAACACGTCGATGCCGCCGGTCACCGCGACGACGTCGCGTTGGATCATGCGCTGCGCGCAGGACTGGGATCCGGCGGGGGAGAACTGGGTGTCGCAGACCTCGAGCTCGAGGGGTCGGCCGTTCACGCCGCCGAGCTCGGCGTTGATGAACTCGATGGCGGCCCGATCGGCACGCGACAGTTCGGGGAAGGCGCCGGCGGCGCCGGTCTCCTGGTTGATCATGCCGAGGCGGATGGGCTCGCCCGTGGCCCGCACGGGCGTGTGTCGGATGCGGCCCAGCGTCGTGTCGTCACCGATGCAGGCGACGACCGAGGCCGCCTCGCACCGCTCGCCGCCGCCCGGGATGCCGCCGGCGCCCTCGCCGCCGGACGGAGCGGACTCGCTGCATGCGGCGAGTCCCAACGCGCCGACCGTCAGCAGGGCGAGGCCGGCCCTCGCCGCCCGGCCCACGGTCCACGACGGCCGTCCGGCCCGCATCTCCTCCACGATCCCCCCGAACCGTCGTGGCCCCCGTCGCCCGGTGGCCCGAGGCCGCATCATTCCATCCGGAGGTGGGGGCGCGCAGCCGGGGTGGTACATTCGGGGCTCTATGGCGACGGCTCCGGCGACCTCCGACACCTCGGGCGCGATCCGTCGCGCCGCGTGGTGCCCCGCCGTGGCCCGCCGCATCATCGTCATTCCCTAGCGGACGCCGACCCCCCGGCGTTCGCCCCTGACCGTCCACCTCGGTGGGCGGTCTTTCGTTTCCACCGATCGAACCACCGACTCGAACCACCGACTCGAACCACCGACCACCCAGGAGCACCACCACCGTGACGCACCGCATCGCCATCATCGGCGGGGACGGCATCGGCCCCGAGGTCATCGGGGCGGCGCTCGGCGTCGTCGCGGCCGCCGGGGTCGACCTCGACACCACCGAGTACGACCTCGGGGGCCGTCGCTACCTCGCCACGGGCGAGGTCCTGTCCGACGAGACCCTCGACGAGCTGCGGGGCTTCGACGCGATCCTGCTCGGCGCGGTCGGCACCCCCGAGGTGCCGCCGGGAGTCATCGAGCGCGGGTTGCTGCTCAGGATGCGCTTCGCTCTCGACCTCTACGTGAACCTGCGCCCGTTCGTGGCCGGGCCCTCCGCGCTGAACGGCGGGGTCGACATGCTCGTCGTGCGCGAGAATACCGAGGGCACCTACGCGGGCGAGGGCGGGTTCCTCCGCAAGGACACCCCCTTCGAGATCGCGACCCAAGGGTCGGTGAACACGCGGATGGGGGTGGAGCGCTGCGTCCGGTACGCGTTCGACCTGGCCCGCAGCCGCCCGGCCCAGCACCTGACCCTCGTGCACAAGACCAACGTGCTCACCTTCGCCGGTGACCTGTGGCAGCGGGCCTTCGACGCCGTGGCGGCCGAGTACCCCGAGGTCCGCACGGGGTACGAGCACATCGATGCCGCCTGCATCCACTTCGTGGAGCGGCCTGAGCGCTACGACGTCATCGTCACCGACAACCTCTTCGGGGACATCCTCACCGACCTCGGCGGGGCCATCGCCGGCGGGGTCGGCCGGGCCGCCTCGGCCAACCTCAACCCGGCCCGTACGGGTCCGTCGCTGTTCGAGCCGGTCCACGGCTCGGCCCCCGACATCGCGGGCACCGGCGTGGCCGACCCGCGGGCGGCGGTCATCTCCGCCGCGATGATGCTCGATTTCCTCGGCGAGACCGGCGCAGCCGATCGCGTCCGGGCCGCGGTGGCCGCCTCCGACGACGCCACCGGTGGTACCGGCGCGATCGCGGCGGCGATCACGGCCGCGCTGTAACGACCCACGACCGAACCCCCACGCAGGAGCCAGTAGCGATGCCGATCGAAGCGACGAAGAAGATCTGGATGGACGGCGAGTTCGTCGACTGGGACGACGCGCGGATCCACGTCCTCTCCCACACGCTCCACTACGGCTCCGGCGTCTTCGAGGGCATCCGGGCGTACCCGACCGACCGGGGTCCGGCCGTGTTCCGGCTCCGCGACCACATGCGCCGCCTGTACCAGTCGGCGCACCTCCTGATGATGGATCCGCCGTTCTCGGTCGACGAGCTGTGCGAGGCGACGAGGGAGACGATCCGGATCAACGGGATCGATTCCTGCTACATCCGTCCGCTCATCTACCTCGGCTACGGCGAGATGGGCCTCAACCCGCTGCCCTGCCCGCACAACATCGCGATCGCGGTCTGGCCGTGGGGCTCCTACCTCGGCGAGGAGGGTCTCCGACGCGGCGTGCGCACCAAGGTGTCCTCCTGGCGTCGCATGGAGCCGAACGTCATGCCGGTCGCGGCCAAGGGCACGGGCATCTACGTCAACTCGTCACTGGCCAAGGTCGAGGCGCTGAAGGGCGGCTACGACGAGGCGATCCTGCTGAACACCCACGGCCACGTGGCGGAGTGCACCGGCGAGAACCTCTTCATCGTGCGCGACGGCGTCATCGTGACGCCGCCGACCTCCTCGGGCGCGCTCGAGGGGCTCACGCGCCACAGCATCATGACCATCGCCCGCGACCTCGGGTACGAGGTCGTCGAGGCGAACCTCCTGCGGTCCGACCTGTACCTGGCGGACGAGGCGTTCCTCACCGGCACCGCGGCCGAACTCGTGCCGCTGCGTTCGGTCGACGACCGCGACATCGGCCCGCGCGGTGGCGATCCCGGCCCGATCGCGCTCGAACTGCAGGCCGCGTACTTCGAGACGGTCCACGGCCGGAACCCGAAGTACGCCGACTGGTTGGACTACGTCAATGGCTGACCGGACCCCGAAGTACGTCGAGATCTACGACACCACCCTGCGCGACGGCAGCCAGCTCGAGGGCATCTCGCTGACCGTCGACGACAAGTTGCGCATCGCCGAGCAGCTCGACCTCCTCGGCGTCCGCTACATCGAGGCGGGCTGGCCCGGGGCGAACCCGAAGGATGACGAACTGTTCCGGCGCATCCCGGACGAGCTGACGCTCACGACCTCGACGCTCGTGGCCTTCGGATCGACGCGGCGTGCCCGCGGGAAGGTCGACTCGGACGAGACCCTCGCCCACCTCCTGCGGTCCGGTGCGCCGGCCCTGTGCATCGTGGGCAAGTGCTGGGACTACCACGTGACCGAGACCCTCAACACCACGCTGGACGAGGGCGTGGCGATGGTCGGGGACAGCGTGCGGTTCCTCAAGGGCGAGGGTCGCGAGGTCCTCTTCGACGCCGAGCACTTCTTCGACGGCTACAAGCGCAACGCCGAGTACTCCCTCCGGGTGCTCGAGGCCGCGGCGACCGCCGGCGTCGATCGCCTCGTGCTCTGCGACACCAACGGCGGGTCGCTGCCGCACGAGGTCGAGCGCATCGTCAGTGAGGTCGTCGACTACTTCGGCGGCGACGTCGCCGTCGGCGTGCACCTCCACGACGACACCGGGTGCGGCGTGGCGAACGCGCTCGCCGGGGTCCGGGGCGGGGCCACCCAGGTGCAGGGCACGATCAACGGGTACGGCGAGCGCACCGGGAACTGCAACCTCACGACGATCATCCCGAACCTCACGATCAAGATGGGGGTCGAGACGATCCCGGCCGACCGGCTCGAACTGCTCACGCCGGTGTCCCACCACATCGCCGAGCTCGTCAACATGGCGGTGAACCCGCAGGCGCCGTACGTCGGCACCTCGGCCTTCGCCCACAAGGCGGGGCTGCACGTGAGCGCGATCGCCCGCCGGCCCGACGCCTACGAGCACGTCGTACCCGACTCGGTCGGCAACGGGACCCGGTTCGTCGTCTCCGAGCTCGCCGGCAAGGCGACGGTGGCCCTCAAGGCCACCGAGCTCGGGCTCGACCTCGACGGCCCGACGGTCAACCAGGTCGTCGACACGCTCAAGCGGCTCGAGCACGAGGGGTACCACTTCGAGGTGGCCGACGCGTCGCTCGAACTGCTCATGCGGCGGGCCACCGGCTGGAGCCCGGACTGGTTCACCGTGGAGTCGTTCCGGGTCATCACCGACGACGTGCAGGGCACCGACGGCATCGCCGGCGTCGCCACCGAGGCGACCATCAAGGTCCGGCTCGGCACCGAGCGGCTCATCGCGACCGCCGAGGGCAACGGGCCGGTCAACGCGCTCGACAACGCGCTGCGCTCCGCGGTCGGCGCGCACTTCCCGGCCCTCGCCCAGATCCACCTCACCGACTACAAGGTCCGGGTGCTCGACACCGATCGCGGTACGGGGGCGATCACCCGCGTGCTCCTCGACACCACCGACGGCGAGGGGTCCTGGACCACCATCGGGGTCAGCGAGAACATCATCGAGGCGTCGTGGCAGGCCCTGTCCGACTCGCTGACCTACGGCTTGCTCCGGGCCGAGGCCCGGGGGTAGTCACTCCTCCATGCCGACCGATCCCTACGTCCCCGTCCTGGCCGACGACGAGCCGCGCAACGAGGTGAACCTCGCCCCCGGTGTGCACCTGCCGCCGGCCGAGCCCTGGCGGGCCGACCGGGTCGGCGAGGTCGGCGCCGAGGGCGAGTCCGGCGCGCTGCTCGGCAATACCGGCCCGAACATCGGCTACGCCATGACGCTGGCGACCCGCCGGGCGGACCGGTTCGTGCTCGTGCCCGGCGAGCACCGGTCCGACGCGATCGCGGTGGTCGCCGAGATCGCGATGAAGCGCGCCGCGTCGTTCGGTCGCGCGCCCACCGCCGCCGACGTCGACCTCGCGGTCGGATACCTCGGCCTCGAGGGCGACGCCCCCGAGGTGCTCGCCTGGCGGCCAGCCCTCCTCCACGGCGCTGGGCACCACTGGCTCGAGCGTCGACGGGCGGTCGGCGCGGTCCCCGCCGAGATCCTCCACCGCACCCGGGCCGAGGCCGCGGCGGCCACGGCCGAGGTGCGAGCGGCCCTCGCCGCCGCCCACGCCGGGCACTGAGGCCGGCTTCGGTGGGTGCCTTCGAGCTGCCCGAGGAGTACGAGGCGCTGCGTGACGCCATGCGTCGCCTCGCCGTGTCCTCCATCGAACCCCACGCCGCGGCGGCCGACGAGCGATCCGAGTTCCCGTGGGCCTCCTTCGAGGCGTGGCGGGACTCCGGCCTGGTCCGTTCCATCTACCCGGCCGACCTCGGTGGTGACGGGGGCGACACCCTCACCTACGCGATCGTGGTCGAGGAGACGGCCCGGGTCTGCGGGGCCTCGTCCCTGTTCGTGCTCATCTCCCGGTTCGGGGTCTCGCCGATCGTGCGCCACGGCGGCGAGGAGCTCCGCGACCGCATCGTGCCCCGCGTGGCCTCGGGGGAGTGGCAGGCCTCCTACTGCCTGTCCGAGCCGCACGCGGGCAGCGACGTCGCCTCGATGTCGACCCGCGCGGTGCGCGACGGGGACCACTACGTGCTCAACGGGCGGAAGTGCTGGATCACGAACGCCGGGATCTCCGACGTCTACACGGTGTTCGCCAAGACCTCGCCGGAGGCGGGCGGGCGCGGGATCAGCGCAATCGTGGTCGAGCGCGACGCGCCCGGGTTCTCGATCGGCAAGCTCGAGCACAAGATGGGCATGCGGGGGTCGCCCACCGGTGAGCTGCTCCTCGACGACTGCATCGTGCCCGCCGCCAACCTCATCGGCGAGGAGGGTCAGGGGTTCGCGTACGCGATGGGGGCGCTCGACACCTCGCGTCCGGTGGTCGGGGCCCAGGCGGTCGGCCTCGCACAGGGCGCGCTCGACGTCGCCACGAGGTACGCCACCGAGCGGCAGCAGTTCGGGCGGCCGATCGCCGAGTTCCAGGGTCTCCAGTTCCTCCTCGCCGACATGGCCACCCGGGTCGAGGCCGCCCGCACGCTCGTCTACCGGGCCTGTTCGATGGTCGACCGCGGCGCGCCCGACTCCTCGAAGGTGTCCTCGATGGCCAAGCTCTTCGCCACCGACGTCGCGATGCAGGTGACGACCGACGCGGTGCAGGTCCTCGGCGGGGCCGGCTACACCACCGACTTCCCGGTCGAGCGGATGATGCGCGACGCCAAGGTCACCCAGATCTACGAGGGCACGAACCAGGTCCAGCGGGTCGTGATCGCCCGACGGCTCCTCGAGGAGGTCCGGTGAGCGAGGTCCGCGTCCGCTTCTCGCCCGCACCCACGGGCTTCCTGCACGTCGGCGGTGCCCGCACCGCGCTGTTCAACTTCCTCTACGCCCGGCACCATGGTGGGACCTTCGTGCTCCGGATCGAGGACACCGACGTCGCCCGGTCCCGGCAGGAGTGGGTCGACGGCATCCAGGACACCCTCCACTGGCTGGGCCTGGTCTGGGACGAGGGGCCGTACCTCCAGAGCGACCGCTTCGACCGGTACCTCGCCGCCGCGGATCGCATGCACGCCGCCGGCCACGCCTACGAGTGCTACTGCACCGAGGCCGAGGTCAAGGAGCGCAACGACGCCGCCCTCGCCGCCGGCCGCACCCCCGGGTACGACGGCCGCTGCCGTGACCTCGCCGAGGCCGAGCGCGCCGAGCGCCGGGCGGAGGGTCGTCCCGTGTCGCTGCGGTTCCGCACCCCGTCGAGCGGGGTCAGCGAGTTCACCGACGTCGTGCGTGGCCGGGTGGCGGTCGAATGGACGACGATCCCGGACTTCATCATCGTGCGGGCGAACGGCACGCCGATCTTCTTCCTCGCGAACGCGGTCGACGACCTCGAGATGGGCATCACCCACGTCATCCGGGGCGAGGACCTCCTCGACTCCACGCACCGGGTGCTCGCCCTGCGCCGGGCGATGGGGGACGACACCGTGCCGGTCTACGCGCACCTGCCGCTGATCGTCGGCGCCGACCGGGCCAAGCTCTCGAAGCGCCACGGCGCGGTGTCCCTCGAGGACTTCCGCGACCAGGGGCTGCTCCCGGAGGCCCTCCTCAACTACCTCGCGCTCCTCGGATGGGCGCCCGAGGACGGCGAGGAGGTGCTCTCGGCCGCGGAGCTCGCGGCGGCGTTCGACCTCGATCGGGTCACCCACTCGGCCGCGTTCTTCGACCACCAGAAGCTCGAGTGGATCAACGGCGAGTGGATCCGGCGCCTCCCGCTCGCCGAACTCGTCGAGCGGGTGCGCCCCTACGCCACGGCCCGGTACGGCGCCGCACTCGACGAGGACCGGTTCGTCGGTGCGGTGCGGATCGGGCAGGAGCGAGCCTCGACCCTCGTCCAACTCGCCGAGCAGATGGACTTCCTGTTCGCCGACCCGGACGCGTTCACCATCGCCGAGGAGTCCTGGGACCGCGTCGCGGGGACCGAGTCCCTCGGGGCCATCCTCGACGCGGTCGACGCCCACCTCGCCGACTGCGAGTGGACGGTGGAGGCCGTCGATCTCCGGCCGACCCTCGAACCCATCGGCGTGAAGCCGCGCAAGGCACTGCCCGCGGTCTACGCGGCGATCGAGGGTCGCCACGCGGGTCTGCCATTGTTCGACTCGATCCACCTCCTGGGGCGTGACGAGGCTCGCCGCCGGATCGCCGCGGCCCGGGCCCGGCTCGGGTGACCCCTGTCCCGGCTGGCACGGCGGCCGGGTGCGCGGGCTAGAGTCCGCACTCCTTTCGGGGGTGGTGTAATCGGCAACACAACTGGTTCTGGTCCAGTTATTGGGGGTTCGAGTCCTCCCCCCCGAGCGGGTCGCCGGCGACGCCAGGTGACCTTCACATAGGTCCGGCTCACGGACCGCTCAGCGTTGGCCCCGTCGTCTAGCGGCCCAGGACGCCGCCCTCTCAAGGCGGAAACGGCAGTTCGAATCTGCTCGGGGCTGCCATCGCATACGAGCCCGGATCGGTGCCGCCGAACCGGGCTCGTGCTGCGTCCGGGGCCCCTCGAGCCCCCGAGGACGACCCGACGGTGACGCTCCGAGGCGACCGCGGAGCGTCACTCCATGGTGGGGCGCGAGTTGGCCATGTGGTTCGGTTCGATCAGAGCACGATGCGGGGCGCGCCGTCCGTGATGATCAGGTCGCATGGCTGACCGAGGAGATGGACCGGATCACGGCGCGTCAGACCCTGCGCGCGCACCGTCAAGAGCTGGCCGCGATGCGGCCCGCTCGTGATCGTCACGTCGACCGCGAGCAGGCCCTCGGCGAGCGTGTCGACATCGACGATGAAACCCGAGTACGTGCCGTCGGGGAGCGGCGCGCTGCACTCCATACCGGTATCCGACCACGCGTGTTCACGCCGTGTCGCACCGGGCGCGATCGCCCGTTCACCCGCTCCACGCCTGGCCCTGCGCGCGGTCACGTCGAGGTCACGTGCGGGGTGATCACGCGTGCTCGCGCGGAGGTCGGCGCACCGCTTGGATCGGAAATCCGCCACTTGCCGTTCGTGGTGTGTAAGGGTTCGCGCAGACAACGGCGGAGTTGTTCGTCACCCCGATCTCGCGACCGGAAATGGAGCACGTCTCCATGGTGCTTGACGGGGCGGCGAGGATGCGTTTCCATTTCGGTGGAAACGACGGCACTGCGGAGGCAGTACATGAACAAGGCAGAGCTCGTCGACAAGGTCGCCGAGGCGACCGGCAAGTCGAAGAAGGACGTCG